>CAZQHS010000043.1:0-12759 GCA_964593485.1 uncultured Clostridiaceae bacterium
AAAGGATTTCTAAAAGCTCCTTGATAGACAGCTCCGGATAATGACAGCATTGAGCCAATAATTATAGAGGCCAATACACGAGGCAATCTTATGGAAAATATGACTATTTCCATAGTATCGTCCTCTAATTCTATAATTCCTAATCTTCCTTTTGCTGCATTTAAAACTTCCATGGGATTTGAGCTCAGCCTACCCACAGAAATGCTTGTGAATGCAGCGGCAATCAGTAACATAAATAGTATAGAAATTGTTAGCATGTATGGCGGTTTTTTCATGTTATTTGTTCCTATCTATAATAATTTTAGGCTACCCTTTATAGGGCAGCCCTATACAATATTGTTTATTTAATATATTGGTTTTTTTAATCATAGAAACTATAATAATATCAAGAGGAAAACATTTTAAATGAAAAGATAGGAGTGATTTTATGGATATAAGAGAAGTTGTAAACGAATTGCAAGGGGACCTTGTAAAGTTTGCCCAAGATTTGGTCAGGATAAAAAGCTTTACCGGGGAAGAAAAAGAAATTATAAAGTTTATTGAAAGCAAAATGTTAGAGTTGGGTTTTGATGAGGTTATTATCGACGGAATGGGCAACTGTATAGGTGTTATCGGCAATGGAGAGCTGAAAATAATGTTTGACTCTCATTCGGATACGGTGAAAGCGGATGATGCCAAAGAATGGAGTGTTGACCCCTTCGGCAGTGAAGTAAAAGACAATAACCTATACGGAAGGGGTTCTGCGGATATGAAATCCGCATTGGCAGCAACGGTATATGCGGGTCATATCATAAAAAAATTGGGATTAGACAAGGGAATGACTATTTATATATGTGCTTCCGTTATGGAAGAAGATTTTGACGGGGAAAACCTATCATACATATTTGAAAATGACGGTATCAAGCCGGATTATGTAGTGATTTGCGAAGCAACCAAATGTCGGGTGTGTTTGGGCCAAAAAGGTAGAGCATTGTTTAAAATAAAAATGCAGGGTACCTCTGCTCATGGGAGTGCTCCGGAAAAAGGTGATAATCCGGTATATAAATTAGCGGATATTATAAAGAAAATTGAGGAGTTGAATAAAACCCTTACAAAAAATCATGAGAATTCCGGTACTATTGCATTAACGAAGATAGAAAGCAAATCCGCCTCTTATAATGCAATTCCCTCCGAAGCTATTGTCTACATAGATAGAAGGCTTATAACCGGCGAAGATGAAGCTTTTATTAAAAGGGAAATGGATAAGTTGATTTCCGGAACGGATGCTTCCTGGGAGGTTTTTCAAGTCAAAGGAAAGAGCTGGACCGGTCTGGATGTTTGTTTGGATTCTTTCCTTCCTGCTTGGGAGATTAAATCCGATCATCCCCTTACTCTTTCAGCGATGAAAGTGTGTGAAATCCTGGAAGGTAAAAAGACGAAAACTACTAAATGGGATTTCAGCACCAATGGTGTGGCGAGTGCAAGAATCGGCATCCCCACCATAGGTTATGGCCCAGGAGACTCAAAATTAGCTCATATGAAAGATGAGTTCTGCCCTGTTTCAGATATAATAAAAGCGTGCAGATTTTATGTAGAGTTGGTGAAAGAGGTTAGCAAATAATATATCGTATATGTTATACTAAAATAAAAAAGGGTTTATACCTACGAGGATTTATTTATTGATAAATTTGGGGGGCCTAAATTCGTTAAAAATTACGTTCTAAAAAAAATAAAAGAAAACCCTGAGCCATACTTTGAAAATTACGAAAAAACTATTACAGACAAAAGTAACAAATTTGATTTTTATTTAGAAGAAAATGATCTGGTCATATATTTCGGACAATATGAAATTGCCCCTTACGCTGCCGGGATCCGCTTTTTCAGGCTAAATGCGGAAAATTTGAAGGGAATTATAAAAGAGGATGTTTATAAAGCCCTGTCGAACGGCTGCAAGAAAGGCAATATAAGTTACAATGGAGCTGCCCTTCTAAGTGAATTAGGAGCTCTTCAATATGGATATGAATATTATGTACCCCTTAGAATTATTGCAGAGACCCTGGGATATGAAGTGGGGTGGAACAAGGATAATGGTGCTGTTATTGCAGGGGGTTTCATCAAGGAAAATTCAAATAAATATTGGAAGTCCGGCATGGAACCTATAGAGATGGCGGCACCCACAGTGGTTAATGGTGTTACATATGTTCCCATTAACTATTTCACTGATGTTTTGGGAGAGAATGTAAGCTTCGATTACCTTGATAACAATAATTTAACTATAAAAATATTCAGCAAAGATGAAGGGGAAAATAATTTTGACAGATTGGTCAAGGGCTTCAGCTTCCCCAGTTCAGGCGAAGAAGCTGCTAAAATGTATGCAGAGGCAGTTAAAGAAAGAAACGGTGCCATCCAATATGCTTTATTATCTGATGTAATGAGGGCTGAAAGATACGGAGATTTCAGCAGCTTCGCCTTTGTCACCGGCGTTTCAAGCCCCTGGGTTGGCAGCTATGAAATCTCGAAAATAGATGATAAACATTTTGATATTTTGTTAGCATACAAAAAAAGTGTGCCCGCTGACTTTTTTGAAAACTCGGTAAAAATCACAGTTGGAGAAAAAGATGAATATCGGGTAATAACAGCAATCGAATAAAATGAGGAAATAAGAGAAATATCGGATGCAAGCGGGAGATATCTTTACACCTTATTTTGAGGGATCATAATATATAATTTTTAAAGAAATTTCACCGGAATTACTCTGTTATTATCTTTTAAAGTGATGAGATTATCATACAAGCAAATAACTCCGCCGGGACCACGGTTTATATTGGGAATCTTATCAATTAAATTAAATGCTGACACATCTTTTCTTTGTGGATCGGCATGTTTCTTAATTTCAAGGGGGTATAAAATCCCATTACTTTCAATTAGTAAATCAATTTCTTTCATATCTTTATCCCGGTAGAAATATAATGGTGCTTCAAGAATTCCTTTATTATAATAGCTTTTAATGATTTCGGAAATAACAAAGCTTTCAAAAAATGCACCGGCCATGGCTCCATTTTTTAATACTTGGGGGGTATTCCATTTGGTTAGGTAGGCAGCTAAGCCCGTATCAAGGAAATATAGTTTGGGGGTTTTTACTGTTCTTTTTGTTATATTATTTGAATAGGGTCTTAACAGATAAACTATATTTGAAGATACTAAAATGGATAGCCATCGTTCTGCTGTGGGCGGGCTGATATCTACATTTCGAGCTAGTGAGGATAAGTTTAATAATTGACCTGTATAGCTTGCAGCAGTAATCATAAATTGAATAAATTTCATTTCGTCTCCGACTTGTGTAAGTTCACGAACGTCACGTTCAATATAGGTTTTTACATAAGCACCATAGTACATTTGCCAATCAAAATCATAGTTGGCATAAAGTTCCGGCATACTGCCTCGTTGAATTGTATACCATATATCATCATAGGAAATATCAGTAATTTGTTTTTTTCTTAAAAGAAAGTATTCGTCGGTGGGTAAGAAGGGCTCATCAAAAGAAATCTGTTTCATCTCACGCAAAGACAATCCAAGAAGAGTGAGCAACCCTAATCTTCCTGCAAGAGATTCGGTGACATTTTTCATCATTTTAAACTGCTGGGAGCCGGACATAAAAAATTGTCCTTTGTTTTTATCTCTGTCCAGAATAATTTTAATTTGCGGAAACAAATTTGGTGCATATTGTATTTCATCTATGAAAATCGGTGGAGGATTATCTTTAAAAAAAGTTCCGCTTTGCTCTGCAATAGAGGAAAGCAGAATCGGATCATCCAATGTAACATACGGGATTTCCGCAGTAATATTTTTGAGCATTGTCGTTTTTCCAACCTGCCGGGGACCGGTAACAAGAATAGCTCCAAACATCTTTGAAAGCTTCATTATAGAGTCTTCAGCATGTCTTTTTATATACATTATTACTGTCTCCCTTCGGCTGATTTAATATATAATATTATTATATACGCAATTACAATAAGTGTCAATATGTTTTAATTATAACAAGATTATAGTAAAGAGTTTTGTTAAAAACAAAACTCTACCCGAGCGTTGAAAGCGAGCCGGGAGATATGCTCATCACCTCGTTAAATTATTATTTAACAAAACATTTATACAAAAGTGCTGCCCCTTCAGCTCTTGTAAGGATCTCGGCAGGTCTGAAGGTGCCGTCGGAGTATCCCGTCATAAGCTCCATTTCTGTTAAGCGATTTATATAAGATAGAGCCCAATCAGGTATTTCAACATTATCAATATATTTTGTTTTTAAAGTTTTGGTATCCGCTGCTAACCCCAAAGCCCTGGCTACCATTACCGCCCCTTCGGCTCTTGTGATAGCATCCTTTGGTTTCATATATAGTACTTTACCGTCACTTTTTCCTTTTATCCAACCCAAGTCATAGCAATACTTCATATAAGGCTTTGCCCAGGGCTGAATATCCTCTTCATCTGCAAAGGAAGACAAATCCATATCCCTATCGTTTTGGACATATCCATGGCTTAAAGAAAGCAGCTTGGCGAATTCCGCCCTGGTAACATCTCTTTCCGGCTCAAATCTGTATTCCCCCGATGGCGTTTTTATTCCGTTTATGATTCCCTTTTCAATTAGTTTGTTTACTAAATCCTTAGCCCAATGGTTATCCATATCAATCATGCTAATTTTGTTATCTTCTCCTTTGTTATCTTTATCTTTATCATTTTCGATATTTGATGGGGGCACAGGTTTTGAGCTGTCTTTATCCCTATCCCTATCTTTGTCTTTATCTTTTTCTTTGTCTTCCTTCGGCAATACCTTTATAACTATTGCGTCTTCAAATATCTTATCTTCGGAAACCCTGTATCCTGCATTCACTACTACCTCACCAACCTTTATGCCGGTCAAAAGCCCCTTTTCTGTCAAAGTTGCAATACTTTCAGTATCATATAGCTGCCAATCCACCCTGTTTCCATCTAATAATACACTCTTACCATCCTCTGCCACCCCATAGAGCTTCAATTGGATTTTGTCTCCTACCCATAGCTCCATAGTATTTGGTCTTATTTCTACTCTGACGAAACTGCCTACACCGGAGTTATAGACTTCCGTAACATATTCAGCTTCATTTCCCGCCTTATCCACAGATTGAATCTTTAAGGTTTCCATGTATTCATCCATAAGCATGTATTCCTCGTTAAAGCTGCCGTCCTCTTCCACAGTTAGGGGCGTGCCGTTTATATAAAGCCTGCAATTTGGGGATGTGACTCCTGATACTGTTACCCTTCCGTCTTGGATAAGATCACCGCTTGAAGGGCTCTGCACCATCAAATCCGGCTCAGTATTATCATAGTAAAAATCATACACTTTTACTGACTTATCACCATTTTCTCCTGTAGCTTCAATTTCTATAAAGTTCTCGCAATCTTTCAAATAAAGTTCAAAGTCATAATTTTTGCTTTTTCTTCCTCCTACCTTTTCACCATTAATATAAATCACTATATCCGATGTTTTATCAGCTTCAAAATTACAAGTGATATTTCCGGAATTTGTATAATACACATCCTCATTATTTTCATCTTTTTCTATATTAACATTTCCATATAGTGAGCTAAAGGAAGCAGTAAATACAGGAGGCTTTGGCCTTGGTAGCTCCACAGCCTCGGAGTAAGCCCCTTTGCTGATATGATCTATTTTGCTACTGTCATCTCCTGTTTGTTTAATGGCATATAAGGCGAAATTATAGTTTCTGCCCGGGAACCATCCGTATTCATTGCCTTTTTCATCCTTTTGAGTTCCACCAAATATTGTTTCCGTCTTATCACCTTCAACACTTACCATAGCCAAAACAGTGCTGTCTAATGCACCTTTATTATCCACGGCATATAGGCGGTATTCATCAACTCCTGCTACGCTATTCCATTTTGCTTTCATAAGTCCGTTGCCTATTGCAGTAACTGTAAAGCCGGTAGGTGCCGCTGGTGCCAGAGCATCCGTTATTTCAAAAGCTGTCGAATCCATATAATCATAGCCTGTACCATCTCTTTTTACCTCACCCCGAACCTTGTATTTGCCTGTTGTCACTCCTTCGGGTATAGCACATTCGTAGCTGCCCAAACTGCCGTCCAAATCCTTCCCAAGCTCCACATAGCCTGAGGCTTCTCCTTCTTTAATAAGATGAAGGGAAACTTTGCTGCCTAAATTAGTATTCAAAGACCAATCCACCTTAATCTTGTCCTCTTTAAATTCTGCTTCAAGGGATTTAAAAGTTGCCGGCTCTATTGCATTATATAGCTTCATAGTGACAGCCTTGTCGGATGCTATTTTCCACTTGCCATCCATAGGATTTATTATAGTCACAAATAGACGCTTTTCCTCCAAGCCTGATTCGGACTCTTCAGCAGATACTATATGATTTTTATAATTCACTCCCGGAGTTAGCTCATAAAAAATACCATCAGGATCTGTTATTATTATTTCCGGTACTTCCAGAGATTCATATTTCATCTCAATTATTGCAGATTCCATATCTTTTATATCTAATTTATAGGTGTATTCCGATGCTCCAAGAAGCCTGACTCCGCCTATATCCCCACTATAGCAAATATTATAGGAATAAGGTATATCACTGATTTTTTCTATATTAGTACCATAGGTTATCTTTACATCCCGGCCTTTTTCATCTGTTGTCCTAACGGTATAAATGCCTTTTTCTCCTATAGCATCAACAGATGCAACGCTGAAGCTTACAGAACCACCCCATTCATATTTCACCCCTACGCCCACACCCAGTACCTTGACACTGCCTTCAATCTTTTTTGAAGACAGCTCGGACTTATAGCTTCCGACTTCTTCTCCCCCCACGAACCATACATATTTGGGTATTTTGAGTTTCCCACTCATAGAAGCCCTTATTTCCCTACTGCTGACGCCAAAATATGAATCCATTATGAGTATGTCCAAAATATTTATATTAGACTGGATATAGCCGCCACCAAAATCAAAGTGACCAATAATATCTCCCACATCTATGAAATATACATAGGCATCACCTTTTAGGTCGAGACCGGTGCAGCTTAGAACCGCTTCCATATCCCTAAGTCCCAAAAGTGTCTTCCCTTTTATTCTGCCGCTATGATAGGTGAGTAAATCTGCTATATCTGCTCTTGCCACTATAGATGAGCCTGTAGGGAGTATCCCATATCGCAAGGAGTCAATCATGGAGCGAAGGCCATATATGCCTCCCCCAACCCTTTCAAATGCAAGGCCTGTACTGCCTATAGGCTCGGGAATTTTACCGTATTCGTTATCGAATTCAAAATAATCCGGATATAAATTCTTGTCAAATACCATGGTAGCGTTTATATCAAGCAGCCTAAGCCCCGGGTTTTCCGCCTTGGTCTTAAAGCCATAGGCTCCTTTTATTGTGTTTATAAAAAAAGTGATATTGGTAGTTTTTTTGCTGACATAGTCCTTGGATTGAAAGCCACCTAATTTCCATCTCGGAAAAGGTAATTTTATCTCTGCATCTATATTTATATTTTTATTTGTGATACTCATATCCTTTAGGTCTGATTCCATAAAGCCTGACATTGCACCGGCCAGAAACTCGAAATATTTGTTTTCAAGTTTTAATAGCCCATCAATCTTTGCCTCTCCGTTTTTTTGTATTTTGATTTCCTTTACTAAAATAGGGAAATAACCTACATAAAGCATAGATGTATCATTTAGATAGCCTTCTTCATCTTTGATTACAGCTGTTTTTGAATCTATGTAAAAGCTTCCTTTTTTCAAAGTAATATCCATGGTTTTGCCCATAAAAGCCGTGGGCATATATAGCTCTCCGGTTCCCTTCACTATATAGCTGTTCCCGCTTTTATTTACAGAAAGTGTCTTGTCCCCGTAGCCTTTGAAATACACATTGTTTATTCCGATGCTATCACCGTAAACATCAAATTTTCCTTCGGATATATTTTTGATTTTACCTCTTAGTATAAATATGGCTTTGCTCTTATCCTCTGCACTAAGCTCTCCTTCGTTTTCAAAAAGCTTTGCCTTATGTACTGTGTTGCCCCCTGTACTTTCCTCCATTATGGCAAGTATTCCGTAGTTTCGGGATTTATACTTTGAATCCATAGTGATGGTTATAGTGTTGGCTAAGGTATAATCATATAAATCATTCCTATGGTTTATTGTTAGTTTATACTCTCCCTGCTCCATATCCTTTGGTATCTTTATACGGATTTGATTATCGCTTACTACTGTTATATCAGTTTCCTTTAAATTATGAATGATGCCTTTTGATACGTCAGATAGGCTCATTTCATAAGAGCTCTTGTCCTTTAGGATTTCAAAGCCGTAGCCCAATAGCTGAACTGCCTTGTCTTCATCGCCGTAATATAAAGTCCCGGGTATTAAATCTGTATATCCTATTTGGGAATCGGACTCCCCGAATCCGGGTACTATTATAAATTTTCTAACAGTCTTTAACTCCTCATCACCTCGGGAAACTTTTATCATATATTGAAGAACTCTTAGCCTGTCTGTTTTTAATGCATTTACTTCCCACTGTGCAGTCTGCTTGTATTTCGCCGGTATTTTATAAAAATATAAGCTGCTCTCTCCTCCGGCCACAAGCTCCAAACCTTCCGGCAAAATGAGCTCTGCTGTTATACCTGCCAATTCCATAGAATTATTAAGGCTATTATCAAGCTCCATCATAATATGAAAAGGATTATCCTTGTAGTTTTCTCCTGAAACAGTGAGCTTGGCAGGAGCTATTACATTAAGGTCAAAAGCGTTGCCGTCACTGCCATTTACATTGCCAAGTCCATAAAAAGTCTCCACAAGCATTGTTTCCCCCGGGCTTAACACTTTGGGCTCCCAATAAAGTGCCGCTGCCGAGTCAGCACTTTTATAATCATTCAAAGAGGAGCCTATATTCCTCTCCGGGTTTATAATATAGTCCCATTTAGTCCCTGAAAGGGCACTCCAATGAGCGATTGTCATACTGTCCGGCTCCACGTTGCCCCAACCTTTTACAAAGCCATAGGCTACTACTTTGGGATTATCCACCGCATCTGTGCATCTCCAATAAAGAGGGATATTCTTCTTTGATACCTTTTCCTCATAGCTTATATCTTTCTTTCCGTCCAATGAAACAATACAGCCGTCATTGTCTCCCAGCATCATATCAAGAAGTATTCTTGCACCTACTTCCTTTGCAATTGACCCCTCATTTTTGATAGTATAGCTTATCTTTACATTCCCTACATCGCTGCTGCTAATATTATCTGTAAGCTCTAATCTTTGGGCAACAGCAATATCGCCTATTTTCCAAATAGAATTGCTGCTCATGCCGTTAGTGACAGGATTTTCTAAAAAACCACCCTCGGGCGAAACATATGTATTGCCATATATATAATCCTCCCCGTCAATTCTAATGGTTGTAAAGCTTGTCTGCGGCATATCCTTTATAAATAGCAAAGGCTCATTTTCGTCTTCTCTATTAGGAGAGCCGTCCACGGTTTTTATAACAAATCTGCCGTCTTTTTTATTAACTAAAAGCTCCACAATACTGTTTTTTATAGATTGTATAGCAGACTCCTCTGCCGCTGCAACTTCCATTATAAGTGGATTTACTAAGCCCAGGATAAAAACTATCAGCAGTAAAAAAGCTTTAATTCTTTTTTTCATTACCGGCCCTCCTTTATTTATTTATATAGATCATTATTGTCTTTGTTCTTCTTTCACTGTCTTCTACATAAAATGTATACCAATTATATGCCTCAAGCTTTATGGCACTGTCTCCGTCTACAATAACTCCATCAGTTTTAAAATATGCTTTTGTTTTTTTGCCTTTTGCGTATTGGAGACTGTAATCTCCTTCATTGCCAATGACAGCTGCTGATACATTTGTATCATCTAAAATTATGCTTTCTCCCTCAGTAGCCTTGCTATTAATGAGAATAACCAATTCACCGGGGCTCAGCACCTTTATGGTTCTTATCACATCACTTTCGTTACCCACTGCATCTGTTGCCTTATATTTCAAATAGTATATACCCGGCTCATCTGTATTCACACTCCCTGTAATTTCGACCTTATCTGTAATATCACCGTCAATATTATCTGTGGCACTGTACCCTTCTTCTACATAGTCTTCATTTTGAAAAATAGCTATATAGGAAGGCCCTTTGAGCTTTATTTCCGGCTTATCCGAATCTATATTTGCCACCCTTGCTGTGATTTCTATGATATTTCCGGCTTTATCCCCTATTTTCCATATGAATTCTCCGTTAGTGTTAAATATCCTATTTTGTGATCCTCCGTTATTTAAAACCATGGCATCTTCACTTGTCCTAAGACTTGCTATTACCGGCTTGTTTGTCATATCCATTTTGCTATATGTGACAGTTCCTGTGGGAGGAATTTTATCAATCCATGTAACTATTGCAGTGGCTTCTCCCTTATTCCCTGCCATATCTTCAAATAAGAATGTAAACTCACCGTTTTGTGTAAAAATGTATTCGGTTTTACCGCTATTGTTCAAAATCTTTGCAGGCCTGTCTATGGCAAGCAAAGCTCTAACATTTTTATTTGTAATTTTGTCAGGAGTATAGCTTATTTCTCCTTTTGGGTTTTCTCTGAATATATAGTTTACATTATAGATTTTCTTTGTTTCGTTTCCGGCTGTGTCTATAACTGTTATCTCAATTAATTTATTTTCTCTGCAAATATAAGTGATTTTATTATCTTTAATAGTCATATTAGAGGACTCCATATTGTGCAAAACCTCTGCTATTTCAACATTATCACTATAGCTTACGCTTATAATGACATCCTCTTTTGTCGGCTCAACAATATCTGCATATATTTGGACTTTAGGGGGCTCCTTGTCTATTGATTTGACTTTAGCAGCAGCAAAGCCCTTTCTTTGGTTTTCATCCATATAGATAAATGTAAACTCTCCATTTTGTGAAAAAGTGTAGTTATCTTTACCTTCGTTATTAATAATCCTATAAGGTGAGTTGCCTTCAGCTAATATCAATTTTGCCCTAACGCTTTCATTTGTCTTTATTTCATCTATATTGTCTACTTTTATATCTCCTATATAATATTCCATTACTCCAGCCGGGGCAGTGTCGGATAGATCACTGACTATAGCTGTTATCTCACCTTTATTCCCTGCTGTATCGGCGTATAAAAATGTAAAGGCACCGTTTTCTACGAATTCAAATACATCTGTGCCATTATTGTTGAGTATTATTACTTCCTCAAGCTCTCCGGTAAAAACCACTTTGGCAAATTTGGAATTTGGCTTGTCTTCTTCCTTATAATAATTTATTTCAGCCTTTGGTGCCTTTTTATCAATATTTGTAATAGTGATTTCCTCAGTTCCTATATTTCCCGCTTCATCGGAAAATTCAAATATAAAGCTGCCGTTGTCTTCAAAAATATATTCCGCATTGCCATTATTATTTAAAATTTTTATATCTGTGCCTTTATCATCATAAGGAAGCAAGTTCACTATGACATTTTGGTTTGTAAATTCTGTTTCACTAATATAAAAATCTGCTTGGGGAGGAATCTTGTCAATGTTATAGACGTAGGCTGTTACAGTTTTCCTATCTCCCTCACCTGACAAAGCTTTTATATATACTGTATGACTTTTGTTGTCTGTAAATTTGTACTCGTAGGCATCGAAAGAATCTTCCTCCACTGTAGGACTTGTAAGACATGCAAGTGCAGGATTCGGTATAAATACTGCGGTAACGGCCTTATTTGTCGGTGTGCCTGCATCATCATATACCACATTGACATAGTTTTCATGGATAATAGTGTATACAGAAGCAGCAGCTATTCCTTTATTCCCTGCTTTGTCTTCAAATTCAAAGGTAAATTCACCGTTTTCTAAAAATTCATATCTAAGGCTGCCCCCATTATTAGTAACCTTGACGGCTTCATCAGCCATGAGATATACGGCAACGGGTGCAGTATCTGAATAAGAATAGTTAATATAGCCTTCGGGCGGCCTTTTGTCTATGTTTTTTACTTCTGCCTTAATGCTTCCTAAATTCCCCAAACTATCCTTGAATTCAAATATAAATTCGCCATTATCGCTAAAAGTATGAGTATCTCCGCCTTGGCTTAAAACTTCATATCCGTTTATATCCTCTAAATAAAGTCTTGCGGTGATTGACTCATTTGTCCATATATCTATTGGATGATCATACTCTATATATGCTTTAGGGGGCTCTTTATCTATATTATTTACCACAGCTTTTGCCCGGCCCATATTGCCGGCAGCGTCAGCAAAGATGAACTCAAACTCGCCATTACGATTAAACTCGTACGTCTTATCCCCATTATTATTTAAGAGTATTAAACCATCGTCTATGGTAAGTGTTGCCTTTACTATTCCTCCCGTTGGCTCCGTTATATCATAATCAATCGATCCTGTGGGAGATGTTCTATATAATCTAATAGAGGCTTCATATATATAAGATATATTGCCGGCCTCATCCATAAATCTGACATATACCTTTTGCTCCCCATCTGCAGTTTCGGGGAAGACCCAATTATATATTGCCTCGCCGTTCTCATAGGTGATATCTTTCCATTCGTCATTTTGTATATCCCCTATGGCATCATCAGAAAGTTTTGCCAAGTCATCTGATAATATTGTTTTAAAGATTTTTTTGGGGATTCCTGCTAATTCATCTGCTTTTAAATGCAAAGCAATATTAAGCTTATTAGTAAATTCCTCAGTG
>CAZQHS010000044.1:0-12528 GCA_964593485.1 uncultured Clostridiaceae bacterium
AGTCCCTAATCCTTTCCACAACGCAATCTTTATCAAATACTAATAATTGTAGAAAATTAAAAGTAAGTGTGAACATTAACAAAAGTCGGCAACCAATTAACCTTAACTCTATTTTTCGTATTGCACCTTATAGATTACTTTATTATAATAAGACTGCGGCATATATTACTTAATAAATTTTAAAAGGAGCTAAACCGTGATTGACAATAAAATAATGGTATGTGTAACGGTTCAAAAGAATTGTGAAAGATTAATAAAATTTGGAGAAGAAATGGCAAGCAACTTAAACGCAAAGCTTTACGTGATACACGTAACAAAAAAGGGTACTAACTTTTTAGGAAACCCGGATGAAAGTGAAGCCCTTGAATTCCTTTATCAAATTTCAAACAATGCGGGAGCGGATATGGCTGTTTTACGTTCAAATAATATTACTGAAACCATAGTAAATTTTGCAAATGAAAATAATATAACTCATGCTATTTTGGGAGAGCCGCCCAAAACCAGGAAAAAAACAAATATTATAGATTATCTGAAAACCTTGCTACCGGATATAATATTTGAAATAGTACCTGCATAATAAAATTAAAAAAATCCCCACTATATTTACGAGGGATTTTTTTAACAAAGACTTTCGATTACATTAATTACGTTATCAATGCTATTTCCTACTATGCTTTTTTCCATTTGAATTATATATTTGTTTCTTTCTTTATAAAGGTTTTTAATAGCATTTAAAAATTCAGTGCAAAGATTTTCTTCTTCCAAAACCATGCTGAATCCTTGTGTGGAAAAAGACTGTGCATTTAAAATTTGGTCTCCCCTACTAGCATTCTTTGACAAAGGTATTAAAAGATTGGGCTTTTTTAGTGCAAGTATCTCAAACAAGGTAGTGGCACCTGCCCTTGAAATAACTAAATCCGACATGGCAAATAAATGGGCTTGCTCTGAATCCACATATTCAAATTGCTTATACCCTTTAATACCTGAAAAAACGGTATCTATGTTTCCTTTGCCGCATATGTGGCAAATTTGAAATTCTTTCAGTAGGCTTGGTAACAAGCTTCTTATTTCCTTGTTTATAGCTTCTGCACCTTGGCTTCCTCCAATAACCATGATTATAGGTTTTATTCCGGTAAAACCGCAAAGCTCCTTGCCTTTATAAGATTCTCCTTTTAGCAAAGATTGTCTTATAGGAAGGCCTGTCATTACTCCTTTGTCCTTTGGGACGTACATCTTGGATTCAGGAAAAGTATAGCATACCTTTTTGGCAAAAGGCATTGATAGGCGATTTGCCAAACCCGGCGTCATGTCTGATTCGTGTATAACTACAGGCACCTTGCATATCCGGGCAGCCCAAACAACGGGACATGATACAAAACCGCCTTTGCTGAACAAAATATCAGGTTTTACTTTTTTTATAATAGAAATAGATTGTCTCAAACCACTCAAGACTCTAAATGCATCTGCGATGTTTTTCATGTCCAAATATCTTCTTAATTTACCTGCACTAATAGGGTAATAAGGAATATTTTCTTTTTTTATTAATTGACTCTCTATACCATTTATAGAACCGATATAATTAATCCTGTACCCTAACTCTTTTAGTTTTGGCATTAATGCGATATTGGGGGTTACATGCCCTGAAGTACCGCCGCCTGTCATTATTATTGTCTTCATTGCCCTATACTCCTTACCGAAGAATCATATTTTATCCATATACATGCTTTTCATTGTATATCTTTTCCATATATTATATAGGTATTCCTGCAAATCTTATGCTAATTTTATGATATCTATTCCTGTTGAAAAACTGCATTCCAAGAAACAAAAGCGGCTTCACCACATTAAATAGCTATCGTTATGTTGTTAAACTATATAGTTGCTAATGAATTTTTAATATGACATAGGTTGAAAAAGCCGCTTTTATTGCCATGTGCCATTTCCGAATTAAATGAGGAAATATTGGCACGGCATTTAATTAAATTGTTTTTATATAGTAGGAAAGTAGAACTTTCCTACTATATAAAAAAGGTGGTCGTAACCACCTTTTTTGTTGTGGGATGTTGTTTGACTACATCCCTAAAGCTTCTTCTACAGGTACGTAGGGTAGGTCAAAAGTATCTGCTACTGCTTTGTATACTACCTTGCCCTGGATAACGTTGGCACCTTTTCTTAATGGAACTTCGTCAGTCAGTGCCTTCTTCCAGCCTTTGTTGGCTATTCTGAGAGCATAGGGTAAAGTATTGTTAGTCAATGCCAATGTAGCTGTTTTTGGAACTGCTCCGGGTATATTAGCAACACCATAATGGATTACATCATGTAATAAGAATGTGGGTTCAGCATGGGTTGTAACTTTCATAGTTTGTATGCAGCCGCCTTGGTCTATTGCAACGTCAACTAAAACACTGCCCGGCTCCATCTGTTTAATCATTTCTTCGGTAACTAATTTAGGTGCTTTTGCTCCGGGAATTAGTACTGCACCTACAACTAAGTCAGCTTTTTTAACCGCTTCCGTTAAATTATAATTATTGGAATATAAAGTTGTGAGTCTTCCCATGAAAACCTCACCTAAGTATCTCAACCTGTCCACATTTACGTCAAGAACAGTAACGTTTGCACCCAAGCCCACTGCTCTTCTGATAGCACCTGTACCAACAATTCCCGCACCTACAATTACTACGTTTGCAGGAGCAACACCGGGTACTCCGTCAATTAATAGACCTTTTCCGCCTCTGGTCTTCTCTAAGTAGATAGAACCTTGTTGAATAGCCATACGCCCTGCGATTTCACTCATAGGCTGAAGTAGTGGTAATGACCTGTCTGGATTTTCAACTGTTTCGTAAGCAATTGCTATAGTTTTTGCTTTGATTAACTCTTGAGTAAGGACATCTTCTGCGGCTAAATGCAAGTAAGTGAAGATAATCAGATCTTCTCTAAAATACTTGTATTCTGACTCTAAAGGTTCTTTAACCTTCATAACCATATCGGCTTGTCCCCATACCTCTGATGCATCGGATAACATTTCTGCTCCAAGAGCTTCATACTGTTCATCGGTGAAACTTGCGCCCAAGCCTGCACCTTTTTCTACCAATACCTTATGCCCTGCTCTTACAAAAGCATCTACACCTGCAGGTGTAAGGGCAACACGGTTTTCCTGAGACTTAATCTCCTTTGGTACTCCTATGATCATTTTAATTCCTCCTAAAACTTATATGTAATCGAATACATCTATATTTTATCATATATAATAAAAATTTAACAATAAAACTTTGAAAATTTTAGTAAAGATTAAGAGATTTTGCTACTATTGACACAATAAATGCATCATCCTGCATTTTGGGAAGGTTCCTTAATCAAAGATAATTAGTATTTGATTAAAATTGCATGTAAAAAGTCCATTGCAGCAAACACTTTAAACAATTTCATTTTCCAGTTCTTTTCTTTACGCTGTTTATTTGATCCCAACTAATATGGCAATATCCACCGGGATTTTTGTCCAAATATTTTTGATGAAATTCTTCGGCAGTGTAGTAGTTAAGCAAAGGCTCTATTTCAACTGCTATAGGTTTTTTAAATTGAGACTGTAACTTTTTTATGGATTCTTCAATAACGGATTTATCTTCAACATCTACGTAATAAATACCTGTTCGATATTGACTTCCTGTATCCGGACCCTGGCGATTCACAGAAACAGGATCGATTACATCAAAATATAGTTTTAATAACAAACTTAGAGTTATTATTTCAGAGTTATATTTCACATGTACTGTTTCCGTATAACCTGTATAGTCTAAGCAAACCTCCTGATACGTGGGGTTAGGCGTTTCCCCATTGGCATAGCCTACCTCTGTAGCTATAACACCATTGATTTCTCCCAAATATTTTTCCAAGCCCCAAAAGCATCCCCCAGCAAGGTAGATTTCTTTTGTTATACCCTTGGGCTTTACTAATTCCTCCATATCTTAAACACCTCCCAAATTAATATGTATTTTCTCTATATTACTCTTTATTATACCATATTTTGTATACATAAACGTGGCTTGGTATTTGAGTAAACCACAAACTTTTTTAATTTTTCCTGTCTCAAGCTGTTATTTTCTTCACATTACAGGAAGTTAAATAAAGTCATGTAAATATTTTAATAACATATAAATTTGAAAAGGTGGCCATTAAGACCACCTTTTTTACTTGGGCATAAAAGTTACACAATCTGTTTCTTCAGGTGTTGAAGCATTTCTATGTTGTATCTCTATACAGTTTGCTGAGCAATGATCTCCGGGGCAATGATAATGACACGTATTTACAACGCATCTTACCCCCGGAATATGATTATGATCTTTATTTTGTCTGTCTCCCATTTATCTACCTCCATAATACTATTCAATATTATTATTCTTTATTAAGCACTATGTTATTCAAAAAATAATTGAAAAGAGTTGTCAATTAAAGTAATACTTTAATTTCATGGGAAATTTTTATTTCATCTCTTTGCACATAAGAATCATAAGCCAAGACCTTTACTCCGTTTTTTACGCAATCAGTCAGTGCCTTTGAAAATTCGGGATCCGTGATATTGTTAGGGGTAAAATGCTTGGCACCTTTGAATTGTATTAAAAAGATTATATAGCCTTCATATCCGTTTAACACCGCGTCAACCATCTCAAGCAAATGCTTCCTGCCTCTTAAAGTCGGGGCATCGGGGAACATTGCAATACCGTTACTTTCTAAAGTAACGCCTTTTACTTCAACATATCCTTTGCTATTCTCTTTTTCAAAATAAATATCAAATCGGGATTTGCCATAGGTAGATTCTCTTTTGATATATTTAACATCGGAAAGATATTTGATATGTCCATTTAATATGCCATCACAAACCACAGTATTTGGTACCAGGGAATCTATGTTTATAAGCATGTCCCCTTTGTAAGCTGCTATTAAAGAGTAAGCTGTCTTTCTATTTGGATTATCCGATGCCTCTAAATACACTTTTGTGCCTTCTCTTAATATCTCCTTGCAGCGTCCCGTGTTTTTCACATGGACAATTTCTACTTTGCCATCTAATAACACTTGGGCAAGAAACCTGTTGGGTCTTTTTATAAATATAGCTTCTCTTATATTTGTATATTTCATCTTGTTCACCGTTTTATTGCAATATATTATTTATAGCTAAACTGTATATTTCATCGCTTTATTATAACAAGATTACAGTAAAGAGTTTTGTTGCAAACAAAACACTACCCGAGCGTTTCAACGAGGTGGGAGAAATGCTCACCGCCTGTTTTACAAAAATGAACTGGAAATCCATGGATTTCCCTTATAAAAGCGGGGATATCCTTACACCTCGTTATATATGACTGAAATAAAATCCTAAGGTTAGCAAAGGGATTCCGGGTGTTTTGTCGGATAAAAGTGATTAAGATTCCAACTCAATATTATTCATCGAAGGTTTTTTAGTCAGATTTTCATATTGGGATAAAAGCATTCCCGCCAACATTAATGCAGAACCGATATACCCTCTGACACCCAAAACTTCTTTTAATATTAAATAACCGCCTATACTTGCAAAAACGGATTCCATGCTCATAGCAATGGCGGCATGAGATGGTTTTGCATGTTTTTGCCCTACTATCTGCAAAGTATATGCTACACCCGCCGACATAATACCTCCGTATAACAATGGAATTATAACCGCCGACAGACCTTGAAAACTTATTTCTTCATAAATAAATGCTGTAGTCATGCTAAGTATTGAGCATGTTGCAAATTGCAAAAAAGATAGCTTTATCGAGTCAACTTTCTTTGTGTAATGGTCAATTATTAAAATATGAATAGCCCAAAAAAATGCTCCGACTATGACGTAAAGATCCCCTTTGGAGATATTGAAACCTTGGGTGACGCTTAAAAAATATAACCCAAGTACCGCCAAAATAATTCCTGCCCAAGTGCTTATATGGATACGCTGCTTTAAAAACATGCCAAAAATGGGTACTATAACTATATATAAACCGGTTATGAATCCTGCTTTTCCTGCATCAGTATATATCAAGCCGATTTGCTGCAATGAAGCAGCAATAAAAAGAATAGAACCTGCCGCTATTCCGGCTTTGATATTAGTTTTTGACTGAAGACTGTTTTTCTCTTTCTTACCCTCTTTTTTTCTTGTATAAATAAGTAAAGGAACTAAAGATAAACTGCCTAAAACAAACCTCAATCCCGTAAAGGTAAAAGCTCCTACATGCATAGTTCCCATTCTTTGTGCTACAAAGGCAAAACCCCAAATAGCAGCTGTTATTAAAAGCAACACGCTGGATCTCAATTCTTTTTTATCCATATTATCTTCTCCTTGCTTAACTTGGATTATAGCCAGATTTTCTATTTCCTTGAGAAGTATAACTTAATCAGGCAATAAGTTCAATACCAATGAATTCTTTATTAACGCTGTAACCACATGTCTTAATAATTATATCATTGATTATGTAAAAATTGCATCCTTCTAAGCAAACCCACCGGCAGCATATGAAAAGAAAAACAATTGATAGTAATTATCATGTATGCTAATATAAAATCATAATAAAACAGGCTAATTAAGGTTAAGGAGGTAATTATATGGCTTTTAAGGTTACGGATAAAGTAACTTGGGTAGGTAAAATTGACTGGACATTAAAGAAGTTTCACGGAGAAGAATATTCCACACATAAAGGTTCTTCTTATAATTCATATCTGATACAGGATGAAAAAACTGTTTTGCTTGATACCGTATGGCAGCCTTTTGCCAAAGAATTTGTATCGGAGCTTAAAAAAGTTATAGATTTGAATAAAATCGACTACATAGTAGCCAACCACGGTGAAATAGACCACAGCGGTGCTCTACCGGAGTTGATGAAACATATACCGGACACTCCGATTTACTGTACTGCCAACGGTGTAAGATCATTGAAAGGCCATTACCATGAGGATTGGAATTTTGTCACCGTTAAAACAGGAGATGTTTTGGACTTAGGGGAAAGCAAACTTACCTTTGTTGAGGCCAGGATGCTGCATTGGCCGGATACCATGTTCACATATATGTCTGGAGATAATATTCTTTTTAGCAACGATGGTTTTGGACAGCACTATGCCACGGACCCTCTATATAACGATTTAGCGGACCAAGATGAATTATTCCATGAATGTATTAAGTATTATGCTAATATACTGACACCTTTTAGTACTTTTGTTACTAAAAAAATAGAAGAAGTACTTGGGTTTAATCTCCCACTTAACATGATATGCCCAAGCCATGGTGTAATATGGCGGGACAACCCGGCACAAATAGTAGAAAAATATTTGGAATGGGCTAACAATTACCAGGAAAATCAAGTAACCATTATATTTGACAGCATGTGGAATGGTACAAGGAGGATGGCGGAATATATAGGTGAAGGTATCAGAGAAGCGGACAGGGATGTTTCAATAAAAATATTTAACGCCGGTATCAAAGACAAAAATGACATCCTCACGGAAGTCTTTAAATCTAAAGCTATTTTGGTAGGAGCACCCACTATAAATAAAGGTATAACTTATGCGGCTATTGGCATACTTGAGATGATAAAAGGTCTGTCATTTAAAAATAAAAAGGCTGCGGCTTTTGGTACCTATGGTTGGAGCGGTGAATCTCCGAAGATTATCAATGAAGAATTAGCAAAAGCCGGATTTGAAATAGTCAGCGAACCGATTAAAGAGCTATGGAATCCTAACGAAGAAGCCCTTTTACGATGCAAGGACTTTGGAAAAGAGTTTGCTGAAAAAATAAAATAATAAAGTTATAAAAAAGTTGTTCTATTTGATAGCATTACATTGTTAATGCAATAAGTCAGATAGAGCAACTTTTTAAATCCATTTATTTTTAATAATTTCTATAAGTAAATCCTTTTTGTTTAGTTTTGGCTCTTTTAACACTACATCCATGAGATATTCCAATGTTTCTCCCACTATAATTCCTTCTTCAATACCCAATCTTTTGATATCATTTCCATCAATGTTTAAATCAGTAATATTTATAGGTTCATTGTTTTTTAATATTTCATCAATGGTTCTTTTAATAATTGCAATGGCTTCTATATGCTTTTTTTCTCCGCTACAATGTACTTTAGATTCCATAAATTTAATTAAGTCATGGATACTTCTTTTCCCTATACTTCTTATGGTTCTTTTAATATATAGCCTTTCCGTAGAAAAATTAAAATCTTCTGAGGTTCTCATTAGCATAGTAACCTTTTTAATCAAGTCGTTAGAAAAACATAGTCTTTTCATGATAATAGTAAAGGTCTCTCCATGGGTATCCATTTTTATTGCTGCGTTGGGATTTAAAAAAAGTGCAGCCAATCTGATATGCAAAATTTTTGGTGTATTGTCTAATATACAAAATATATAGTTTAAAAAATCTTTATTGCCTTTTTCATGTTCTAAAACTATATGAGTTTCCGGCATGAGATGTTTTAGAAGGGTTGTATCTAAAAGCATCTTCACACCTTTTGCCGGATTTTCACTCATTAATATTTGAGAAAGTTCTGCACTTACTCTCTCTGGGCTTACTTTTTTTATGTTTTCAGCCAAATCCTTAATGGCATTTCTTGTATTAAGTTCCAATTGAAATGATAACACAGCATAAAACCTGACTGCTCTCATCATACGTAAATGGTCTTCCGAAAATCTTTCCTTTGGATCTCCCACAGCTTTCAGAATTTTGTTTCTTATATCAACTACCCCGCCATATGGATCTATAAAGCCACTTTCAACATTGTACGCAATTGCATTTATAGTGAAATCCCTTCTGCTTAAGTCTGCTTCAATGTTTTTTTCAAAACGCACTCGATCCGGATGCCTGCCATCTGTGTAATTACCTTCACTTCTAAAGGTTGTAACCTCAACGATGTCTTCGTTTTCTACTATTGTCACTGTGCCGAATTTTTCTCCGGTTTTTAGCACCTTTTTGTCGGGAAATACGGAAACCACCTCATGGGGTTCGGCGAGGGTTGCAATATCCCAATCAACAGGTTCCTTGTTCATTAAAATATCTCTTACTGAACCCCCTACGATATAAGTTGGAAATCCGTTTTTCCATAATTTTTCTATTATTTTTTTCAAATAATCGGGTATAATAATTTTCAAAATTAACACTGCCTTTTTTCGCCATATGGCGAAATATTTCCCGGGAAATGCACTAATATGTCATAGTAATATATTAACATAAAAAATATATCGGTTTCCTTACTTTTCCCACTCTTGAATTATTTAAATGTAAACTATTAATTTATATGTAAATACTATTTATATAGGAATAAAGAGTTTACATGAGGTGATTTTGTGAAAAAGTCATTTGTTTTCGTCGCATTATTTTCTGCTTTTTTTATTATAGTAATGGCTGCACCTTATATGAATTATAATACTCAGTTGGCAAGAATAAAAGATGATAATAATACAAAGCACTTAGAAGATACAAGTATAAATCCGGGTTTAATCCCGCAGCTAACAAAGGTGCCCGAAAAAAATATCCTGGTTCTTGGTATAGATTCAAGAAAAGGTGAACCTTCTCGTTCAGACGTTATCATAGTTTTGGGTATGAGAGAGGAAAAAGTCATCTTTGTTTCCGTGCCAAGAGATTCACAAATTACTACAAAAAGCAAAGGAAATATTAAAATCAATTCCTCCTATGCCCACGGTGGAATCGATTATAATAAAAAAGTTGTAGAAGATCTGTTTAAAATTAAAATAGACAATTATTTGGTATTAAACTTTAATGCTATAAAAAACGGTGTTGATGCCTTAGGAGGCTTTACAGTTACCTTACCGAAAGATATTAAAATATCCGACCCAGAGCTTAAAAAAAAATTCATGTTGAAAAAAGGAACTCATACTCTAAATGGAATTCAAACTTTGGAATATCTGCGATATAGGAATGACGGTAAAGGTGATATAGCCAGAGTGTATAGGCAGCAGCAATTTGTTAAGGATTTGCAGGATAGTTTTTTGAAAATGGAAAACATTCCTCTGATTCCCCGTGCATATGTTGCCATACATAATGATATCAAAACCGATATGGGTGCATCGGATATGGCCCGATATTTTATTCAGGGAAATAAGCTTAAAAATAATTTTGAATATCACACTCTTAAAGGTCAAGGAAAGATGGTAGATAAGGTTTCCTATTATATTATTGATAAAAATAGTCTTAATGAAATTAGAAAATTGTTAAGCGAATAATATGTGAAATTGAGACTGCTTTATACATTAAATCTAAAATTAATAATATCTCCATCCTCCACTACATATTCTTTTCCTTCAAGAGGAGCCAAACCTTTTTCCTTTACTTTTGTCATAGAACCATATTCCTTTAAATATGCAAACTTGCACACTTCTGCTCTTATAAAACCTTTTTCGATATCAGTATGGATCTTGCCTGCAGCCTTTTTTGCTATTGTATTTTTATTTATTGTCCATGCTCTTACCTCATCGGGTCCCGTTGTTAGAAAAGAAATCAAGCCTAAATGGTCATAGGCGGTTTTGGACAATTTGTCAACACCGGATTCGGTAATACCTAAATCTCGAATAAACATTTCCCTATCCTCCGGCTCCAATTTGCTTATTTCCAGCTCGGATTCTATGCATAGTTCAATAAGGGGGGTGTTTACACTTTTGGAAAATTCTATCACTGAATCTTTAGCGGTATAGTCACCATTTATAAGCTGGTCTTCATCCAAGTTCGCAACTAAGATCATAGGTTTTTCCGATAAAAACCCAAAAGTCTTAAGATGCTCCTTTTCCTCATCATTGAGGTTTAGATTATGTATCAATAAACCGCTCTCTAAACCTTCTTTGCATTTTTTTAGGACTTCTAACTCTTGCAGGTTTTCTTTCGTAACTTTTTTCGAGTTCTCTATTCTTTCTATCCTATTATCTATTATCCCCAGATCCGCAAACAGAAGCTCCATGTTGATTGTTTCTATATCTCTCATGGGATCAATTGACCCTTCTGCGTGTATTACATCATTGTTTTTAAATACCCTCAATATATGAATCAACAAATCCGCTTTCCTGATATTATCTAAAAACTGATTTCCCACTCCTTTGCCCGTGCTTGACCCACTGACAAGTCCCGGCACGTCAATAACCTCAATAGTTGCATAAGTAGTCTTCTTCGGGTTATAAATTTTTGATAAAAAATCAATTCTTTCATCAGGTATTTTTGCTATTCCTAAATTTGCTTCCACCTTGCCGGATGAAAATCCGGATACTTCTATGTTTAAACCTGTCAAAAGATTAAACAATGTAGTCTTACCAACGGACGGCAGTCCTATTAAACCGATCTTCATATTAAAGGCAGGATTTTTCCTGCTGCTCATCTCCTTTTTTCCATTGTATATAAATGATATTAACATTTACTTAAGAAAAAAGCAAAAGGGACAGTCCCCTTTGCTTTTCTTTCTCATAGAAGCAATGAGGACTGTCCCTATTGCTTCCTGTTGCTTTTTAAAAGCGAAATCATAAGAAAACCAAATCCCACTATTACTAAATTACCTGCTTTGAATCCTGAATCTATTTCCAATGCATTTAAATATGGAAAAGCTTTTAGATATCGTATAGAAACGAAAGAGGGGGTTGTATCAGATACCTTTACATAGACAGGGCTTCCAACTTTATAACTGAATCCGTCAATATCCATACTATCCGGCAGAGTAAATCTATAGCTTATAACAAGTGTATACCTATTGGGTATGGCCTCATTTCTCTCGCCGCCTTGTCTTCTTACACTTGTGATAATAGCGGTATCTTTCTCACCGAAATATCCTAAAAAAATATGCAACAGTCCATATAATATCAGCATTAATGCTATTATACATATAAAAATAGCTCCGATTTTTTTATTCTCATTACTTTTGGCCATATTATTCGACATCCTTTTCTACATTTTGCAAAATAGCATCTCTTACTATATCAAAATTGTCATCATTACAGAATAAGCCTATTTTTTCTGTAAAGCCACCGCGAATAATTATGGTTTTCGAATCTTTATATATCTTTACCTTTTTTATGTTTTCCCATTTTAAAAACATAGACTCTTTCGATTCTGCCATGAGCCCTATGCCTGTTGCAGTTAGACGTTTTGTGAATATGCCAAGAATAATTAGCATAGTGTTTATTATCTTATTTCTTTTTCTATACTTTTCCTGAGTGTAATTTAAAACTCCTTTGCTATCTATAACAAACCCGGCATGATATTTACCTCCATATATCAACATTATAAAAATAAAAGATAAAATGAAAAAAGCACCGATTAGAATTAGCGGATAGCCCATGCCGTCCTTTGATATATCACCTTTAGATACGACTAATAAGATAAATATAAGTATGCCGAAAGGAATACCTAAAGCAATTCCAAAATCTTTTAGCAATACTATATTTCTAAATAACGGCACTTTTATTTCCCACTTTATTGTTTCACCGCTCCATTTTTTCATAATATTTAACCTCGCTAACTTATAAGGAAGC
>CAZQHS010000045.1:0-12443 GCA_964593485.1 uncultured Clostridiaceae bacterium
ACAATCATGTAATAATATATAAATGGCTTTCCGGGATTTTTTTCTTCTTTCATATGTACTCCTTTAATTACTAAGATATGTATACTCTATATATAATATATATTATAATTATTAAATATTAAAATAAGCTTAAATAAAGTTTAGTTTTTACATCGAAAATAATTCAAAAAAACAATTGACAAAACCTTTACCTTAGTATAATATTAGGATATTATTAAACTTGGTCACTAAGTAACTGAGTTTGCTTGATAGATATACAACTTAATACATAATATGTAATATAAAAGACATTTACTCATTTTTAAATAAGTATTGTAGTGGGGGTTAGGAAATATCATGAAAGAATTAAAAGGATTAAAACACAGACGATTATCTCAAACTGTAATTGAGGAAATATATAAAATGATAGATGGACAGGAAATGAAACCTGGCGAAAAATTTCCTACAGACAGTACACTGGTTGAACTTTGGAACGTGAGCCGCAATGTTCTAAGAGAAGCATTTTACATACTGGAAACGCAGGGGATTGTGATATCAAGGCAAGGGAAAGGACGTTTCTTGCGTAATATTCCTGATGAACCGGATGTACAGGATAATACTACATCTAAATTGGTTGCACGTTATTCATTGTTAGATTTGTATGAGGTTCGTCAAGGACTCGAAATGAAAGTAATGGATTTGGTTGTTAAAAAAGCAACTGATGAAGAGATCTCGCGGCTTGAAAAAGATTATAATGATATGTGTACTAATTTTTATAAGCAGAATAATACTATGGGGGAGAATAGTTTGCATAAGTATTATGCAGTGCTGTCTCATAATGATTACTTGATGCACCTTGTAAATGAACTGGTTGATTCAACTAATTTGTTAATGAAACAATTATTCTTTTACATGGCTCGTATGCATAGTATAGAGAAATATATCACAGATCACGGAATAATTCTGGAGGCTATTAAGCAAAGAGACAGCGAAAGGGCACAAAAGGCTATGAGCGACCATTTGCAAGAGACGATTGAAATTATTATTACGAAATAGGAATTTTTATAATAAAGCAGACAGCTTAATGCTATGCTACTTTATTATTAATTTAACTTGGTCACTAAGTGACTAAATAAATTATTGAGAGGTGAATTGTAAGATATGAAAAGGTATATTGTTAGGCGATTGCTGTTAATAATACCAATTCTTATTGGAGTATCATTTATCGTATTTGCTATTATGTCAATGACACCCGGCGACCCTGGAAGCACTATACTTGGTACATCGGCTACGCAGGAGGCAATTGATCAGTTGAATCATGAACTGGGTTATGATAAGCCTCTTCTTGTAAGGTATGCAAACTATATGTACAATCTTCTGGTGAAGTTTGACATGGGAAATTCCTATCGCAGTAATACTTCTGTTAGTGCCGAAATCATAAAACGTGCCCCTATTTCTATAAGAATTGCACTTAACGGTATGATTTGCGCAACGATTATAGGTATACCTCTGGGGGTTCTCTCAGCTGTTAAACAGTACTCTTTGATTGATTCGCTTTCAACTATGGGTGCAATGTTTTTAGCGGCAATACCTTCGTTTTGGCTTGGCATGATGCTAATGCTAATTTTTTCCCTTAAACTTGGGGTGTTACCATCAAATGGAATCGATACCTGGAGACATTATATTTTGCCTATGTTTGCTATTGGATTGCCATATGCAGCATACGAGCTGCGATTTACACGTTCAACAATGCTTGATGCAGTTAGGCAGGATTACACACGTACCTGCAGAGCTAAGGGTGGAAGTGAACGTACAGTCATTTGGAAGCATGCACTAAAAAATGCATTATTACCTGTTATTACTGTTACAGGTGTTAATTTTGGAGGCTTACTCGGTGGTGCAATGATTACAGAGACTGTGTATTCTATACCGGGTCTTGGAACTTTAATTGTAAACTCTATCAAAACTAAAGATATTCCTTTGGTTATGGGAGCCACATTATTCTTAGCAACCTTCTTTTGCTTGATTATGGTGGTTATTGACATATTGTATGCACTGATTGATCCAAGAATTAAGGCAAAATATTCTAGATAAGGGTGGTGAACAAAATTAATATGAAAAGTACATATAAAGAGGTTTGGCGGCGATATAAAAAAAGCACTACGGCTATGATCGGGCTTATTATAGTAGGTGCTATCATATTTTGTGCAATTTTTGCAGATGTTATTTCACCTTATAGCAGGGGAATAACACAGGTTATTGAAGATCGTCTTCAGCCACCCTCATGGAATCATATATTCGGAACAGATGATTTGGGACGAGACTTATTTACACGCGTAATACACGGAGCCAGAAGTTCCCTTACACTTGGTATATTAACAACATTTGTGGCTACAATGATTGGTGGCACATTAGGCGGAGTGTGTGCATATTACGGTGGAAAAACGGAAGACATAATCATGCGTCTGATGGATGTAATTACAGCTATACCGTCCACATTATTGTCTTTATCAATAGTGGCTGCCCTTGGGACAGGCATTAAGAACTTAATTATTGCTATTACCGTCTCGAGAGTGCCTACATTTGTACGTGTTATCAGATCTGCTACTATAAACATTGTAAATCAGGAATACATAGAGGCTGCAAAAGCAGGAGGCATAGGAGATATACGAATTTTAATCAAACACGTATACCCAAATGCATTGAGTCCTATTATTGTGCAATGTACTATGAGTGTTTCTCAGCTCATTCTTCAGGCTGCAGGTCTTAGCTTTCTCGGAATGGGAGTACAACCACCTGCTCCTGAATGGGGTGCGTTACTAAATAGCGCGAGAGACTACATGCGCCCCGCCCCGTATTTAATGATTTATCCCGGGATTGCTATTATTCTTGCAGCATTGGGATTCAATTTAGTTGGTGACGGTCTTAGGGATGCACTTGATCCAAGGCTGAAGTCCTGATTCATGTAAGAATAAAGGAGGATATATGAAAAGAGAGTATATTGAAAGCAAAGAAATACTTTGTATAAAGAATCTTGAAGTTATATATAAAACTGATCTTGAAACTGTCTATGCAGTAAACAATGTTTCGTTCTCGATCAATAGGGGAGAGACTCTTGGTATTATAGGAGAGACAGGAGCGGGTAAGACAACAATAGCATTATCAATACTTCGTCTTCTACCAGAGAATACCGGTCAAATTCTTAATGGGGAATTATTACTTGATGGGGTTAACATACTTACTTTTTCACAAAAGGAGATGCGTGACATAAGAGGAAAAAGAATTTCTATGATTTTTCAAGATCCAATGACTAGCCTTAATCCTGTATTAACTGTAGGAGAGCAGATTGCGGAAGGGCTTATATTCCATAATAAGGATCATGATAAGAAAGAAGTTGTCAGGCGGGTAGATGAAATTCTTGATATGGTGGGTATTCCCCATGAGAGAAAGAATGAATATCCTCATCAATTTTCCGGTGGAATGAAGCAGCGTGTAATCATTGCAATGGCATTGGTTTGCGAACCGGATTTACTTATTGCCGATGAACCAACTACAGCATTGGATGTTACTATTCAGGCACAGGTACTTAAAATGATGAGACGGCTTAGGGATAAGCTTAATACATCAATGATTCTTATAACACATGATTTTGGAGTAGTCGCTCACATGTGTGACAAGGTTGCTGTTATGTATAACGGAAGGATTGTTGAGTACGGTTCAGCAGGTGATATTTTTCTTGGACAGTATCATCATCCATATACGGAGGGCTTGTTTAACTGCATTCCAGCTATGAACAGGGCTCAGGATAGACTTGAACCTATTATAGGTCTTATGCCGGATCCTACAGTGCGGCATGAAGGCTGTAGCTTTGAACCTCGTTGTGCATATTCTACTGAGCAATGCAAAAAGGAAAGACCTGTTTATTATGAAAATAATGGACACAGGATTCTCTGCCATTATGCAAAGTGCAGTTATCAAGAATAAGGAGGAGAATATGTTGGAAATACAAACTCCATTAATACAAACTATAGGGTTGAAAAAATATTTTCATACTCCTCATGGGATGCTTCATGCTGTTGATGACATTGATTTGTCCATCGAAGTAGGAAAGACATTGGGAGTTGTAGGTGAGTCAGGTTGCGGGAAGTCCACACTTGGTCGCACAATTTTAAGGTTGATCGAGCCGACAGAAGGAGACATCCTTTATGAGGGAAAGAGTATTATTAAATTAAATAAATCAAAAATGCGTAAGATGCGCACTAAGATGCAGATTATATTTCAGGATCCCTATTCCAGTCTTGACCCTCGTATGACTGTTTCTGAATTGATATCGGAGTATATGATTGAAAACCGTATATACAGTACAAAAAAGGAGATAGGCGAACATACAGAAAAGCTCATGGATACTGTTGGTCTAGCAAGCAGGCTTGCTAGTGCCTATCCTCATGAATTGGATGGGGGGCGCCGCCAAAGAATCGGAGTAGCCCGTGCACTTTCTTTGAATCCTAAGTTTATCGTTTGTGATGAGCCTGTTTCTGCATTAGATGTTTCAATTCAGGCACAGATTTTGAATTTATTAATAGATATTCAAAGCGAGATGGGACTTTCATATATGTTTATTACTCATGATCTCAGCGTGGTAAAACACATATCAGATAATATTGCAGTTCTATACTTGGGAAGATGCGTGGAACTGGCACCTTCTGAGGAGCTGTTTAGAAATCCGCAACATCCATATACTCAAGCTTTACTGGATGCAATACTTATACCTGATATAACTATGAGAAATAAAGAAATAAAAACTGTAACAGGAGAGGTATCTAATCCTATAAATCCAAAACCGGAGTGTCGTTTTGCACCCAGATGTGAATTTTGTATAGACCGATGCAGAGAAACCGAGCCATATATGATGGATATGGGAAATAACCATTTTGTTTCATGTCTGTTAAAGGAGAAATAAAAAATGAGTACGTTAATACATGAGGCATATAAGCTTGAGCCTGAAATAATCAGATGGCGAAGGTGGATTCATCAGCATGCTGAAGTTGGAATGGAGCTTCCTGATACGGCAGGCTATATTGAAGCTGTATTAGATGAAATTCAAATTCCACATACCCGGTGGGCGGGAAGTGGTGTTGTTGGTACTATAGGACAAGGGGAACGCTTTGTTTTGCTTCGTGCTGACATGGATGCATTACCGGAATTTGAATTAAGCGATTTATCATATGCGTCAAAAGCACAAGCTATGCATGCTTGCGGGCATGACATGCATATTGCAATGTTGCTTGGTGCGGCTAAACTGATTAAGAAAAGAGAAGATCAGCTTTGCGGAGGAGTTGTACTTATGTTTCAACCGGGTGAAGAATGTATGCTCGGTGCAAAAGCTATGATTGATGAAGGATTGATAAGCAAATACAAGCCTGAATGTGCATTTGCGATGCATGTAAATGTTGAAGATGTTCCTGTGGGTGACATTTGGATAAAGCAATCCACATTTATGGCAGCATCTGATAATATAAAGATTGATGTTAAAGGAAAGGGCGGGCACGGTGCTCATCCTCATAATGCTCGTAATCCCATTTATGCAGCAATTCGTATAATAGACGCATTTACGGATATTTCAAGATATGAAACGTCCACAATGATTCCCAATATTCTTACTATCTGTAACATTGAATCAGGTAAAGCTGCAAATGTCATACCGGATTGCTGTACATTCAAAGGCACATTGCGTACTTTGGATAAAGGGGTCCGAGAAAGAATATTAAAAAGATTGACAGCTGCAACGGAGGGTATAGCTGCAGCATATAATTGCATGGCAGACTTTTCTATCATTTCAAGTGTTCCTTGTACTACAAATAATGCAAAGTTATCTTTTTGGGCTGAAGAAAGATTAATAAAATTGTTAGGCCGTGAGCATGTTAATTCTACTATTATGCCTAGCATGGGCAGCGAGGATTTTGCATATATTTCCAAATTAGTGCCCTCATGCTATATGAGTATTGGTACAGAAAGAAAAGAAAACGGACGGTATCCCCTGCATAATAAGAATATCATTTTTGATGAAGGTCAGATGCATCTGGGTGCAGCAGCATTTGCAGCATTAATAATAGATTACTTTAACGAAAACAAGGCTTTTTAGTCGAGTTCGTTTTATGTAATAAAAATAATAAATAAGGAGGAAATTTACGATGAAAACCACGAGAAAATTACTGGCATTAATATTGATTATTGTAATCATGGTGACCGGCTGTGGTAAAACCGACAGCAATGTTAAAACCGACAGCAATGTTAAAACCGACAGCAATGTTAAGCAGGAAATAACTTTACGTACGGATATTAAACTTAATTGTAACAGTGAGGTTACTTCTCTCGATCCATATGCGACTACTGCTGCTACTGATATTCAGTTGATACGGCAGATATATGAGGGATTAATGTTCCTTAATGACGATATGGAGCTTGAGCATAGAATAGCTGAATCCTACGAAATCTCAGAGGATGGCAGAGTATATACATTTAAGTTGAAAAAAGGAGTTAAGTTCCATAATGGCGATGAACTTAAAGCCTCTGATGTTGTGTTCTCTCTTAATCGTGCAAAGGGAAGTGCACCAATGTCTAACCGTACCGCTTCTATTGATACTGTAACTGCAGTGGATGAATATACGGTTGCGGTTAAAACTGTTGATGTAATGGCATCTGCACTTAACAATATTGCTGAGATTGAAATCCTGAGCGAGAAGATAGTTTCTGAACAGGGTGATAATTTTGGACAGACTGACGTGGATGCGGGTACCGGTCCTTATTATATAACAAGTTATGACCGTAGTACAAAGATTACAATGGCTGCCTTTGAGGATTACTATAGGGGAGTCGGTAGTATTAAGGATGTTGAGTATCGTGTAATGACAGATTCTTCATCAACACTGATTGCATTTGAAAGCGGCGAACTGGATCTGATAACAGTGCCTTTGGCGAACTGGAATCAAATCAGCAGTAACTCTGAATATCAGACTACAACGGTTAATACTACTCATATAAGCTATATTGCACAGAATATCAGCAAAGAACCTTTTGATAACATTAATCTGCGTAAGGCTATCGCCTATGCCATTAATAAGGATGCAGCAGTAATTGCTGCATATGAGGGCTTGGCTGTAAAAGCAGATTTCCTTCTAAATCCTGCTGCTATTGAAGGAGCACCCGCAGATGGAGTCTGCTATAATTATAATCCCGATAATGCGAAGGAGTACCTTGAAAAGGCAGGCTATCCTGACGGAATAGATATAGGAGAATTAATTGTATATGGTTCAAGCTACTGGCCGAAGTTCTGTGAGATTATCCAGCAAAACCTTTTGGATGTAGGAATTAAATGCGAGCTGCAGCCAATGGATACTTCTGCTGTAATTCAGAATATGAAAACGGGCGATTACGATATTGGAAATGGTGGCATGACCTGTGATCGTGATGCAGGATATTTAGCAAGGTTCTGTCATTCACGTAACGCTGAAAACTCGGCAGTTAAATTCTATGATAATTATATTGATGAGACATTGGACAAGTCAGATAGAGAATTAGATCCTGTAAAACGTAAAGCTATTGTAAAAGAAGTTAATGATTATGTAATGGAAACTGCCGCTTTACTTCCGGTATTCTATAAGACTACTCCCTATGCATGGGCAAAAAATCTCGAAGGAAGCTTTAATCTAAACTATTACTATATATATAACTTCAGCTGGAAATAAGATTTATGACATGTAACTTTGTACAGGTACAGGTTCGGACATACCTGTACAAAGATGCATTGTGAGGAGAATATACCTATGTTAAAGAATGATATTGAGCTTCTTGCAAATGCATATGGGATTTCCGGTCAGGAACAGGAGGTGTCATCCATTGTCAGAGATATGTTGGCACCATTGGTAGATGAGACTGAAATCGATGATATGTATAACGTAATAGGAAGGCGTTACTCCAAACACAGTTATATGCCACGTGTTATGCTAAATGCACATATTGATCAGGTAGGTTTGGTAGTTACTGATGTATTGAAGGGTGGATTTGTAAAGGCAGCCTCTTATGGAGTGGATGCTCGTGCTCTATTAGGATTAAAAATGTTGATTATAACAAAAGCAGGAAAAATAAGATGCTTAGGTACAGCAATTCCACCACATTTGCAGGAAGATAAGGATAATGAGAAACCGGTAGAAATAGGTGATATTTATTTTGATACGGGCATGTTTGATAATAAGCTTCGTATGTTAGTACGACCAGGAGATCCAATTGTTTTTGATACAAAGGTGAGAACTCTTTTAAATAGACGCATTACAGGTGCAGCATTAGATGACAGGGCAGGTATTGCATGTATTTTAGATGTACTCAGGCAAATAAAAGATCATGTGCTTCCATATGAGTTGTATGTTTTATTCAGCACCATGGAGGAAATCAATCACCAAGGATGCCTTGCCAGAATACCTATAGATAAGCCCGACTATATAATTACGGTTGACATGTGTCATGGTGCTACAATTAGCAGTACCGAGTATGACCGTGTTCATCAGCTTGGATGTGGGGCAGTCATTACTATTGGGGCAAATAGTGTGCCTAAGTTTTCAAATCATCTTATAAATGTGGCGCGTAAGTATGAAATCCCCTTTCAACGGGAGGCTTTACCGGCAAGCACTTATACGGATGCATGGGCTGCTCAGACCGCATATAAAGGTGCATATACGGCAGTTGTTTCATTACCGTTGCGGCATATGCATACACCGACAGAGGTGATTGATCTTAGGGATGCTGAGGCAGTGTCTTCATTGCTTGCACAGTTTTGCAGAGAATTCGGAGGAAGTTTAGATTAAATGATAGATTTGAAAGAAACAGTAAAGCAGTTATGTATTATTGATGGAGTAAGTGGTTATGAAGATAGAGTACGAGAAGCAATAATTAAGCTAGTTGAACCATATGCAGATTTGTTGCAGACAGATTCATTGGGGAATTTAATCGTATTCGTGAAAGGAGCTGAAAAGCGCAATAATTCTGTAATGTTATGCGCACATATGGATGAAGTGGGGGCATTGGTATACCGCATTTCAAAGGAAGGCTTGCTATATATGCAAAGTGTAGGGAGCATGGATCCGCGAATATTTATAGGGAAACAGGTTTATGTTGGGAATGATTCTATACCAGGGGTAATAGGAACAAAGGCAATGCAGCTGCTTTCAAAAGAAGAAAAAAACCGCGGTTCAAGAATGAATGAAATATATGTAGATATCGGTGCAATTGATAAAGAAGACGCATGGAAGTATATAAATATTGGTGATCAGATTAGTTTCCAGGGAGAACATGAAGAGTTTGGCGACGGTTGCTTTATAGCAAAGGCAATTGATGACAGGTTGCTTTGTGCAATTCAAATTAAACTGATACATGAGTCATTGCCCTATGATACTTGGTTTTGTTTTACAACCTGTGAAGAGATAGGATTACGTGGGGCAGCGTCATTGACAGAAAGAATATGTCCCAAATATTCCATGGTATTAGAGAGTACAACTGCTGGTGATTTTCCGAGCGTTGAGCCATACTTATGCTCAACAAGACAGAGATACGGGGCGGCTATTTCAATAGTTGATAATGGAACCTTTTATAATAGAGAACTCATGGAACGGATGACAGCAGCGGCTGATTTGGAAGGAATACGCTGGCAGTATCGAACATCAATTGCAGGAAGGACAGATTCCGGCACAATCAGCACGAGAAATGGCGGAACAAAAACGATTTGTATTTCTGTTCCGACTAGATACAATCATAGTCAGGTTAGCCATGTATATTGGGGTGATGTTGAGCAGGTTTATAAAATGGCTCGATTGTTTATAAATGAGATGGGAGTGGCATGATGAAATATGAGGAACTGTATAAAAAGCTTATAGAATATATTATGCCCTTCGGGTATGAAAACATACTTCTTGAACAGATAAAGATGATTTCAGAGCCTTATTCTGACGAATCATGGTTTGATGACTGCGGAAACCTTATTGTAAGAAAGAAGGGTCATGGGAAACGAATAATACTTACAGCACAAGTTGATGTTCCCACATTGGTTATAACTTATGTAGAACAAGATGACAGAGCAAGGTTCTTTCTTACGGGTAAAACAATGCCTCGAATAGGGATATCAAGCAAAGTTGTTTTTTCTGATGGAAGTCTTGGAGTTGTTGATTCAGAAGATAAACATTGTAAGGATACTGAGATTAAAAAGATGTTTATAGGACTAATTGATGGGATGCTACTTGTTGGACAAAGAGGTGTGCTGTATGATGATACAGATTTTGATAAAACCGGTATACATGGGCCTCATTGTGGAAACATCGGTGCCTGTATAGCATTAATAGATATAATGCAAAATGTGCATTGCAATGCGGATATGTATTATGTTTTTGCAGTTGGAAGCGAGGCGCAAATGGTTAGTCAGAGAGGTGTATTGGGAGCAGTTTTTAATATTAGTCCCCAAGTGGGAATATCTATTGAGGCATTGCCGGTTCAATCAAATAGTCATTATAGTATTTACATGGGCAAGGGACCTGTTGTTTGTCTAAGAGATGAGCATGCACTGATAAGCAGGAAGATGCTGCTTTCTATTCGTGATTATGAGGATGCAAATAAAAAGACAATACAGTACGCAGCACTTAATGAAACCAGAAGGGAAACTGCACTTCATCATATAATTAGTCAAGGATCAGCTGGGGTAACACTTTGTATTCCTGTAGATGGTCAGAATACTAAGGATGAGATGGTGATGTTTCAAGATATTAATGAAATGAGCATGCTGGTTCAAAAACTTATGCCAATGATAGAGGCATTTGATTGATAAAACTATTAGGATGTGAAAAAAATGAAGTATTTGTCAAACCTTATGTCTGCAACCTTTAGCAATATTATGTTTATTGTGTTTATTATTGCATTTATAGGATATATGATTGGAGCTATTGAGATTAAGGGTATAAAATTAGGGACATCTGCCGCATTTCTGGTATCACTTATCTTCGGACATTTCGGATTTACAGAAGACTCATTGCTTCATAGCATTGGACTTATTACCACATCTGAGGCAACACTAAAATCCGCTATGAGCTTGTTTCAGAGTATAGGACTCATATGCTTTGTTACATCGGTTGGACTGATTGCTGGTCCGAGGTTTTTTCATAATTTGAAAAAGAATGCCGGGTCTTATGTTCTGCTTGCAGTGGTTATAATAGGGCTTGGAGCTCTTTCTTGCGTTCTCATCATCCTTCTTACGGATGTGGATTCATCCTTAGCTGTGGGACTTATGTCAGGTGCTCTTACTACCACTCCTGGTTTTGCTGCCGCACAGGAGGCAGTAGTACGAAATGAATATCTGTTAAACGAGATTTCGGTAGGATATGCTATTGCATACCCTTTCGGAGTAGTTGGTGTCGTTTTATTTATCCAGCTAATTCCAAAGCTTTTGAAAACCAACATGCAGAAGGAAAAGGACAGGATGAATGCTGGCATTGATATAGAGCATAAGGTTCATAAGGACAAACTGTTTATTTTGGATAAGATTGGATTAGCTGCATTTTCGCTGGCTGCAGTTAGCGGAGTGTTGCTTGGCAAGGTTACCATACCTTTAACTGGCGGAATTGCCTTCTCTCTGGGAAATACAGGCGGAACACTAATAATGGGGCTTGTTATAGGTCATTTCGGACATTTAGGTAAAATGGACCTTAGGGTAATGCAAACAACACTTGAAACTTTCAGGGAATTCGGTCTTATGATGTTTCTTATTGGAGCAGGCGTGCCCGGAGGCTCAGGCTTTATTGAAATAATAAAGGTTCAGGGCTTCATACTGTTTGTTTATGGGGCAATCATGACGTGTATTCCTATGATATTTGGATACCTGTTTGCCAGATATGTTCTTAGGCTGAGTTTGTTAAACAATCTAGGTTCAATAACCGGAGGGATGACAAGCACCCCTGCACTAGGTACGTTAATCAACATTTCAGGTACGGATGATGTGGTATCTGCTTATGCGGCTACATATCCGGTAGCTCTTGTGCTTGTAGTCCTTGCTTGCCAGTTTATAATTACTTTTATATGATTTGAAATATCATTTGACATTCCAACTGAAGGTATATATCTGACTGTGACGGGCAAATAAAGAAATAAGCCCGTAAACTGCCTTTAATTAGGCAGTTTACGGGTTTTGTTGTTTGCCATAAAGAAGTAGGATAATTTTCATTTTTTGACAATGTTTTGAGAGAGTAGTTTATTTATGAGCTGCCAAACGAACGTGACAATATAAAACAAAAAATTAAGAATAATTCATTAAATAATTTTTTTGATAGTCTTGAGTTGGTATTGGTAATATGGTATGATAGCAATTATTAAAAAGCATCAATAAGAAAAGGAGACCAAGATGGCATTTATTATAAACGAGCCTTCCAGAACAT
>CAZQHS010000046.1:0-1659 GCA_964593485.1 uncultured Clostridiaceae bacterium
TCGTAGGGCAAAAATAATGACCAGTTATTCGGCTAAAATATATTCGTTGTCTTTTTTGCCTGAAATGTTTTTGATGAGTATGCCTTCTTTCACCATTTCACGGATAATTGTATAGGCCCTTGTTTGTTTGACGAACAAAAGTTCTTGTACGTTCTCGTTGGTGACGGAGGGATGGTTTTTGAGGTATTCCATTACGATCCTATGCTGGGCCTTATGTTGGCGTTTAGGTGTAAGTGGATGTACATAGTTCATGTTTGGTAATGTCAGCATGAAAGCCCCATGCGTTGCTTCAATTACCGGCTTTTCGCTAAAATTCTCATAATGCTGCATGATTCGTCGTAGACCAGTTCCATATGCTTCAATATGCTTCAGGCGGTAGAAAACATTGGCTAACCTTTCGTTGCGTGGTTGAGAAACACCTAAAAACAAGTCTTCTGTTTTCAAACCAGGCATTAAGCCGCCAAGGGAAACAAACTCCATGCGATCGTCGTACAGGTTAACGATGACACTGCCGGAAAAGGAGTAATCCCGATGGATAATCGAATTAAGCATGGCTTCACGAATTGCTTCTTCCGGATAATCATACTGTTCAATACGGTCAAGCCCGGAGAAGGTAGCTGCAAGATTGTTGGATAAGCTGAGAAAATCAAACGCATAACGCATTTGCCGCAGAACAGAGCCGCCTATCTCTTTGCGTGTTTTAAACTCGCCTTTTTTTGTGCCATTGAATACTGCAAACTTGATCGTGTGGGCACATTGATCGGATAGCAACAGACCCAAATTTGTATATAGTCCATCCACACCGATGATTCTGAGTGTTCGTATTTGGCTTTTTCCAAACTCTACTCCACAACGGGAAAATTCTTCTTTTGCAGTACTGAAAGTAAGCTCTTGTACCAAAGAACGGGCGGCTTCAAACTTATCGCCGTCAGCCAGTTTAATCATTTCACGAATTTGCTCAAAGCTCGCGGGGACACTTGAGGAACCTTGCCGCACATAGACGCCGGAGGGTTTCAATCCCTTTTCCGGTAGATAGTATGGTTTATGTGTTCCTTCTTGTACTGTGATAGTGATGATATTTTCATCAGCCTCGTATCCCACAAACATAGTTACATCAGGTAATATGCTATCACGTATGCTATTCACGATTTGTGTCAAAGTTTCATCTATATCAAGCAGGGGATAAGGCTTCCCATTGTCATCCAGACCAACATAGATCACACCGCCACCCGAATTGGCAAAAGCGATCACCTCTTTTTTAATATCAGGGGTGTATTCCCACTTATATTCTATATTGCTATTTTCACGCATGATTTCACCTTCATTTCACTTTTACACAATAGTATCACACTATTTCACTTCTTGCAAGTGAAATAGTGGAATGAAGTGTTTATCAATGCATCCCCTCAGTTGACAATTATACCCTCTTGGATATTTATAAAGGATGAACGCTTACATGAAAATTAATGATTAATTATCAATTCTCACGCATGATTTCACCTTCATTTCACTTTTACACAATAGTATCACACTATTTCACTTCTTGCAAGTGAAATAGTGGAATAAAATATTCCTTTCCTTGAACCAGTTTAAACTGAATATCAATGGATAACCTGGCCTTGCCGGGCGATATCTCATAAATCTTCTTTACTTTGGTAA
>CAZQHS010000046.1:1759-12412 GCA_964593485.1 uncultured Clostridiaceae bacterium
CAATTATCTTCGTGTCATTTTATTATATCGAAACACAATAACTCATTTTGTAACCATGCGATTATCACGGCATATTCTATTATAATATAGATAAATGAGGAGTATGCCTATGGTAAAAAGTAATAATCTTTACGGTCTTACCCTGGGCGGAGGCGGGGTTAAAGGATTTGCTTATATTGGAGTATTCAGGGCTAATGAGGAATATAATATTAGCTGGGGCAATATGGCGGGAGTCTCGGCAGGGGCCCTGGCAGTAGCTATTAATGCATCAGGATATGATTCCTGTGAATTTCAAAAAATAGTAGATACTTTGAACCCGGAGGACTTGCAATTGAACAAGGCTTCAAGCCTCCCAATTGTTGAAAGATACAGAGATTTTATTGCAAAGGTAGAGCAATCTGAAGAAACTAGGCTTGGGAAGCTTTTTGCCTATAGGTTAGCCGGTTTAAACACAAGGGAAAAAGAAACAAATAGAAGAAATATATTAAATGACATAATTACTTTTTCCAAGGACAAAGCACTTTTTGACGGCGATTATCTTGAGGAGTGGATTTATGACATTTTGGCGAGAAAAGGAGTAAAGACTTTTGGAGATTTAAAAAACGGTATAGTTGATAATAAAAATCCAAAGGGTTATAAAATCAGGATGACCTGTGTGGATTGCACCAAGGCAAAAACCGTGGTTCTCCCTGATGACCTCACATATTATGGTATAGAACCGGATGACTTTGAAGTGGCGAAGGCAGTACGTATCAGTATTAGCATTCCTTTTGCATTCAAACCGGTAATAATAAAAAAGGATGGTATTAGCCATTTTCTTATTGATGGCGGTATCTTTGATAGTTTTCCTTACTGGTTAATTGATAATTCTATTTATCCGTCTATAGGTTTAACCTGAAAAACGAAAAGCAGAATAATAATTTTCAATCCTCCATCAATATAGTAAAAAATATCGTCGCATCTCTTTATAATATCAAAGCTCCAAAACATTCAAAATCAGATATAAACCATATTGAAACTATTATGACACACAATGTATCCACCTTGGATTTTAATATAAACGAGGAAACAAAAAATGAACTTATAGAATCGGGCTATAAGACTGCCAGTAATTTATTTGGTAGGATAGTCCTTAATCCTGTTGCCGGTTTTCTTAAACGATTCTTTGCTTAAGGGACTTTGATGTAAGAAACGAACGCCATATGTTTATTTTATATTATCATATACATTAAAATCGTATATTTGAATTACTATTGTTTCATCGCCATTATTAAGGCAAAAGGTTCCGAAATCCCAAGAGTAGATAATATACAGATCGGACTTGATTTTGCCGTTGATCAAGTTCTTGTCCGCATGCCCTTCTTTGTATTTATATTTTACACTAAACAAGTGTAATTTTGTGCGAGCCATCGCTGAATTCGAGCATATTGGTTTCACTTTGGATATGTTTCTCTAAGTCTGTCTTTTTCATCCAATGCTTAAGATGACATCAAGGCCGAGTGAACAGTAACCTCAATTCATCTCACGAACCATAATTGTAAAGAACAATATTGTAAAGTCGTAAATTTGGGAGTATAATTATTACACTGTAACCGTTAATTGGGAGATATCTCAGTACCTTTCGACCCGGTTACTAAATAGTTAATTTATTGGGGGTGATCTTTTGAAAAAAACAATTTCTTTATTTCTATCTGTCTTGATTGTATTCTCCGTATTTCCCGTATCTGCAGCAGCACCGGATATGGGGATAGCATTACCGGAAATAACATCCAAAGAATTTAGCATTACTGCTGAAAATGATGATGCATTAAAAAAACCATTTCAGTTCAACAGGGATATGCCTCGCTATGATTGGGGCCCAAAGGCACCTGAACCGGCTAAGTTTTCCGGTGTCACCTATACCCTTGCGGATAATGTGATAAAGGTGAACCGGGATGTTACAGAAAATATCCGTTCCGAAGAACAGGTGGAAAGCCCCAACGTTATAACAAGCGGAAACATCAATAGTATTATAGATATGGGTGGATTTATTAAAGCGGAGTATCTGAAAACCGCTGCCAATCTTCCAATAGTTAAGCCCGGGTCGATATTTGTGGACTTAGAAAATGGCATAGCTTTTAAAGTGCCTTTGCTCCAGGCCGGTGAGGACGACAAATACCGGGAATATGTCCCTGTAGTAAAACCGGAATTACAAGAAGTCATCAAAGATTTCAATATTCCGGAGCAGAAAGTGCGACTGAATCAAGGGAATATTACCCATTTTGTCGAGGATGCAGAGGGAAACAGTCTGGATAAATATTTGAAAAAGCCCGGGCAGGCCACTGTAATGTCTCAAAGTGTTGATATGGAATCTCTTAAGCCTACACATTTAGACGATGTAATTGCAGAGTTCAGTTTCCCAAAGGGCGGGGTAAATCTGAATGGGGTAACCCCAAGCGGCAGACCGATAACAGTAAATGTAAAAGGTTATCTTGCCATAGGGGATATGGAGCTGGATGGGTATTATAAGAAGTGGAAATATGGCCTCTGGTTTTCCGTAGGAGAAGAAATGCAGCTTCAGGCAACGGTGGCAATGGATTTAAAAGAAGAGGTGCGCATACCGATTTTGGGTGCGGATGTAGGATTTGATTCGGATATCGGTAGTGTTGCCGGGGGCCTTTTCCTCGTCCTTGGAGTAGACGGAAAGTTTACCCTTGAAATAGAGTCCCGGCAGTGGGTGAAATTAGACAAGGTTGGTATAAAAGGAAAATGTGCTTATTATGTACCTTATACCATAGGTCCTTTATTCAAGATTGGGGATAACGGTTTTGATCTGGATGCCCACTTTAGCGGAGCAGTCAATGGATATGTAAAGGCAGGTGCATTACTGGAGCTTAACCTTCTTGGTCTTGATATAGTTGGAGCAGGTGTATTTGCCGGTATGGGGGCCAGGACTGCTGTTTTGGATGAATATATTGAAGCGGATTTATATGGGATAGTTCAGGCATATGTTAAGTTTATCGGTAAAAAGAAAGATATTGTAAACTGGAAGCCCAATATTCTGCATAAAAGGCAGAAAGACACAGCCGGATATATTTTGACTTTTAAAGAGGTTTGTGGTTATCGGGATGAGGTTTGGGGCAACTTGCGTTATGATGGAGGGAAAAAGGGTATTGTGCCTGAACCAAACAAAGATGTATCCATTATCGTAAAAAAGCCAAATACCAATTCTACAGGATCTGCTGTCAATGAAAAGAGCTACTCGGCCAAAACAGATGAGAATGGAAATTTTCATAGGTCAGGGATTATTCTTCAAAAGGGAGATGAAGTGTATATCCGCATAAAGGAAAGGAACGGCACTAACTATATAAATTCAGCTCCTGTAACCCCTACATTTCCCTTTGATAAAGTAATTGTTCAGGAGGCAGATTTCTTTAATGATTATGTGAAGGGCTATGTGCCCACGGCAATCATAAAGGATTGGGTTACGGACGGACAGAAGGAAATTGTATTTGAATTGAATAAAAGCAAAAATAGCTCTCTAAAGGTAAACGGAAAGACTGTTAACCTTGATGAACACGGTTTTTTCAACCTAAAAGGAACCAATATACTCCCCACCGATAAATACTCCGCTGAGCTGAATTTCGACGGTTGGATAATAAATTCAAATTCGGTAGTGCCTACAGTGGATTTCAGTGCACAATCAATAAGAATACCTATTTCTTATGAAAAAACAGTCCAAAACGGTAAACCGACGGATGTGTCAAAGCTTGATGAAACCATAATTGTTACAAATAACCGGGGTACAAAAGTCTATACCGGAGATGTTATGTTTACTGTCGGCGGATATACACAGGCCTCAAGAGCCTGTTATGTCATAAATCCTAAAACAGGACTACCGGCTATTCCGATTATAGGCTTTGAAGATCAGACCAAGCCGACGAAGCTGCATGCAGTATTGGATCAAGAAACTGGAGAGCTTGGTGCATCGTATTTTATAAATACAATAATAAAGAAATGGATATGGGAGCCTGAGCCTGAGGGTAATGAGGTGAGATCAAAGATAGTAACACCCGGCTTGTCTCCCAGAACCCAGCAAATTATTCCCGCCTCTATACCTGTATCGCCAAAAAAACCGGAAATTAGCCCAATCAATCCAAGGGATCTTGACTTTAACATAATGATGCCGGAGAAACCCCGGAAAACCTTTGTTTTGAGTTATGATGATAATTTTGATAAATATAGCGACTATGATTATTATAACGATATTATCGGTAAAATGGATAACTATAGTATACAAGCAGACGGAACTCAAATGGTAAAATGGGACACAAAGACTGTAATTAATTATGAGGGTGCAGAAATCATAGTAGAGATAAAGGATGAACGAAGAAAAAGCGGAGACTCAAAATTTGAGACTCTGTCTTCTGAATGGATGAACAGGGATGTAAAAGGTATGCTTAACCGATACATGGAAAGGATGGGAGGAAGCCTTGTATTTCCTATGCCCGATGAGATAATGAAAGGTGAAGGAATATACAATATGAGGTGATAATCTCAAGACTTATATACCGGGTACAGAAGCTCAACGCCTTCCGTACCCGGTATATTTTTCATGTAGCACCATAGTGCATTTTATATTTTTTTGATGATTGTACTGTAAAATTAAAGAAAAAACATAATGCTTAGCACAGAAGGATCAATCCTAACGCATTTCCCACTGCTTTTGTAGATTTTGCAAATCTTGCATGATATCGCTTCCCATGTCCCGCTGGCTATCTACAGGGTTTGTGATTGAATCAATTCTATCCTGGGTTCTGAGCCAGTAAGACTCTCTCAGAGGTCCGATGAAATCTGACATGGAATAACGGTCGCTGCTTTCATAATGAGATACAAAGGGGTTAAACACATGTTCAGCAGTCAAGCCTTCATATTGTATCTCAATTTTGTATGCCACCACATCAGGATTGTTAAATTGGAACTTTGCCGCAGATGTCGGATAAGACTGCATGGTGAAGCCTACCGGACTGTTACTGTCTTGTATTTTCCTGAAGCCTGTTTCCTGCCGTGCCTGGGTTGTTGCTGTGAATGCGGCCTGCGGTGACGGGGCTGCCTCAGATGGATTATGAATACTATCCGGATGGGGAAAATCCAGGATGGCTTTATTCTCACTGAACTTTTGCAGCATAACATCCAAAGCAGATTGCACAGGTATTGATGTAATTTTTACGCTGCCGGTAAAGCAGTTAAGGTTTTCGCTGCTAACTCCGGGTCTTACATAGTTATTTCCCTGCTTGATTAAATAACCCATTTCAGCCCTGTTGGTAATCATACCCGTTACTTTCTCAGGTCTTATTATCCTGTTGCCTGCAGTATCCCTGGCTGACAAATTATCAAGCTTCTCCTGGGCATCAGTTACGCTCCCGGGCAAAGGAGGTCCCGCTCCGAATCCTTCCGGTAAGGGTACTGTAGTACTTATTCCGCCTGCCTGCCCACCGGTAGACCCTGTAGATGAGGCTGCCTCCGAATCGGCATAATAGTTGGATGTATTAATAACCAATGCATCAAGATTGCGCAGCTTTGGACCTGATCCATATTTTGAATCTTCAAAATCGATATATACTTTTACCCAATCCGTTGATTGATCAATAGGATAGTCAAGCTTGAACAATCCGCCTTGAACATTTGCAATTTGGATATCCGTAACCTTATTGTTGTTTACGTATTTTTCTATGCTGACATTAATAGGCCCCGTATAATCTCCCGACACCCATCCTGAAATTACATCGTTAAAGGTATCCACGTCAAAGTCCATTAAGCTGAAAGGCACTGTCGGATTTATCTCCGGACTCCTTCCGACAACCTTGAAATTTCTGCCGTCTTCTAATGTGAATTGCGGACTCATGAAATCCTCGACAGTTATGATAACTTTATCGCTGGGGAAAATATTTTCATTCCCGGTAAATACTGTTGAAAATCTCCCTTCATTGTCAGTAGTCAGCACCCTATAAAATTTGATTTTCCCTTCCTTGTCATATACTTCCAAATTAAAGGAACTGTCATAATAGGGAGAGAAAGCACCCATATCCGCATCATCCCCCAAGTACCCTGCTACAGTCTTCCCCGCAATGGAAAAGGCTATCTTCCCTTCCACCTTATCGGTATACGCATCAGCATCTACTTTAACAAAGGGCAAAACCTGCCTTACCGCATCTCCTCCGCTGCCTGAGACCTCCTCCCCGATTTTCCATTCACCTTTGAAAATAGGGTATTCTATATAAAAGATGGAATACCTCTTCCCTATCAGATAGCCTACCAGCTCTCCGAAGGCCCGTAAGTCGATGGAGCCCTCTCCGCTGAAGCTCGTGTCCGTACTGGTACCTCCGCCCCCCTCAAAATGGAACAGTGCCGTTGACTTAAAACCTACCCATATCTGAAGCACCCCCAGCTCGCATCCCCAGACAATTACTCCCACCTGTGGAACGCATGCCAAAGTTGTATTAATCTCGCCGTCAACAGTAAAGCTCATATCAAAAGATGCGGGGTTGAAGGTGGAAATGGGCCCTACATAGTAAGGAAGGCTTCCGAAGCCTATGGAACGGTACGTAAATCCTGCTTCCGCATCTCCGGTGGCTATGGCTCTTACCTCTACATGAATCTTACCATCTATGCCCAATACAAGAAATATTCCGACGAAGGCTTTGTTGCCTTTTTCCTTGCCCGCAACCTTGCCTAAATCGACATCATATCCATACACGCACTTTTCCAATGAGTATTTAAAGGTCATATCCCCGATGAGGGTTACGTCTGCTGTAGCTTTCCCGATGAAAGAAAATGTTGCATCCATTTGACTGGTAAAGAAGTTCAGATCGAATTCTGTATTGAGGCGGGGGTCCTCAACAGTTATTGTGCTGCCTTCCTTAACTTTTACTGTTAAGCTCATGGCACTTTCGTTTTCAACGCCTCTGAGGTCGGAATATTGCTCCTTTTTCCACCAATCTCCCTCAAATTTACGCTTCTCCGCGTCTTTTTTCTCTCTATCCTTCTCTTCTACTTCTGCCTTTGGCGGATATTGAAATATTATTACATTGTTTTTCAATTTAAGAACATGTTTATTTCCTTCGATGAAACACTTTATATAATCATTTTCATATACAGGTATCCCCTCGTCAGCTCGTGCAAGATAGTTCTTCGGCATTCCGCTTTCCGGGCTCAACTCAAAATCAGGATCTATATAGGCTATATTGCCCGTTGTAAGATTTATGGTCTGCTTGGGGATACTGTAGGAATTGAACACTTCAGGAAGCTCGGGAATCTCAACCGCATAAAGGTCATAGCCCTGTTGGTTATCTCCCTCATATCCTAATATTCTGAATGCATTGCCTTCATCCTCATCAATGTAAATTTCACCTATATAAGGGTCAAAAGATGAAGCAGTACTTTTTTGTACGGTCAAAAGCTTTGAGCCCGCAGGATACCTAATGCCGTTTATCTTGTCAAAGGGCTCTTCATTTATATTTTGTACTGTTTCCGGAGTTTCTTCATCAACCTCGAAGGTTGCCAGCCTATCCAAAGTCAGGGTATCAAGGCTGTATTGCATCCCCTGAGGAAGTATTTTGACATTTTCCTTAATCTCATAATTGACTCCCTGTGCCCTGGCCGGCTTTTCAAGCGGTTTTGCAGGTTTCTTGGGGATAGTTGATTCTGACGGTTTCAGTGTTGGCAGCGAAGGTGCTGCAGGGGGTTCGGTAATTTGTGATTTAGTGTCCGGCGTTTTTGTATCTCCGGGCACCTTCCCTGACGGAAGTTTTTGGGGGGGTGGTGCACTCCCATATACCTCTGAAACAGGATTGACCGCAAAAGATAGTATCATAACAAAAGCTAAGAACAACGCAGTCATTTTTTTACTTTTATACATGCCCTCACTTCCTTTACATAAAATAAAAATGTCCCATTAAATTAGGGGCGCCAATATCACACAAGTATAATAATATTTTATTGGTATTTTTGTCGTCGTGTATGCATATAAGGGATATTGCCAGCTGCTTAAGCAGTTTTGCAACATCCCTTATAATATGCATTATGATTTACAGCTGATTGAACTTGGTATATATCCTAAATACCAACGCAATGGCCTGTTCCCTTGTTGTGTTCCCCTTAGGCAGTATATAGGGAACTCCGTTTACCGTCGAGCCTGTCAGGATATCATTTGCATTCATGAACCTTACCGCTTCAACGGCCCAATTATCAATGGCGGATACATCCTGGAACTGGGTCTTGAATTCTGCTGCTGCTGTAATATTAGGCCTTACGGACTTAAGTGTACGAAGCAGCATTACGGAAATTTCCTGTCTGGTAACATTGTTATTGGGAGCGAACTTACCGCCGCCGATACCCCCTGTGATCCCAAGGTTTACCGCTTTTAGTATCTGGGGATTGGTTGTATCGCTGAAAGGATTTGCAGCCGGTAAAGAAGCGGAGCTTTTGGACATTTTTTCATACATTAATACAGCCAGCTCGCAGAATTCTTCGCGGCTGATAGGGGTCGGAAAGTCCGATAGAACCTTATCGGTAACAAGCTTTTCATTCTTTGCCTCGTTTACAACGGGAGCAGCCCATGTGGATAATCCTCCCGTACCTGCGGCTATATCACCAGTTGGTGCGGCTGTACCGCTGACTATGAATTGTGCCGTACCAAATTTTCCATATTCATATTCTTCTGGTGCCATTGTTCCGGAGCAGAAGACTCTTACTTCGTAAGTACCCGGCTCATGGGGTGCATTGAATTCATAGCTGTTGCTAATAGGCAACGACTGTATATATGCACTGAGACTGGTGTTTTCCAGTCTTTCTCCCACCTTTGTAATTCCAAGCCAAGCATCGTTTTCAATTTCTCCGGGGGTTAAGCCCTTTATAGTAACCGACATTTTTTCCTCAGGGAGAACAGGACTTTTTGATATGACTATATCCCCAGGCTGCGCTTTACTGGATACAACAGTGAAGGGCACTGTACCGAACAAATATGCTTCTGCGTTGTCTTGTGTGTAGACGCCATCGGAGAATACTCTTATTTCATACTGACCGAAATGTGTGGGAGCATTGAATCTATAAGTATTATCGGTAGGTAAGTCATTGATATAGGTCGAAAGTCCGGTATTTTGGATCTTTGTATTTACCTTCTCTATTCCCAGCCAGGCATCGTTTTTTATCATTTCATCGGTAAGACCCTTTACTGCGACTGACATGGGTTCACTGAGCTTGACTTCGTTCTTTGAAATAGTGATGTCTCCGGGTTTGGCCTTTGGAGCACCGACTGAGAAGGGAGCTCTGGCCATAAGATTACTGTCGCCGTCTTTTAGCCATATTTCATAATTGCCCAGTTCGGTTGGAGCATTGAATACACAGGTGCCATTAGCAGGAAGCATGTCTACATGCTCCAAAAACCCTTCATCATATGAGTCTCTTGCTCCTTGGGGGGCAAGGAGCAGATATGCACCGTATTCGATTTGTTCTTCGGTTAATCCGCTTACAGTAGCTTTACCGGGTTCTCCTCCAGTAAACTGGGTTTTGTTTAAAGAAACACCGGCTGCTGCAAAGACAGGTATACTCATAAATAATGTCATGATAATACACAACGATAAAAAAATACTCAATAAGCGTTTTTTCACTTTATTAATCCTCCTTTTTATTTTACATATATACGGATATGTAGCCTATCCACACATCAGCATCTGGATAATGATTCATACATAGCAGATGTTTTCTTAATACGAACATTCCTCCTTTACATTTTTTTAGTAATCTTTCGGGGATCCGCTCTGTCCTGTTTGCTCATGGCATAAACACAATTACGCTGTGGGTGATTTTGGCATCATCGGTGATCACAGGGAATATAACGACCCGATTAAAACGGTCAGTCTCTACCGTGCTTTGCTGCGTAATTCCTGAAAACATGGGAAAAGGGTTCTTTATGTCCTCCAAAAAGAAGGTTTTGCCGGCAAAGACTTGTTTGACGGCCGTTGCCAGCCGCACATCATTAATTTTGTGTTGAAGAATGCGGAGGGCTCCTTTTTCCAGACTCATAAGTTGCATTTTTGTTTCCGCCGCAAAAGCCTTATTCACCATAGCCAATGTATACTGCGGCGTAAATATAGCTAGGGGATAAGGGAAAAGGTCAATAATCTGAGAAAATAGCCCCTCATTGGCGATAAGCATCTGAAATTTTCTTATCATTTGCCCCTGGGCTTCGGTTTTTACCTCCAGCATTTTTTGTACCTCTGCCAGTTCCCTAAGCAGTTGTTCTTTCGTTTTGTCGCCCATATAAACGCTCCTTCCCAGTCAAACTGCCGGTATTTTCATAACTGCTATCAATATTTTATAAGCCGATCAGCTTTTATTATAGGTTGAATATGCTTATAAATAGTAAGGAAAGTGCTATTTTGTAAAAAAAAAGAAGCCGAGCTTTTGTAAACAAAGCTTAGCCTTCTCTTATTACTATATATGGCAATTCATTTTATCCTGATATTTTTCGATAAGCTGAAGGGGAAAGTCCGGTTATATCTTTAAATACACGGGCGTAATGACCGTTATAATCCATGTTGCAAGTGGCAAAGGCTTGAGCGATGGAAAGATTAGTGTCCAGCAGCTTCTCCTTTACTTTACCAATTTTATAAT
>CAZQHS010000047.1:0-12411 GCA_964593485.1 uncultured Clostridiaceae bacterium
CAGGTACAGAACTTTAGAACTTATTGACAATGTTGTAATACATCTATAGAATGCAACTATGGGGGTGGTGATTTTGGCGAGGGAATTGCGCATGGAATATATAGGTGTAGGAGAATGGTGCCAGGTACAGAACTTTAGAACTTATTGACAATGTCGTTATACATCTTTAAGAATATGGTGCGAATATGGTGCCAGGTACAGCAGTTTAGTAGTTACTGCGTTACTGCGAAGAATAATCGTTGGTAGTTTATGGTTTTGTGAAACGTGTTAGCAAAGAGTATCACCATATTTTAAAATAAAGTTTTTCAGTGCAAAAATTGTAATATTTATGTTAAAATACGTGAAGAGTTGCCGTTTGGCGGATAGTCACTTCCCATGAAGGGAGGTGATGCTTATGGTTATATGGACAGAAATATTTAGTTTCTGTTTAGTAATTATAGGAGTTATTTCCCTGCGTTTACGACAGAGAAAAAACTAAGACCGCCTAATTAGGCGGTCTATCCCTTTAGGACTAGCCGTCATAACACAAGCGGCAACTCCTTTATTAATTATATGATAACATGGTCAAAATTATTCGTCAAGCGGTGCGTAGGGCCTGGTCTGAAGAATATGATGCCAGGTACATGTATTGTGCCAGGTGTTGTGCCAGGTGGAATATGATGCCAGGTACAGAACTTTAGAACTTATTGGCATAAATATAATTATATTTTATGCAATAGGACAAGTTTGTTTTTTTACTTCACAACTCCTCAAAAGATATCAATCTAATATTTTCTTGTAGGCATATATTTTTTAGTTTTTTATCATTTGTAATAAAATAATTTGTTTTTATAAAAATACCCGTAGCAATAATAATTGCATCAGGCGTTTTAATATCGTAGGCTGCCCTTAGCCTAGCGGCTATTTCAGTTATTCTATAATCTACATTAATAAACACTAAATTTGGATAGTTAGTTAACAACAATTTATATCTATTTTCTAAAAATGCATTGTTCTCCTTCTTCGGTTTTACTAATATTTCTAATAAAGATATTATAGACAAAAACCCTTTATAATTATTATTTTGCATTCCCTCAAATATGCTCTCAAGCTTATCAGCATAATATTGGTTATTTTCAAAATAATATATGATACTATTTGTATCTAATAATATGGCACTTTTATCATCTATTATTCCCATGTTTCTCTTTCTTCCTTAACATAGTCATCAATGTTTGTATCGTACCAGATTTCTTTTCCAAGACCCCTTAGAGCCTTTGCAAAATTTTTAGGCTTTTCCATAAGAATGATCTGTCCATGCTCATCACATGCCCAAATAATCTCAGTACCAGGTTTAATACCAGTTTTTCTTAAGATCTCCACTGGGATTTTAATACTCAAATCATCATTTAGTATGGAAACCTGACTCATCATAACCACTTCCTTTTTAAATTTGGTAAATTTGGGACTTAACACTGGGTCGCTAAACTCCTAAACTCTAAATTTATTCTACCATAGTATTTCAGTTTATCTCAAGCAAAAAATATGGTGACACGTACCATAGTATTTCAGTTTATCTCAAGCAAGAGCAGAATTTGGTGCCAGGTACAGAACTTTAGAACTTATTGACAATGTTGTAATACATCTATAGAATGCAGTTATGGAGGTGGTGATTTTGGCAAGAGATATACGCATGGAATATGTGGGTGGGTTTTACCATGTTATTGCCAGGGGGAACAACAGGGAATATATTTTTAGTGACGAAGAGGACAAGGGTTATTTTATAAAAATAGTCAAAGATGCATTATTCCCTGATTATCAATTATATGGGTATGTATTGATGGATAACCATTATCACTTGCTTATTCAAAGGCATAAAAAAGAACTTCACATCTTTATGCATCAGATAAATAATAAATACAGCAAATATTTCAACTATAAATATAAAAGATTCGGCCATGTTTTTCAAAACCGATATAAAGCCATTTTGGTACAAGACGAAAGATACCTATTATCCTTGCTTAGATATATTCATAGAAACCCTGTTAGAGCGGGGATCTGCAGAGACGTTACTGATTATAAATGGAGCAGTAATTTTTTTTATGAAAGAAATAGGAGAACCTTCGTAAATATTGACTTGGTCTTGGATATGTTATCACCTGATAGAAACATGGCCATAGAAAAATATATGGAGCTTATGAAAATAGATGAAGAAGATAAAATAGATTATGAAAAAGAGAAACTTATCGGGGATGAAGCATACAAAATAATGCTTAGTAGTAGGAGTATGAAACCGGATAAAAAACGTCTTGATGAAATACTATCAGATGCTTGCCCCACTATAGAAGATTTTGAATTAATAAAAAAAGGATCAAGAAAAAGAGAACTGACCAAGTATAAGATTGAGTACATCCAAAATGCTATAAAAGCAAATTATGGACAAAAGGAAATAGGGAATAATATAAATATCTCTGATACAGCGGTTAGAAAACTACTGAATGTGCCAGGTACAGCGGTTAGAAAACTACTGAATGTGCCAGGTACAGAACTTTAGAACTTATCGTGCAAATAATCAATAGAAAACTACTGAATGTGCCAGGTACAGAACTTTAGAACTTATCGTGCAAATAATCAATAATCGGCGGCAACCTTGGATTTGTAGGATGGAAGTTTTAATAGTTTGCATATTAAAAAGGTTAATTTATGGTATAATTTTAATATAATTATTAAAAGGAATTGATGAAAATGCCTATGATATGTGTGTTTATGAAGATGAAGATATTTATTAACTATACGGGCCATTTACCATCATATTTTCATGTAGCGTACCGAGAACATATGTGCGAGAAGTATTAGGGACATTTTTTTGCTTCTTTGATGTGATTATTGCATCCGAAGCAAAAGGGGCGAGGCGAATGGCAAATTGACACATATTTAATCCTTGGATAAATCAATTATTATATTGGAGGGTAAAAAGATGAATGTCATGGAAAAGTATGAATATTGGGAGGATATCGCGAAATATGATTTAGCTACTGCGAAGGCAATGCTACTTTCTGGTAGGTATTTATACGTCGTATTTATGTGTCAACAATCTATAGAAAAATTGATCAAAGGATTATTTATATTGCATACTGGAAAAGAGCCTCCAAGAATCCATAATATTTGGGTTATTTTTGACAGAATATTTGATATAAGTAAATTTAAAGAAAGTGAAAGAATTAAGACCGAAAAGTACTTTATATTTTTTGATGAATTATTAGCATATTATATATCTGAAAGATACCCTTCATATAAAACAAAATTATCACAATCAATTACTGAAGAAAGAGCAGAAAAGGTACTAAATAAAACTGAGGAGGTATATGCATGGCTGGAATCCCTGAAAACATTAGGACTATAGTAGAAAGTTATTTAAAGGACTTGAGTTATGAGTTTGAAATAGATAAAGCTTTTTTATTTGGTTCTTATACTAAAGGAAACTATGGGGTAGACAGTGACATAGACGTGGCAATATTTTCTGATTATTTTAAGAACAAGGAGCGTGTAGAAAGCATTAAATTTCTTTTAAAGAAGGCAAGAAAGTACCGCGGTGTTGATTTGCAGCCAATTTCTTTCACAAGAGAAGACTATGAAGAAAGGTTAGGGATTGTGGAAGAAATAATAAATACCGGATTTGAAATAGTGCCAGGTATGCCAGGTACAAAACTTGGGAATGTGGTGCCAGGTACAGAACTTTAGAACTTATTGTAGGGTTAATGTGTTCACGCTATAAAAGAGCCAAAAATAGACAGATTTATGATTTAAAAATCATACCGGTATGTTAAAATAAATGGAGATTGCCGTTTGGTGGTTAGTCACATCCCATGAAGGGAGGTGATGCCTATGATTACATGAAAAAAATATTCATCAAGAATATGATGTCAAAGAATTGGCAGAAAGAAAGGAGGGGCTAAAAATATCCATGGAAATGTTAGAGAAGTTCAGTGCGAATGAATTATTAAGAGAGAAAATTGTAGCTCGGGAAAAGGCGAGACTTGATGCAATATCAAGTATGGCATATGTAGAAGAAAGAGGCGAAAAAAGAGGCGAAATAAGAGGCGAAAAAAAAGGCAGGGCAGCAGGCAAAGCAGAAGGCAGAGCTGAAGGCGAGGCAGAAGGCAAAGCGGAAATATTAATAAGACAGCTTAGTAAAAAAATTGGAATACTTTCGGCACCATTACAAGATAAGATATTAAATGCTTCTCTTTCTGAATTAGATCTTTTGATAGATGAAATATTTGATATTACATCTATAGATGAAGTTGAAGAAATTATTGATAAAGAATAATTAAACTAAAATTTCAAGAACCACCGAAGTAAGAACCACCGAAGTATCGGAGCAATAAAAAGAGGCAATTCTCACGAACTGCCTCTTTTGAATATGGTGCCAGGCACATAAATTTGTGTTACAATAAAACTATGGAATTATGCGATTAGTTTGATGGATTTTAAAGAGAAATACATAGATTAAGAGGGCCAATACAGATTATGAAAACTACAATTATTGGCTTGAGATGGCTCAATATGATTATGAAACAGCAATTGCAATGTTATAAACTAAAAGTTTTTTATATGTTGGATTTATGTTGCATCAGACAATAGAAAAAGTGTTTAAGGTGTATTATGTTTATAAGAAGAGTGAGGTTCCTCCATTACACATAGTATAAAAGATATCTCAAAAAGGCGGTTTTTATAATGAGATACCGGAAGCTATGTTAGATACTATTGATATGTTAGAGCCTTTGAATGTTGAGGCAAGGTATCCAAGTAAAAAGGATAGGTTATTTGCAGAACTAACAAAAGAACGATGTGAAAATCTTTTATCTGAAACGGAGGTGCTTTATAAATGGATAATAAGCAGATTTACGAAAAAATCCATAGATTCATAGAAGCAATTACTCCTGAATACAATCCTGAAAAAGTTGTATTATTCGGTTCATGTGTTAGAGGGAATACTCATTCTGAGAGCGATATAGATATTGCAGTTATTGTAAAAGAGATAAATGGGGACTTCTTAGAAAAAGAAGCTAAATTGTTTAAAATTAGAAGAAATATTGACATTAACATCGAGCCAATCCTTTTGGAGAGCAAAAATGATAGTAGTGGCTTTATGCAGCATATATTAAGCTATGGAGAAATACTATATCGTTCAGAATAGCCATGGTGCCAGGCGCCGAAGTTTGGAGGTTGTTGGCAAGGAATAGCGGGAATGATAAAAAACTACGGTGGCTATTGTTTGCCCAAGGATACAAAACAGTTATTGGCAAACTATGCCCATGTGCCCCAAAATATCATGTCAGCAATAGTAGACACAAACAGAACAAGAAAAGACCATATAGAAGATATGATTATAAAAAAATCCTGAAGTTATAGGCATATGTGGATTAACTATGAAAACAGATTCTGATAACTCCCGACAATCCACAATCCAGGGTGTAATGAAGCAGATTAAGGTTAAGGGAATTGAAGTGGTTGTCTATGAGCCGGCCCTTAATGAAGAGGATTTTTGTAACTCAAGGGTAATAAAGGGTTTTGAAGAGTTTAAAAAGATGTCAGATGTAATAATTGCCATTAGATTGTCTGATATGATTAAAGATGTTAAGGATAAGGTTTATACTAGGGACATATATTAAGTGCTTCTCTTTCTAAATTAGATCTCTGGTAGAAGGAATGTTGCAGGGCAAATAGTATGGAAAGAATGATGGCAATGATATTATAAAAATAGATTTATTGAATAAAAAAGGTTGTGGTTAATATGGATAATAAAGAGCTACTTGATATTATACAATTAGGCGAAGATTCCAAGGTGCAATTTAAAGAAATCTTCAATAGCCCCGATTCAATGGCTGCAGAAATCAGTGCCTTCGCTAACACGTCAGGTGGTAAAATACTTGTGGGTGTCAACGACAAAGGGGAAATAACCGGTTTAACCAAGGAAGACATCATAAAGTTAAATCAAATGATATCTAATGTCAGCTCACAAAAAATTGAACCTACAATATCTGTTGTAACTGAAAATTTAAGGATCAAAGATAAAATTATAATGATAATAAATGTTCCTATGGGACCGAGTAAATTTTATATGGCCAACGGTACTGATATTTGTGGCCAACGGTGTGAAATATGGTGCCAGGTACAGAACTTTAGAACTTATATCATCTTTACGTATTGCTAAGCCACTGCATTATTTTTTCAATTACGTTCTCTGTGACTTGTGTTTTTATAGCCCCAATTTTTTTTATTACAATGGCCTTCGATAATGTGTATATTTTATCTGCTCTTATGCAGGAAGTTAGTTTAATGGAGCCATCCATCATATCATTATTCGTAAACAACACAGAATATTCCTTTTCGCTTATATTGGATGTTATAGCCACAACTACTATATCCATGGATTTTAAATTATAATTAGCATTTGATAAAACCAGAACGGGACGTTTTTTATTTAAAGATAAATCCGTAAATGGAACCGGAATTAGTACGATATCGCCTTGCTTATACATTGTTCCATACCTCATCATCTGCATCATTATTCCAAAACTCAAGACTACTTTCGCTAGCTTCAAGCAATTCTTTAAAAATTGTTTTTTCTTTTTTAGTTTTTAAATATTCAATATAATCAATAACTTGAAGAACATCATTTTCAGGTATTTCATTTATAAGATCTTTTAAAAATTGTTTTGCTATACTCATATATACACCACCTCAAGGAATTTATAGTTTAATTATAATATATATAAGAATATAATTCTATATACAAAAAATATGGTGCCAGGCAGAAATGTGGTGCCAGGTACAGAACTTTAGAACTTATCATAGGGTTAATGTGTTCACGCTATAAAAAAGCCAAAAATAGACAGATTTATGATTTAAAAATCATACCGATATGTTAAAATAAATGGAGGTTGCCGTTTGGTGGTTAGTCACTTCCCATGGAGGGAGGTGATGCTTATGATAACATGAAGAAATATTCGTCAAAATATGGTGCCAAAGAATTGGCAGAAAGAAAGGAGGAGCTAAAAATAGCCATGGAAATGTTAAAGAAGTTAAGTGCGGATGAATTATTAAGAGAGAAAAATGCAGCTCGGGAAAAGGCGAGACTTGATGCAATATCAAGTATGGCATATGTAGAAGAAAGAGGCGAAAAAAGAGGCGAAATAAGAGGCGAAATAAGAGGCGAAATAAGAGGCAGGGCAGCAGGCAAAGCAGAAGGCGAAGTAAGTGGATTAGCCAAGGGCAAAGCTGAAACATTAATAAAACTACTTAGTAAAAAAATTGGAATACTTCCGGCACCCCACTCGGCACATCTTCTCCGCACTCGGCACATCTTCTCCGCACTCCGCACTCCGCACTCCGCAATATCTATTTCCTATTCCTCCAAATATGTCCCCAAGCCTCGGTTACCAATTTCCTTGCAGCAAATAAAGTTATTGACGATGGGTCCAGTGGCGGGGCAACTTCAACAATATCCATACCCACTATAGGCAGCTTGAAAAATTCATAAAGCATATCCAAAAGCTCACGAGAATCAAGGCCGCCGAATTGCGGTGTTCCTGTGCCGGGGGCATAAGCGGGATCAAGTCCGTCAATATCTATGGTCAAATAAATATTATCGAACCTTTTCATTTTTTCCAAAATCCTTTTGCAAGACTCTCTTACACCAATTTCTCTGATTTCCCTTGCGGAAAGTATATTTTTTAACTCTCTGCTTTGGATTAAATCATATTCTTGGGATTCAATAGAACGTACGCCGACAAAATATATTGCTTCAAGCCCTTCAACATTTGTCATCTCTAAGGCCCTTCTCTGTGTACAGCCATGAGAAAAAATATCCCCATCCATTTCATCACACAGGTCAAAATGAGAATCAAAGTGAATAATGCCAAGATTACCTTCTATATGATTATTCACACATTGAAGCACAGGGATGGTAGTAGAATGGTCCCCGCCAATCATGGTAAAAAACTTTTTATTTGTTATGCACTTATATATATTTTTTTCTATTTTGCCAGCGATGCCGGGGATATCCTTAGCAGAAAAGTTTCCTAAATCTAAAATTTTCATACCCTTTATGCTTTCAAATCTTTCCGTAGTGGGATCAATGGTGTATGTAATTTTTCTGAGCTCATCCGGTGCAAGGCTTGCCCCCGCCCTAAAACTAACCCCCTTATCATAGGGTATGCCAAAGATTACCGCATCCGCCTCTTTTATATCTATATCCGGTCTGTTAAGTCCCGCCCAGATTTTACTGTCTTTATGTAAATTATCAAGCAAATACTCCATTATAACTCTCCTTTCTTTACTTTATTAGTATTATAACAATGGAATAAGTTAAAGTAAATATAGTGCCAAGCACCGAAGCATGGTGCCAGGCACCTCATTCTTCTCAATAAGTTCTAAAGTTCTGTACCTGGCACCACACTCCTCCAGGCACCTCACTCTTCTCAATAAGTTCTAAAGTTCTGTACCTGGCACCACACTCCCCCTGGCACCATCCTCCTGGTTGCTTCTTGTACAAATCCTTCAAATAGTTTATCATATATATTGTAATTAACATTGTACAAGAGGTGCAGAAAATGGCAAAACCAAAATCAAAATCCAAAAGAACAACAGCCAAAACCTTAACTTATGGGCAGGTAGATACATCAAGCAAAGGCACGGCGACTGACATCCCACAACCCCAACACAACAACGCCATAATCCTAATCTTCGCAATACTAATCTCAGCCTTTATGATAATTACACCTTTTTATCGTGGCCTTTTTTTCCGCGTTAACTACGTCCCTGCAATAATCATTCTATCTGCAATTTTCCTTGCCTACATATTGTACAACCTCAAAAATAAAACCCCTATGCTAAATACATATATGGATTTGGCAGTCTTGTCAATCCCCATAGTCTACGCCATATCACTAATCTTTGCAGCCAACACAAAGGATGCCTTTGATACATTACTTATATATACGAGTTACTTCATCATTTATAAAATAACTCACAGCCTAATCAGATCAAACATAAAAAATAAAGACATATTCGTCAATGTAATTATAGCTTCTACTTTCTTGCTTTCCCTAACAGGTATGCTACATATTTCAGGGGCACTAAAGTTGCAGGGTGTTTATGAAAGTAAAAGGCTTTTCGGCTTATACCAATACCCCAACACCACTGCTTCTGTCCTTGGCGTAGGAATAATCCTTGCCCTAAACAGTCTTATAAACACGAATAATAAAAATTTCAAAGCCCTATACCAGGGAATCCTTACAGCACTTATTTCTTCTTTCATATTTACCCTTTCCCGTGGCGGCTATTTGGTCTTGGCAGGGGTGCTTTTATTAAACTTTCTACTTATTGATGCCAGATCAAAACTGCAATTTATTCTAAGTGTTTTTATATCATTTGCATCAAGCTCATTACTGATTTATAAGTTTTATACTTTAGCTGAAGAGGAATTAAAGACAGTGGGGAACCACTATTTTATCAGCATGATCATATCTGCTGCTTTGATATATTTTATTTTTTTCGTGATAGATAAAATAAAAATAAACCTCAGCGACAGAAACATTAATATTGCCCTTATATCCCTTTTAGCTGTGTTTATTATTGCTTCTGCTTTTCTTTTTACTATAAAAGAACCTCTGGAATACATAGTGGAACATAAGGCGGAAGAGGAAAAATCCTGGAAGAACAAAAGTATAACCATAGATGAAGTGGAGCCAAATACCGACTACACTGTTGAATTCAATGTGAAATCTACATTAGAAAGCCCCCATAGTTACGGTATCATTATAAGGAGCTATAACAAGGAAAATGAACATACAGAGATTTTAAAATTGTTCGAGCCTACGGGTCCGGAATTCACGCATAAAAGTTTTGACTTTACGACTTTGGAAGATACGGAGAAAATTATTTTTCTTTTATATAATTATGAAACGGACAGCTATACCGTTTATAAGGATGTAATCTTAAAAAGCCCAGGAGGCAATGTTATCCGGAAAATGGATAAATTAAAATATGTCCCTGATGCTATTGAAAACAGGCTAAAGGATATAAAAACGGAAAGCAGCAGCGTATATTTGCGAATTTATTTCGCCAAAGACGGGCTAAAAATCCTAAAGGATTACCCCATAGCCGGTGCCGGGGGCGGTGCCTGGAAAAACCTTTACCGCCAATACCAATCCATACCCTACAATACAACAGAGACCCATAATTTTTATGTCCAATATGCTACAGAAGTGGGTGTTTTAGGCTTAATTGCCTTGGGTGGAGTAATTATACTTCTTCTGATAGGCATGTTCAAAAGTATCATAGACAGGTCTTCATATTTGCATATTTATTTAACCGCCGTGTTGCTTTTGGCACACTCAGCCCTGGATTTCAATCTATCCTTGGCAGCAGTGGGGTATCTGCTATGGATGCTGATAGGAATTTTAAACAGCCATGAAGGAATAAAAGCCATTGATAAACCTATCCTAAAGTATTCAAAATATGCACTGTTGGTCTTGTCAATGTTTGCCCTGTTTTCATCTGCATCCATATACTATGGATTGAAACTTGGTGCACAGGCCGTAAACCACGCAAAAGAAAAGGACATAGATAAGGCCATAACGCTTTTTGAAAAAGCAGCAAAATTCGACAGGTACAATACAGCTTATAGATACGACCTGTCACAAATCATGAACAATGAGCTGAGGAAATCAAAGGATAAAAAGTATTATGACGGTTTTATGAAACAGCTTTCACTGATAAAAAAATATGAACCTTATAACTATGACAATGCAGCTACAATTTGCAGTATGCTCTTGGCCATCGGTAAACTGGAGGAAGCCTCTGCTTTGGCGGATGAGTGGGTGTTGAACAGCCCCATGGTGGTTCCCCCCTATAACATGAAAATCGATGCCAACTATCAAATAGCAAGATACCACTTGGAAAAGGAAGAGATAGAACAAGCACATCCTTATCTCGAGAAGGTCATGGAGTCAGAAAAGCAAATGGAAGCCACCAATGATAAAATTAAAGAAGCCAAGGAAAATTCAAAGATACTGGGAAGTATTAAACTTCTTAAACTCACCGACGATTATCCAAAAAAATTGGAAGCATCACAAAGAACATTGGATCTGATAAAAGAAGACTTAGCAAAATAACACAGAGGCAACACAGAGGGACGGTTCTCCTGTGTTGATTTACGACACAGGAGAACCGTCCCTCTGTGTTACATACAGAACAAAGGAAATGGGGAGATAAAATGGAAGAAGAAATCAGTTTAAGAGAGTTAATAGAAACACTTTTAAAGTGGAAGAATCTTATAATATTAATTTTTAGTGCAACATTATTAATTACGTTTATGTATACATTTATTATTGCAACACCTATGTATATATCAGAAATTACCGTTCCAATAAATACTAGCATTCAGGATGCATCAAGTATATTGTATAATGATTCCGATATGTATTTGCAATCATCAGATATGTTTTTTGAAGATAATAGAGGTTTTATAAACCGTTTATTTATGAATTATAAAACTACTAATCAAAGTATTGAAGGCCTTATTCGAAATGAAGAAGTATTGAAAAATACAATAAGTAAAACAGGGATAAACATATCAACAACTGAATTGCATGATAAATTGCAGGCAAAACTGGACAAGGATAAACTGAATATAAAAATTACCGATACTAACCCAAAAATAGCTAATAAATTAATGAGTGCTTTAATTGAATCGCTAAACGATTTCATAGCTAATAACAACCGCAATATGGCTGAACAACATCTTGAGCTAATGGACGCTTTTATTAAAGAAACGGAACAGCGAATAGAAAGTTTGAGTTATGAGATTTCTACTTTAAATCAATACAGTATAGAATTTAAAAGGGCGACTGCGGAATTAGATTCAAATAATTCCATTCATGGGGTACTATTATTGAAAAAAGAACAACTTAAACTACTTGCCCTGACATATGATAATAAAAACATATCAATCAGCGACATACCATCTTACCCAAACAAACCTTATAATATAAACAAAAAACTAAACCTTGCTATAGGCGGCGTGCTTGGGTTAATGTTAGGCGTGTTCGTAGCTTTCTTTATCGAATATTGGAAATCCACTTCTTCAAAAGATTCCATGGGTGCATAAGTGTATACATGCCTTGTAACTCAGTAATCGTAGCAAATAAAATAATCTATTTTCACAAGATACCACATGTAGAATATTCTTATTCTTGACATAGAAGAATCCAGCAGCCACAATGGTTTCTGGATAAAAAAATTGTATTAAACTTCAAAACTCAGGGGATGCAGCAGATGTAAAAATTGTCGAATAGCGTATCTTCACATTTTCATAATTATTGTTTTATAGCGAAAAATATGATATTATTACAATAATAAGAA
>CAZQHS010000048.1:0-12301 GCA_964593485.1 uncultured Clostridiaceae bacterium
ATTTCGTAGTATCTTCTTAATATCTTCTCCTCCCATATGGGAGGAGGTTGCGTTTTGGAAAGGCTTAAGGTCTGTTAGCGATATGGAGGAAAAGCGAACCCAGCAATCGCGTCAAGTACAATAATCTGCTATATTATGGATAAGCTATAGTGTGAACTGTAATATGATAGCTTTAACGAATAATAGAAGGGATTTTTATAGGATTGGCGAACTTAGAATTAATGTAAAAAATAAGGACAAACTTAAAAGAGAGTATTTTACTGGAAATAATGCTTTTAAAATAGAAAGTAAAGGGAGGTAAGCCGATGTCTATTTCTAATACAACCAAAAAAGAGATAGAGGATTTGTTAATAAACATAGTTAGATTGAAACTTGAGAATTATACGCCTGAAACTTCGTTTATGCCTTTTCATTTTAGGCTTATAGGTAAAGATCGCTATGGAATGTCTTCTTTTATTCATTCAATGAGTACTACATTTGGAATTTCAATTTGGGAACAAGTAGCGGTTTTACTGGCAAAAGGGGCTAATAATCACAGCGAAAGACAAGTTAAGTTATTGGGTCAAATTGATGATATAACGGAAAGAAAGATTCAGAATATACACTACACATTAAGAGAGGGATCAAGCAAACCGGATAAATTTTTAGAAATAGATACTATTAGACAATCAATACTTAAGGGGGATGAACGAAAGGATCCGGATTCCACAGTGGATTATTTGGTAGTGATTAATAATGAAGAAAACTATTTTGATATCACAAGTGCAAAGCCAAATATGAAGGAATTTGCCTCATTAAAACTTAAGCTGTTGAGATGGACAGGATTAAGACTAAGCCAGGACCAAAATGCTAATGTATTTACACGTTTGGCAATACCATATAATCCTTACTATCCACAGCCCTACGAGAGATGGACTTTAAGAGGGCTATATGATTTGGACAACAAGGAAATATTAGTAGGAGAAGAATTCTGGAATTTTGTAGCTAATGGCAATATTTATGAAGAACTGTTAGATATTTTTGAAGAAGCCGGAAACATATTAAGACCGGAAGTTGATGAAAAGTTTGATTTTTTAAAAAATAGCTAATTAACTTTTAGAATATATGGTAGAAAGGATGTGGGGTTTAACAATGCGTATCAAGCAGATTGTTACTTACGAAGATGTTTGCATGGCAAGGGAACGGATAAATAAATACATATACCAAACACCCCTTGAACATTCTATGTATTTAAGCAATAAAAATACGAATATATATCTAAAATTGGAATGCCAACAAAGGCTTAAGGGTTTTAAAATAAGGGGTGCATTAAACAAGCTAAAACCTTCAATAAAAATAGTCGGTGTCCAAACTGAGGCTTGCCCCGCTATGGTAAAATCGCTATCGGATAATAAATGTTATGATGATTTTCCGTCAGCTCCATCAATTTGTGATGCACTGATAGGGGGCATAGGGCAAATTCCTTTTGATATGGCAGCGGATTGTATTGACGAGATTATCTTAGTTAGTGAGGATATGATAAAAAAGGCTGTTTATCATCTTATGACAAAAGAGAAAGTAATAGCGGAACCTGCAGGGGCAATAGGGGTAGGAGCCATTTTGAGTTATCCGGATGTTTTTAACGGCAAAAACACAGCGATTATAGTAAGCGGCGGAAACTTGGATGCAGCTCTTATGAAAGATATTATAAAGGGATAAAAAAGGTTTTAGTACTAATAATAATATAACAAAACAGGGATATAACGTGATAAAGGATTTTTATATGGGCTATTGACTGAAAACCAAATAAGTGGTACTATATACCTGTATGGGGTATATAGAAAGGAGGTAATTTTATGAATATAACAGTATATTCCACAGATACATGTCCTTGGTGCAAAAGAGCAAAAGATTACTTGCGAGGCAAGGGTGTTGATTACAAAGAAGTTAACGTGGGAGTTGACAGAAACGGGGCTATGGAAATGGTAAAGAAGTCCGGCCAACAAGGCGTACCTGTATTAGATATTGACGGGCATATTATAATCGGGTTTGACCAAGGAAGAATTGATAGCCTTATTTCTCAGTAATTATGAGATTAGTGGATAATGAATTCATCATTCTACAATCAGGGAAAATTGCGGTGAATGAATTATCTATACCACATAGGGAGACAATTATAGGGAATGGATTCATCCATTCCGCGGAAAGTGTTTATTTGGGTGTAGATAACGCAGAAATGAAAATAAATATAATAACGAGGCGGGGGTTTACCCCGCCTCGTTATTAACACACATTGCAAAACTGTCATCCTGAGGCACCGCCGAAAGATCTTGACCTCAAAGACGCGACCCTAATGCCAGAGGTCAGAGTCAAGAGGCCAGAGCCTGTTACAAACTCCCTTTCAATCCTATTTCTTCTGCAACCTTACGCATACCTTTAATCGTTTCATCAATGATATAACCAAGATCCATATCTAAAAGCTCGATGCCTTTTTCGATTACTTCCCTATCAACACCGGCAGCAAACCTTTTATCTTTCCATTTTTTCTTAACAGATTTTACTTCCAAATCCAATACGCTCTTGCTGGGACGCATTAGTGCTGCTGCTGTAATAAGTCCCGTTAATTCATCAATGGTAAACAGGATTTTCTCCATTTTTTCTTCAGGCTTTATATCACAGCACAATCCCCAGCCGTGGCTTTGTATGGCCCTGATATAATCCTCTGGCCATTCTTCTTCCTCCAAAATTTCTCTCACCTTTATGCAGTGTTGTTCCGGATACATTTCATAATCCAAATCATGTGCCAGCCCTATAACAGTCCATTTTTCAATGTCGGGTTCTTCATAGAGCTCTGCAAAATGTTTCATCACACCCTCTACAGTTAGGGCATGGCGTATTAAACTTTCGCTTTTATTATATTTCTTAAGCAGCTCAAAGGCTTCTTCCCTTGTAGGTTTCTTACTCATATGCTAACCTTCTTTCTTAATTCTTTATTAATTATTATAACGAGGCAAAAATGCCTCATGCTTTTATAAAGGAGAGTTGAAAAAAAATCCTTTATTGAAATCTTGTTATAAAAATATTAAGCTTAAAACAAGTTCATGTCAAGTTTTAGGCTATGGAAGCAATGGGGACAGGTATAATCGTACAAAAATAGTTTTTATAAATTGGAATTCAATGGTATAATGGAAAACAATTCGCACTATATAAATTGGAAATGCATTGCAGAATATCCAATAGAATCTATTAAGGCGGTGGTCTTTTGAATTATTATCCTAATTTAAATGACATTTTTATATCTGAACGACTAAAAAGACGACTAAGCGAGATTGATGCCCACCCAATTACTACGGTAATTGCACCAATGGGATTTGGTAAAACGACTGCAATGGGCTGGTGGTCAAAGAAACAGGTAAAAAAGCAAAAAGGTACTGTGATTTTGCGCCAGATGATTGTAACGGATTCGCTTACAGATTTTTGGAGAGGTTTTTGTCGCATATTAAAAAAATACCCGGTATTGGCAGAGCAAATGAAAGAACTGGGTTATCCCAAGGATGCAAGGTCTATAGCTTTGATGGCGGAAATTTTAGAGGATGAATTATCAGATAGCGATAAAAGATTTTACTTTATTTTAGATGATTTGTATATTTTAAAGGAAAAACCGTTAATACCTCTTTTGTTATTTCTTTGCCGTAGGTTGCCAGACAGTATACATATAATTCTGCTTTCTCGCAATCAAGTTTTTGGTGAAGAAGAAAGAATGCATTTCGGGAACTTGCTATGTGAGATTACCGCTGATGATTTACGGCTTAGCAAAGATGAATTAGCTGTTTATGCAAAGTATTGCGGTCTTAAAATCTCTACAAATGAAATAAACGAACTTGCCACACTTAGTGAAGGTTGGATATCCATGGTATATTTGAACTTCAAATTTTATGCTCAAAAGGAACAGTGGCTTTCAAACACCGCAGATATTTTTACTTTGATGGACAAGGTATTATTGGAGCCATTGCCTGAAAGGCAGCGTGAATTCCTTATTCTCATAGGTATAACCAATGAATTCACAAAAGAGCAAGCATCATATTTATGGCAGCATAGTGATGCTATAGAATTGCTTGAAGATTTGTCAAAGAATAACGCTTTTATAACAAGAGGCGAAAGCGGGATTTACAGATATCACCATATGTTACAACAATGCACCGGACAAAGGTTTAGTCAAAAATCAAAAGCCTATCAAAGAGAAAACCTCTCCCGTTTAGGACAATGGCATATTGAGGGCGGGGATTACATTCCTGCTTACTACGCTTTTGCCACGGCGAAAGATTGGGATAGATTGTTAATTACCATGGAAATGGATAAACTGAAAAGTCTCAATAATGAGCATAGTCAGGATTTTTTCCGCTGGCTAAAAGAATGCTCTGAAGAAACATTTTTAAAACATCCCGCAGCCATCACCCCATGTATGGTAAAATGCTTTTCTTTTCATAACATACCGGAGCTTATAAGATTAAAAAGCCTGCTTTTAAAAGCTTTGGAGGTAGATACAGTATTGACGGAAAAAGAAAGAAACAATCTATTAGGGGATGCGGAGATATCAGAAAGCTTCCTTAAATACAATAATATTTCCGCTATGAGCGAACATCACAGACGGGCATGTGCCCTTTTAAACCGCACCTCTCTGAGCGTAGATCAAAAAGGTTCTTGGACATTTTCCGCTCCTTCCATATTCATGATGTATCACCGGGGGGTAGGAAACGCCGATGTGGAAAATGCAGAGATGAAAGAATGCATGCCTTACTATTACCAGGTATCTGACGGTCATGGCAATGGTGCGGAACATGGTTTTGCTGCGGATATGTATTATGAACGAGGACAGTTTATAAATGCAGACATAGAAAACCAAATGGCCAGGTCAGCGGCAAACAGGAAAAATCAATACAGTATTATAATAAATTGTGACTTTCTTTCCATGCGTATGGCTCTTTTTAACGGAGACTATGAAGGTGTAAAAAATATTAGTACCCATTGTCAGGAATGGCTGCGAAAAGAAAGACAATACACGCTTTTAAACACCCTTGATATGTGCCGCAGTTTTATCTATGCTCTTTTAGGTCATACTGAGGCAGCACCTGCCTGGTTGAGGGCGGGACGATTGTCAGAATCTCTTTTGATGTTTCCTGCAATGCCTATGCTGCATACTTTTTATAATCAACTGCTTTTGGCTGATAAACAGTGGACGACGGTGGTTGCAAGGCGTGAAGAATGCGAAAGAATATATGGAGTTTATCATAATATAATGTGTGAAATTTGGTTGCATATCCAGCTTTCCGCGGCTTTAGAGCAGTTGAAACGACATGAAGAGGCAGAACAGGAGCTTTATGAAGCATTGAATAAAGCACTTCCTGATGGGATTATAATGCCTTTTGTTGAAAGTGAAAATTATTTGGAAGCCCCTTTCAAGAGATTACAGGATAAAGGCTTATATCCAAAAAAGATAGACAATATATTATCCTTGTCCGAAAAGTTTCATAAGGGGAAGCAAAAGATACTTTGGGAGCATTGGAGTGAGCATGAGAACTACGGCTTGACACAAAAAGAGTTGGAAATAGCAAAACTGGCAGCCCAGAGGAAAACAAACACGGAGATAGCTAATGAACTTCACCTGGCTGTGGGGACGGTGCGAAATCAACTTTCTCGGATATTTGAAAAGCTGAATATCACCGGCAATATAAAAAATAAACGTTTAGAATTAGAAACACTCCTAAAAATTCAAAAATAGTGACATATAGTCACACTACAAATAAAAAGCATCATTATACAATGTATTATATAATGATGTTTTTTTATTATATAGGATGGTACGAAATGGTTATGATAATTAATCTTTTTTAACGGGAGGCGGATTGTTTGAAAGGAAGACCTATTATAAAGGTTGAAGCGATGGATGACGGTATTTTAAAAGTGACCTTTGATACAGGAAATTCTATCATAGTAGATATGAAGCCAAATTTTGGCGGTTTTCGTTTCGGTGCACTGAAGAACCCGGAAATTTGGCAGTCCGTAGATACAAATGGCAGCTTTGTCCACTGGCACAAAGACGGCATAGTTATAGCGGAACTGGCCTATGATGAGATTATGAAAATGACTTTAGGCGAGTCATATTAAGAAGCAAAGGGGACAGTCCCCATTGCTTCTATGAGGAATAGAACCGTCCCCAAGCAAAGGGGACAGTCCCCATTGCTTCTATGAGGAATAGAACCGTCCCCAAGCAAAGGGGACAGTCCCCATTGCTTTTGTTAGATTATGTTCTATTGGATTATTTCAAACTTCAGAGTATAATGAAAATACAGATTTGCAAAAGTATTTCGGGGGTGCAACTATTGGCACAAGAACGCAAATTATCTATTATTGTATTTTCTTTATTTTTCTCATGGCTGTTGGCTTTCCCTTTTGAGGGACAAGTTTTATATGCTATTTCAGACTTATACAACATAGACCCTCATACTATGATTTTCAGCTCGATAGCAGCTCATTTTATAGGTTTATTCTCCTGCGGTTTTTTTATAAAAACAAAGAAGCAAGTCAAAAAACTAATGATGTTTTCTCTTATGGTATGCATAATTGGTAATATACCCTTCTTTTTTTCGCCATCAATCTTATGGGCGGCTTCCCTTATATTTTGTTCTTTGACTGCCGGATTTTGCGTAGCAGCTTGTGGCTTCTATTTTAAAGCTTATACTCCTTCCAATGAGAGAATTAAAACCGCAGCCGATGCACTTATTTTTTCAAACACTTTAATGATTTTATTAAATGTAATAGCTATTAATGCATCACCTTATATTAGCCTTGGGGTGTCTATATTATTTTTAAGTGCAGCTTTGTTTTTTCAAGTTAAGATTCCTATAACTATTGATACCAAGATGCAAAAAAAGGATAATCAAAAGGAACATATTACTAGCATAACTAAGCCTTTAACCTTTTTATGTGTTTTCATTATAATTATTACAATTAATTCCGGGCTTATGTACCAAGTGATTAACCCTGCTTTTAGTCATTTAGAGGGGCTTGTAAGCTGGTATTGGGCATTGCCTTATGTCGTAGCTGTTTTTATAATGAGGGGCTTGCCTGAGAGGTTTAACAGAAATTATATATTGTATGTGGGCATTGCAATGATTGGTCTTTCCTTTATGGCTTTTATGTATCTTGATAACTCCACTAAAAGCTATTTTATTATAAATACACTGATGCTGGGTGCCTGTGGTATATATGATTTGTTTTGGTGGAGTATTTTAGGTGAAATGTTAGACTTTCATAAAAACCCGGCAAAAATACTTGGCATGGGTCTTTCCGCAAATGTGTTAGGTATTTTAATAGGCGGGATTATCGGTACCTCTTCTCTTTCGAAAGACTCAAAAGATGGCACGTCAATGATAGCCCTTTTCGTTGTTTTTTTTACTCTATTAATGCTGCCTATCTTACATAGACAGCTTTTGAAACTTTTAAAAAATCATGTGTATTTAACTACTTTATATGAAATGGAACCAAAGGCACAAAATGAAACTATAGAGGAATTTTTACATTCTGGTAGTCTTACGCCAAGAGAAAACGAAATTGCTATTTTGCTTTTGAAAGGATGGACTTATAAAATGATTGCCAACGAACTTTTTCTTAGTGAAAATACAATCAAAACTCATATCAAAAATATTTATTTCAAATTTCAAATACAAAGCAAATCTGAATTTCTTACTTTATTTAAAAATAAGAAGGATTTTTAAATAAGTATTATTATCTATGATTCAAAACAGTTTAGATAATAGGATAACGTGGCACATAAAACCAATTCACCCATTATGGGTGAATTGGTTTTATTAAAATCGCCCATTATTAGTGACGAATTTTGAGAAGAAATAATGTATTCTAATTAAAATGAATTTGAAAGGGGAATAAATCCATGAAAAAGGTTCTATCATTATTTTTGTTACTTATTCTTGTGTTCGTTGTTCTTATGGGTTTGAATATAATGGTTTTGGCAGATAGCAATTTTGCCTGGGTATTAGTGGATACTTATGAATTTCCTGTTCCTGTAGAAGATAACTTTACAGCTAGGTTAAGCGGAAATAGTGCAGAGATTCAACGTGCCTGGCCCTATGGATTAGGTGTATATGCATCACAAGATTATAATAATCCAACAGACATGCATGCAATTTATACATGGGAGGCACCGCCAAGTGTAATACAAGCAAAGCAGACTTTGAATTTAGGATTTGAACAAAGGGTAATTAGTAACAGAAACGGAAATTATAGCATAGGCTTTTCTCCTTATTTAAAAGTGGATGTAGCAGATTTAGAATTGCAATTCGGTACTGCCGGCAGAATAGATGCAGAAATAATATACACTGACGGTACCAAGGCAAAGAATGCCGGTATTGGATATAATTATGATGCACAGGCGCAAGTGTCTTATAAAGCAAACATGACATTGAACTTTAGAGGAGAGGGCTCACCAGGCGACAAATGTGCCATATATGTATATGTCTACGCGGGGTCCCCTGGCTCTGTAGGCGTAAGGTATACTTATGAATGGAAAGAGTTAAGCAGCAGTCCAGCTATTACAGAAAATAGTAGTACTACAGTTACAGTGACAGCCCATTCAACTCAAATTGATCCAACACCGACAGCACCCACAGGTGCTATAAATCTTGGCAAGTATTCATGGACAGGGGAATGGGATACTAACTGGGGTAAAATGGTACTTACACAGAGCGGAAATAGGGTTACTGGTACTTATACTCATGATCAGGGAAGGATTGAAGGGACTATACACGGAAATACTTTAACCGGTACCTGGTCAGAATCACCTGCTTATGCTCCGCCAAATGATGCCGGTGATATAGAATTTACTATGTCAGATGATGGTAAAAGTTTTTCGGGGAAATGGCGTTATGGCTCGGAAGGAAATTGGGGGACCTGGGAAGGTGGAAAAAGAATAACAGAAGTGTTGCCTGCACCTGTCACACCTGCACCTATCGCACCCGCACCTGCTTCTACACTGCCACCCGTGGTGATTAGTCCAGCAGTACCAACGGCCAACGATGCAGAAGCCTTTGAATCGGGAACAAGAATAATGTGGCAGCCCTACTCGGGATGCCTTGGCTATAGGTTATATAGATCAACTGTACAAGGTCAATTAGGAATATCTGTAACAGACTTTTATATTACAAGCACATCCTATGCAGATGTCAATGTTGAACCCAATACCACCTATTACTATACGGTAAAACCAGTCCTGGCAGAAGCCAATCCATATCAAGGGATCGAAGAAAGATTAGGACCTGCCATTGGGACTTATACTGTAAAAACAGGAGGGCAAATATATAAACCGGGTAGTTATAAGCATTTCATAATGTTAAAACTTGATAGTCCTAAAATGAGTTTAGACGGAGTAGAACAGGAAGTGGATCCGGGCAGAAATACAGCACCTATAGTAATAACAGGTCGCACCATGGTTCCTATAAGAGCGGTAGTAGAGGCAATGGGAGGAACGGTAGGCTGGGACGGTAGAACCCAAAAGATTACTTTAAAAGCAAGAGGGAACACCGTAGAAATGTGGATGAACAAAACTGATATAAAAATAAACGGAGTAGCTAAAAAAATGGATGTAGCACCGGTGGCTAAAAACGAAAGGACATTTGTTCCCGTAAGGTTTGCCGCAGAGAATCTGAACACAAAAGTAGATTGGATCAACAGCAGCAAAGAAGCAGTAATAGTATACGAAGAATAGAAGCAATAGGGACAGTTCTTTTGCTTTTAAAAAGCAAAAGAACTGTCCCCTGCACTTCCCCCCGCTTGCATAGTTAGCCAAGTATTGTAGATTCTTAAAGTTTTCACCAGATTTAAAAACCCCTTACTTTAATATTGGAAGATATAAATTTCAGATGTATAATGTAATTAATCGGTATACAATAAGGGGCGAAATAATGGTTAAGGAACGTGAATTATCTATATTGTCTTTTTCGTTGTTCTCATCTTGGCTGCTATCATTTCCCTTTCAAGGGCAAATATTATATGCTGTTGCAGAATTATATCATATTACTATTGATGGCATGGTTTTTACTGCAATAGGTGGCTGTTTTACAGGATTATTTTTGTGCGGTTTTTTTATAAAAACAATAGAACAGGCAAAGTTAACAATTACTTTAGCCATTTTTTTATGTATTGTATCTACGATACCATTTCTTTTTTCACCATCAAATATTTGGACTATTTCTTTGGCAATCGGTTCCTTTGCCGCCGGTATGTGTATAGCATCATGGGGTTTTTATTATAAAACTTACACTCCGTCCAATGAAAGATTAAAAACCGCTGCGGACGTTTTAATATATTCTAATATTCTGATGATCGTGATAAATATGATAACGATTCATATATCTGTTTATATTGGACTTGTTATTTCAATTGGAGTTCTTGTCGCAGCATTATATTTTAACAATAGGATATCATTAAAATCTATAGCAGAGACAAAAGAAAACACAGATAAAGACAGAAGTGTAATGGTCTTACTAAAGCCTTTAATTTTTTTGTGTTTTTTTATTATCTTTATAACCATTAACTCAGGGCTTATGTATCAAGTGATAAATCCCGCCTTTCTACACCACCGCTGGCTTGTTAGTTGGTATTGGGCATTACCTTATATTACAGCTATATTTATTATGAAAAACCTACCCCAAAAGGTTAGCCGCAATTATTTACTATATGTGGCTATTGCCATGATTGGACTTTCTTTTTCGGCTTTTATGGTTTTGGATCGTTCAGCCGGAAGTTATTTGATTGTAAACACCCTAATGCTCGGGGCTTGCGGTGTATATGATTTGTTTTGGTGGAGCATATTGGGGGAAATGTTGGACTATCATTCTAACCCGGCCAAAATTTTAGGCATCGGATTATCTGCAAATGTTATGGGTATCCTTATCGGTTGTTTTATAGGGAAAAGGATAGACACAATGGGTTCAGTGCATGGTGTATCTTTATTGGCACTTATTATAGTATTTTCAACTATCATAATTTTACCTGTATTGCATAAACACCTTTTTACCTTGTTAAAAAGCCATATATTTTTAACTACATTGTACGAAATGGCACCGTCGAAACAAAGTGAAACAATTGGCAGCATAATGGCAGCCGGCAAATTAACTCAGAGGGAGAGTCAAATTGTAGACCTGCTTTTAAAGGGCTGGACTTATAAAATGATTGCCAATGAACTTTTTCTTAGTCAAAATACCATAAAGTCGCATATAAGAAATATCTATTCTAAATTTCAAGTGCAAAGCAAATCAGAGTTGATGGAACTAATGATAGAAAAAGGTTACTTAACTTATTAATAAAATTTAGCTTGGAGTAAGAAGCCTAAAAAGCTCTCCACCCAAAAAGGGTGAGGTTTTTTTCGCTATTCGCCCATTTTGGGTGTTTTAGCAAGCCTGAAATGTTGATATATTTATTATTACAAATACAAATTTGTAATAATAAAGGGGGATAAAAATGAAAAAAGTAATATCGGGCTTATTGTCAGTATTAATGGTATTAACAATATTTTTATCAACGGGTCCTTTGACACCGGAAATAGTATATGCACAATCCGGGGAAGGATGGCATCTTGTAGATAGCTGGGTTTATATTCCTGACATAGACTACACAATTAGCGGAGAAAGTGGGAACCATGTTTTAGGAACAAGCACCGGTATCTACGACAAATATACTCATAGCGGTTCAGAGGGAAATATGACTTTCGGCCATTTCCGCAGATATGATGATGGTAGTGAAGTTGCACATGTCAGTTGGCAGGTAATTTGGGATACACCTCCTTCTTTTTTAGCTGCAGACCAAAAAACCGGGTTTAATATTGATGTAAAAACTTTAAGTTCTAAAACTTGGACTATGCCTCAGGTAACAAGTAAGATTGATTCGGCGAGCATAGAATCACCTTCTGGCGGCACCGTAAGTTCAATTTTATTTATAGATAGTACTGGCGATGGCTATTTAAAAAATAAGAAGGTTTATATTGAAACAGAAAAAAATATGCCCAAAGGAAGAGTTGGAGATAAAAAATCAATTATTATGAATTTGGGCAATAGCTACGGTTATTTTTATAGCTATGAATGGAAAGAAGGGGCTCCGGCACCAGCTCCAACAACCCCGACAACTCCCCCGGTAACAACAACTAATGATGCAGAAGCCTTTGAATCGGGAACAAGAATAATGTGGCAGCCGGTATCGGGATGCCTTGGCTATAGGTTATATAGATCAACTGTACAAGGTCAATTAGGAA
>CAZQHS010000049.1:0-3713 GCA_964593485.1 uncultured Clostridiaceae bacterium
GTTTTTCTTTGCATACATGTAGCCTGTGTTCTTCGTAAGGCCTACCACCGCATGTTTGCTTGCTGTGTATACGGCTCCGGCTATTCCGCCTTTTAGACCGCCGATAGAAGCTATATTTATAATTGTACCTCCCCCTGCGGTTTCAAAGTATTTTATTGCTTTACCCATGGACAAGAACACGGACTTGGTGTTGAGGTTCATTACTATATCATACATTTCCTCTGTCGCCTCGCCTACGGGACTCATGTCATCCATAATGCCGGCATTATTTACTAAAATATCCAGTTCGCCGAAAACCTTTACCGCCTCGTCAACCATTTTCTCTATATTGTCCTTGATTCCAAGGTCTGCGGCAAAGGCTACAACTTTTCCTTCAAATTCTTTCGTATCCTCCACTAATTGTGCCAACCTTTCGGCACGCCTTGCAACGGCAAGAACGTTGGCCCCTTCTTTTGCAAAGTAATATGCGATATCCCTGCCCATACCGGAGCTGGCACCTGTGACAATGGCCACTTTATCTAATAGTTTCATGATATACCTCCAATCATTTTTATGCTTGTAACATATTATACCATGTTTTTATGGGAAATAAACAGGTACAGTTCACTCTGTCCCGACATCATCTGAACAAAGTGAAGGATCTTAAGACTCTTTGGCAAGCCTCGAAAATTAAATTTATCATAGCGATTTACACCTATGGCAGAAAATTATTTTAAAAAACTTAAAAAACTTAAATAAAATGTTTATAAATGTTTGCTTGGGAAAGTTCTTCATACGATAGCCGTGCATAGCAGCCTTTTTTTCCCTTGCGAAATCAACACAGCTTGGGTATTATAGATATGTATTTACTCAGGATATTAAGATACAAAAGAGGTAAAAATCATATATGTTTAAAATTGATATAAAAGATGACGAATTAATACGCGGGGCACGGAACTATCACACTTACACCAAGGGCCTGGATTACTATAGAAAAGGAAAGGTTGAAAATCTTCATTTAGAAGAGGATGAAGATGAACCGATGATATTCGCCGAAGTCATTGGTAGCCAACGGTATAGTGTAGAAATTGGTCTAAATCCCGATGGTACTGTAAATAGTTATTATTGCGATTGTCCGGCCTTTGCCAAATATGATGGAATTTGCAAACATACCGTAGCAGTGCTAAAGACCGCTCAAGAGGCTTTTCAATATAACAACCCGACAGAAGCGCCTGTCAAAAAAACAGCCCGAGATGACTACAACCAGCAGATATTTAACTATTTCGACTCTTTGAACTACAATCCCACGGCAAAAGAAGTCAATCTTGAGGTTACTTTGGGAATGGAAAGTACAGCAAAAGGGTTAGGCTTTGCCATTGAACTCCGCTTAGGCGAAGAAAGACTATATGTTATCAAAAACTTAAAGGATTTTATAAAAGATATCAAAGACCGTAAGACCATAACCTTTGGTAAAAACTTTAGTTTCCAGCCGTATATACACAAATTTTCACCTACAGATCAGGAAATAATCAACCTAATTCAAAGCCTATACGATAACGAAACTACAGCTACAGGTTTTTATTCATATAATTACGGCAACTACACCTCATTTAAGGGGAAAAAAGTCTCTGTATCAGGCATTAATTTATTAAGGTTATTTGAAATACTGGAAAGCAGACCTTTTATATTCATCACCCACTTATCAGAAAAATTTGAGGATATAAAAATTATTAAAGACGAAGCCCTCCCGGTTAAATTTACCCTCAGAAATGAAAAAGAAAATTTGGCACTAAAAATGAATATACAGGGAAATAATTTTCCACTGACCAACGACGGCAGATACTTTTTAAGCGGTAATTCAATTTATAAGCTGACAGACGGGCAAAGGCTGCCTTTTATCCCCTTCTACAACGCCATTATGGCAGGACAAAATGAACAGTTGGTTTTCAAACCCGATTATAGCGAAAGGTTCATATCCGAAATACTGCCTCAACTGAGTTCGGCGGGGGAAGTGTTTGTGGATCCTAATTTAGAGAAAAGGTTTTACCGTGAAGAACTGACGGCAAAAATTTATTTCGACAAAATGGATACAGGCATATATGCCAATATGGAATTTTCCTACGGTGATGAAAAATTGAATCCTTTTTCCACTAAAAGAAACACAAAAAACGGACGATTGCTGATTAGGGATGTAAAAAAAGAGCAAGGCATAATAACCCTGTTGGGAAAAGCCGAATTTGTTGTGGCAAAGGACAAAATTTATATAGAGGAAGAGGACAAGATTTTCAACTTTTTAAACGAATTATTGCCTGAACTTCAAAAATTAGCTGAAATATACTATACTGATGCTTTTAAAAAAATGTCCATCAGGGACCCCCGTTCTTTCAACGGAAGTGTGAGGCTAAATGAAGGGGCTGATCTTCTGCAGTTTTCCTTTGACTTCGAAGGTGTTGATAAAAATGAGCTGTATAACCTTTTTCTATCCCTAAAAGAGAAGAAAAAATACTACCGATTAAAGGACGGCTCCTTCATGCCTTTGGAATCGCCTGAAATAATAGAGGTGTCGCAACTTTTGGAACATCTACATATCTCTGAAAAAGACCTGAAAAACAATGTAATTGAGCTGCCAAAGTACAAAGCTTTATATATGGATAAAAAACTCCGGGATTCCAAGTTGGATAATATAGAAAAGAACACGGCTTTTAAGCAAATGGTGCAAAATATAACGGAACCCAAGGATATGGATTTTCAAATCCCCCATAGCCTTAAAGGCGTGCTCCGGGACTACCAAAGGATAGGTTTCAAATGGCTCAAAACCCTTGCCGCTTATGGTATGGGAGGCATATTAGCCGACGATATGGGGTTAGGCAAAACCCTGGAAGCCCTGACTTTTATCCTTTCAGAAAAGGAAAGGGATGGCAGACCTGTCCTTGTCATATCCCCCACTTCCCTCATTTATAACTGGCAGGCCGAAGTGAATAAATTTGTACCCGAATTAAAATCCCTCGTCGTGGCAGGTTTACCCAAAGACCGGCAGGAACTTTTGGAAGACCTGAATGGCACCGATATTATCATCACTTCCTACCCGCTCATACGTAGGGATATAGAGCTTTACAAAAATATTGAATTTTCATGCTGTATTTTAGACGAGGCTCAGCACATAAAAAATCCGGATTCCATAAACGCCAAAACAGCCAAATCCATCAATGCAAAAGTCCGATTCGCCCTGACAGGCACTCCCATTGAAAATTCGTTGACGGAACTATGGTCTATTTTTGATTTTCTGCTACCGGGATATTTAATGACTCATAATAAATTTGTGAAAAACTATGAAAAACCCATAGTGAGGGAAAAGGATGCCGACACTTTAAAGGAACTGGGCAAGCTCATAAGCCCCTTTGTGCTGAGAAGGATGAAAAAAGACGTTTTAAAGGAACTGCCGGATAAAATAGAAAACAAGATAGTTTCGGAACTCACTGACGAGCAGAAGAAGGTTTATATGGCTTACTTACAGCAAACCAAGAGGGAAATATACAAGGAAATTGAAGACGCGGGCTTTGAAAAAAGCCGGATAAAGGTGCTTGCAGCCTTGACAAGACTTCGACAGATATGCTGCCATCCGGGACTTTTCATAGAAAACTATACGGGAAGTAGCGGTAAGCTGCAGCAATTGGAAGAACTGATGACGGATGCGCTAAATAGCGGACACAGGATTCTGCTTTTCTCCCAGTTTA
>CAZQHS010000049.1:3813-12279 GCA_964593485.1 uncultured Clostridiaceae bacterium
CTGATGACGGATGCGCTAAATAGCGGACACAGGATTCTGCTTTTCTCCCAGTTTACATCCATGTTGTCTATAATAAGAGGGCATTTGGAAAAGGAAGGAATCGAGTATTTCTATTTGGACGGAAGTACAAAAACCAAGCTCCGGGGACAAATGGTGCAGTCTTTTAACAATGGTGAGAGAAAGGTTTTTCTCATTTCTTTGAAAGCCGGCGGGACAGGACTTAACCTGACGGGAGCTGATATGGTGATACACTTTGACCCCTGGTGGAATCCGGCGGTGGAAGACCAGGCATCGGACAGGGCTCATAGAATTGGGCAAAAAAATGTAGTCCACGTAGTGAAGCTCATAAGCCGGGGCACCATCGAGGAAAAAGTATACGAATTGCAGCAGAAAAAGAAAGAATTAATTAATGCGGTAATCAAGCCCGGGGAAACCATGCTGACGAAAATGTCCCAGCAGGAGATCATGGAACTGTTTGGATAAACCAAAGGGATAGTTTCCATGGCCTTACCCATAGTATTTCATGCAACTTTTTTGCCGGCTGTTCACACGATCATGGTGTTATCCTAAGCATTGGGTCGGATCTTAAGACTATTCGTCAAACCTGGAAAGTGGCATTTATCATAGCAATATAAGGCAGTTAGTAATATGTAAATAGTAACACTTTTTGTCGACCGAACATTGTTGATATTACTTTAAAAATGTTTTATACTGACGTTAAGCAGCAATAAGAATTATAAAATATGAAAGAAAAGATGATGCTAAAATGAAAAAAGCAACATGCAGTAAGGAACTTGAAAACGAAAGAGAAAAGTTGGACAGGCTTGTGGGCGAAGTCATAAGTAAGGTTGTTCCATTTAGTGTAGATCCTGTGGTTTTGGAACAAAGCCGGAAAGTTGATGCATTAGTAGTAAAATTACAAAAGGAGAAATTAGAGTTGTGGAAAGAACAAACATAATTGTACATGGGAGGATAATGATGAAATATTTGTTTTTATGCTTTCCTAAGTGAACTACATGTGCAAAGGCTAGGAAATGGCTGAATGAAAACAATATAAAATATGAAGAGAGAAATATAAAGGTTGAAAATCCTACTGCAGAAGAATTGGCAAAATGGATAGCTACAAGTAATTATCCTATTAATAGATTTTTCAACACCAGTGGGAACCTTTATAAGGATTTGAAACTCAAAGACAAACTTCCTGAAATGAGCGACGGGGAAAAGATTGAACTTTTGGCAACTGACGGGATGCTTGTAAAAAGACCCTTGATTGTGACTCCGGATAATGTTTTGGTGGGGTTTAAGGAAGATGAGTGGCGAGACGTGTTAGGACGATAAAAGCAAAGGGGACAGTCCCCTTTGCTTTTATGCAACCCTTCTCCACATTATTCGTATCATATATGTGTAATTGTTCACATATATGATACATATTGCACGGCTATTTTAAAAACCGTCAATAAGAGAAGAATTGGATCGCACTACTGTATTTTTCCTGCCGCCTGCGAGACAACTATCACTTCGATCATTAAATCCTTCTGTATTTTTGATTCTGCTATTAGGCTTCTCCGGAATCGTCATTTCAATATATTGCTTCTCAATAAGTTCTAAAGTTCTGTGCCTGGCACCAACAGTTTTTTAGACTATTTACACATATTCTTTGTAATGTTATACTGATGTTACACACTTCTCTTTCCCAATACAAATAATCAATAATGTGATAAATAACAAAATAAAATGAAAAAGTTTCTATGCCTATAAAATTTCAGAAATTATTCCTTAAAAATGGCTTCAACACTTGCATATGCAAGTTATATAAAGCACTTCAAATCAATAGTATGCCAATGCTTTTGATACTACTAAAAAAACGAGGAGGGTTTAATGATGAAAAGGACTGTTTTTGTTAACGAATTGACAGATGGTTTACTTGATCCAAACAAGCCTATGTTAGGTCCAGTGGAAGATGGTGGTTATATAGTGGCCAACTCCGCACCCGGATGCTGGGGACCAATGATGACACCCGAATTAAAAGGGCGAAATGAAGTGACCAAACCGGTCTTTGTCGAAAACGCTGAAGTAGGAGATGCTATAGTTATTTACATTAAATCACTGGAAGTAACCTCTCAGGTAATAACTTCCGGAACCGATGCTGCAAATGAAGGCAAATTCATTGGCGATCCTTACGTTGTTTCATATTGTCCTACATGTGACATACCCTATCCCGAAAGTGAAATCGTTGGTATCGGAAAAGGTTCTATAAGGTGTAAAAAATGCGGAAACGATGTATCTACCTTTACAATGACCCATGGTTACTCCATCGCTTTTAACGAGGAAAAAGACATAGGCATAACTTTAAGCAAAGAAATGTCGGAGTTAGTAGCTAAGGATGCGAAAAGATATATGGCTATTCCAGATGCATCCATCCAAAACCCGGCGGCGATCCTCGCACCAAGCGATTTAAGTGGCACAATTTCAAGGTTGAGGCCTTTCTTAGGACAATTAGGGACAACCCCCTCTACCGTAATACCAGATACACATAATTCAGGAGACTTTGGTTCTTTCTTATATGGTGCTCCCCATGAATTTAGTTTGACAGAAGAAGAATTAAAAAAACATAAAACAGATGCACACATGGATAATAGCAGAGTCAGGGAAGGTGCAATTGTAATAGCTCCTGTAAAAGTAAAAGGCGGCGGTGTTTTCCTGGGTGATGTCCATGCAATGCAGGGCGATGGTGAAATAGCAGGGCATACATGTGATGTAGCTGCCTTAGTAACCCTAAAAGTAAAGGTTCTAAAAGGGTTAAATATTGATGGCCCAATTCTTCTTCCATTAGAAGAGGATCTTCCCCACCTGGCAAAACCGTTCACAGAGCTTGAACTTAGAAAAGCCGAAAGACTGGCTCAAAACTGGAATATGACAAATCTTGAAAAAACAGCCCCTATTGCATTTATCGGAACAGGTTCAAATATTAATTTGGCAATTGATAATGCTTTGGAAAGAGGAGCAGCGGTTTTGGATATTTCTTTAGAAGAAATGAAAAATAGGGCAACAATAGCAGGAAGCGTAGAAATTGGACGAGCCCCTGGATCAGTCTTAGTCACTATTTTGGCTCCTGTTGAAAAGCTTGAAAAAGCCGGACTGTATGAGATTATTAAGGACCAGTATAATCTAAAAGAATAAATGTTGTAAAAGTTATCAGCGAGAACCGTTTCTTAAATATGAAACAGTTCTCGCTATATTTTTGCTTGCTGCTATTAGGTTTCTCGGGAATTGTCATTTCAAGATATCCAAGCTTTATTGCCGGTAAAAGCAAAAGGGACTGTCCCCTTTGCTTTTTGCCGGAAAACATTCTTGTATATTTTGTTGACCATGTGCGTATAATGTTTTATAATCATCATAAAAGGAGTTGATTTTATGTCTAAAACTACAAATATTAATATAAGAGTTGATGAAAAAGTAAAAAATAATGCTGAGGCTATTTTTAATGAGCTTGGCTTTAACATGTCCACTGCTATGAATATATTTCTCCGCTACACCATACGTTATGGCGGTATTCCGTTTGACCTTCGTATAGATAAACCGAACAAAGAAACACTGCTAGCTATTGATGATGTCAATAATAACCGCAACATGAGCAAGACTTTTGACAATGTATGCGAACTGCTGGAGGACCTAAATGCTGAAAATTAGATATACCCGCAAGTTCAAAAAGGATTACAAGTCAATTATAAAGCGTGGTTACGACATAAAACTATTTGAAGAGGTTCTTGAAATATTAGTTAAAAAAAATCCTTTACCACTAAAATACTTGGATCACCCACTTATCGGAGATTATGCAGAACATCGTGAATGTCACATAACTCCTGACTGGTTACTCATATACAAAATAGAAAAAGATATTCTGACACTGTCTTTAACCCGTACAGGAACCCACAGTGATCTATTCTGATTTGTTAAAAGCAAAAGGGACTGTCCCCTTTGCTTTTATATATTTTGAATCATGGCCATTAATTCATCAACAACTTGCTCCACGGAACGACCATTCATAAAATATTTATACTTGATTTTTTTAAAAAGTTTTCTTACATATACTATATCCCCATGTATATCCTTGATGTAATAAGCTTTATTCTGTTCTTTATATTCATCATCCTTATAAACATTATCATTATCGTCGGAAAAAACTAATCTTTTAAAAATATTCTCTTCTGTATCTTGCAGTTCAATTGCAATAACCCCTTTCAGATCTAAAAGGGAATTAAAATTTCTTGCATACCATATAGGACTTACTGCAATAACAGTATTATCCTTATTTTCTTCAATTAAATCCTTTAGAATTTTGCCTTTAACTTTTGACCTTTCAAATGTATATGGATTTTCTTGCATAAATTCTTCCAAAGACATTTGGAATCTCCTTTTAATCTCTTCATCCAAATCAATAAACATATAATTTAATTTTTCGGCAAGCTTTACACCAGTTGTAGTCTTCCCCACATTAGATACACCAAAAAGCATAATTACCATGATACTCTCCTACTTTCAAGACAGATATCCCCTATACTTATCCCTGTTAATAAACATTTATATTTGATACTACTGCAAGAACCCGATTTACTCCGAAATTATGAAGTTTATTAACTTCAATGTTGCAGATACAATCGGAGATGTTCAGCTCGGACGTCCATTTTGCAAGTATAATATTTTAAATTTCATAATCTATATGATTTTTATGTGATGCAGTAGAACCATATTTATATAAAAATACGCCTAAATTTAATAGCTGTATCTAAATCATCAGCTGCCCTTGGAGTCATTTTTATATAATAATTATTCGCCATGCTTAACTCTTAAACTATCAAATACCGCCTCAGCATATAAAAGTTTTTTCCATTACCTTGCCAATGAACTAAAAACATTCCTTGATAATCTAATTTCTCCGGTTGCCTCAAAAACCACCAATCACTGTACCAGATACATTGAGAAATTCCAATATGATGACATAAATTGTGAACGTCAAGTAGTATTTTACGAATTTTGATAAATAAGATTTTACACCTAATTATCTCCAAATATGGAAGCCCTATGTTTCAGCCTATAGCTATCTCCGGATAAATGAACGACTTCACACTTATGGACTATTCTGTCCAGAATAGCGGTTGTAATAGCAGGATCGCCTAATAACTCTCCCCAATCCTCACTAAATATTCCAAAAACTCGTCCCTCAAATCCTCCCGCCTCAAAGCGAATTCTACCGTTGCCTCCAAAAACCCCAGTTTATCCCCCACATCATAACGCTTGCCTTCAAAAACATAGGCATACATATCCTCTCTCGTGGCAAGCTCCTTAAGCGCATCGGTAAGTTGTATCTCTCCACCCTTACCGGGTTTCGTATGCTCAAGAATTTCAAAAATTGCCGGGGTGATAATATATCTACCTAAAATTGCTATATTGGATGGCGCATCTTCCGGTTCCGGCTTTTCCACTAAATCATTAATCTGATATACCCCATCCTTGATTAACTTCTCGTCCACTATGCCGTATTTACACACATCCTCAGTGGGCACTTCTTGCACTCCTAAAATGCTTCCTCCAAATTTCTCATAGGCATCCATCAATTGTTTCAGGCAAGGCTTCTTTGGATTATGTACTATATCATCACCCAATAAAACCGCAAAAGGCTCATTCCCTACAAAGGTTTTGGCACAGTAGATGGCGTGCCCCAACCCCTTTGGCTCCTTTTGGCGTATGTAGTGAATGTTAACCATATCCGAAATTTGGCGCACTTTTGCTAAAAGTTCATCCTTGCCTGACTTTTCCAGTTCCAGTTCAAGTTCGATTGATCTATCAAAGTGATCCTCAATGCTTTTTTTATTCCTACCGGTAATAATAAGGATCTCTTGGATACCGGACTCCACAGCTTCTTCGATAATATATTGAAGTGTGGGTTTGTCGACTATTGGCAGCATCTCCTTGGGCTGCGCCTTGGTAGCCGGGAGAAAACGAGTACCCAGGCCTGCTGCCGGGATAACTGCTTTGCGTAAATCCATTTTTCGTGCCCTCCTTACCATAAAGTTTCGCAGAATTGTTGCTTCCAAAATAAAAGCCTAACATTCTAAATTGTTTTGCCTATAGTATCAATATGATTCTTTAATTCTTTATTCAATATTTCCTTCGGCAAGCCTCGAAAGTAACATTTAACGTAGCAATATGAGCCAATTGGATAACGTATACACTGTAACTTTAGGCCCAACCTTTATAATACTCAAATAATTTCTTTATTTACAAATAAAAATATTTCTAGTATAATTAGGGGTGAAAGTGCGTAAGTTATTTTTACAGTGAGCAGAAAGGTGTCTATTTATAGGTGCCGTATCTGAACTGTGTACGTTTAGTTTCTAAAAAGCTTCTTGTACGGTATTTGTTTACAAATGCTTGAGCCAAGAAACTTTTTTATTTCCCCCATTTTAAGTAGTCATATATCATTATCAATCTTCTTATGTTGGTCCTTGTCGGAGCAGGTGCAGTTTGCAAAAGATTAATATCCCTATCAAATAACTCTAACAAAATATCTTCAAGATCACTTATATTTATTTGTTCTTCTTTCAAATGTGAAAGCAATCTCGTTGCTCGCTCAAGAGATTTTCTCTCGCCTTTCCAGATTTGTTTTATAGATGTATAGTCACCTAAACAATTTCTATTTTTCTTTATAGTATTTGAAATAATAGCATCAAAGTCTAATCTTTTTGCTAATTCCTTACATTCTTCAAACTCCATTGTTGATTCTGATAAATATTTATTCACAGGAAGCTTACCCGAGTTTTGTCTTATAAGTTTTGGATACGCATACTCCAAAAGCTCATCTGCTGTAAAATTCAAATCATTTTTAATTATATTACGATACCACTCATTACTATCAATGCCGCTCAACCCTCTGAGTCCTAGATCTGAAACCTTACCTATAGCTATAACTAGTTCATCATCAGATATACGAGAATCATCTAACGCAGCTACTCTTAAGTTTGCTGTTGTCATATTAGTTATTGTATAATCGTATAATTCTTGTTTAAATCTTCGTAATATCCTTATTGGAAGTTTTGCTCTTTTGTTGCTCATAGCATTATAAAGTAGCATATAGTCGCTTAGCACTATTTTTCTCATCCCTAAAGGTTTATTATTTATCATAATCGTAAACGGGCTGACTTTTATCCCTACCGCATCATCCTGATATTCTACAAAAACAAACCTATCTTCTAACATTTTGACTTGTTTTTCATCCAGACAATTTATTATTGAGCTTATAATATTTTGAATATTAGTATCTCCCATAGAGTATCCCAAAAAAATTATAGGATATTCCACAAATATGGTCATTAATTTCGCTGCCAAATATGAACTTTTGTCATCAAATTTTACATAATCCGATTCATTAATTACTATGCTTCCCGGTTCCTCAACAGATCCATGTATCTTGTATATTTCAGCTATTCCTTGAATAGTTGAAAATATCAATTCATTTTGCCCTACATATTTTTTAAAACCTAACATATGATCCTCTAAAAATGAATCATAATTTGTCGTAATAATTCCAGCTATACTTTTTTCTGAAATATTTGAAAGATAATCTATCTCTGCTTGGTATCTTGATTCAATAACAAAACTTCTTTTAATATATTCTGCAATCTCAGCTTTAAACGGTGATAATCCATTATTTTTTATTTGCCCCAATATATCATCACTAACAGTTCTAATATTACTGTCTCTATACCATCTTTCATCAAAATCCTTTTGAATCAACTCAGCTATTTTAGGTAAAAGACCTCTTTTATATCCAGATGTTCTAGCTATACTTTCATAATAGCTAAAAATAAAGTCATCATTATCAATTATCCTCGCAATATGCTCTAATAAGCCTTTCCAGTCCGGCAAATTTAAATATCTTCGTGTCATTCCTGATCCTACAAACAAAAAAGGGGTAGTATTAAATTTTTTAATTATATCATCAATTGTCATCGGCAATTCACCTTCTTTTTTTAAATCTACCAACCACCTTTTATGGGATACCAATTAAATCATATATTTTGAACTAGCATTTTCTATTTTCCCACCGCCGCCTCATCAATCCCCTTGTACATCTTTTCATAATATCCAATGTAGTCGCCGGATACCACATTATCCATCCAATCCCGATTGTTCAAATACCATTCGATAGTCTCGTTCATTCCCTTTTCAAAAGTGTATGCCGGCTCCCAACCCAATTGCGAGATAATCTTAGTATTATCAATAGCATACCTTCTATCATGTCCAGGCCTATCCTTAACATATTTAATCTGCTTATCAGATTTACCGAGCTTATCAATAATAAGCTTTACAATCTCGATATTAGCTTTCTCATTATTACCGCCTATATTATAAACCTCCCCAACAATACCTTTATGTAAAACAGCATCAATAGCTGCGCAATGATCT
>CAZQHS010000050.1:0-12188 GCA_964593485.1 uncultured Clostridiaceae bacterium
ATTCTTATCAAATACAAATAATTGTAGAAGGTTAAGAACGGGTCTGAACAGTAACACACCACTCTTTCACACCACTGTTACAGTTCACCCTTGCCACTGCTTGCTAATAATTTTCTCGCATCTACATTAGAATGAATAAATACCGTTACACTGCAAAACCTAAAAGGAAAATAAAACTATAGGAGTGAACAAAATGGCCGAAAACACAACATCCTATTGGATTGCATCTACCGAAGATACATACTATCCGGCTTTGGAAAACGATATAACCGTAGATGCGGTCATAGTAGGCGGCGGTTTGGTAGGTATCACCACAGCATATTTTTTAAAAAACGAAGGGCTTAAAGTTGCATTAATCGATGCAAGAAAAATAGCCAAAAGTACAACAGGGAATACCACCGCAAAGATCACCTCTCAGCATAACCTTATATATGATAAAATCAAAAAATCCATGGGAGATGAATCAGTTAAGCAATATGCCAAGGCAAATGAAACAGCTATAAAAACCATATCGGATATCATAAGTCAATTAAACATTGATTGTGATTTTGAATGGAAAGATGCTTATCTATACACCCAACAAGAGAAGCATATTGATAAGGTTCAAAAAGAAGTAGAGGCAGCAACATTTGCGGGTATAAAGGCGGATTACATGGATCAGATTCCTCTGCCCTTTTCGATTTTGGCCGCCATGCGATTTACCGGTCAAGCACAGTTTCATCCAAGAAAGTTTGCCCTGGCCATTGCGGGAAATCTTGCAAGTAGCGGAGTTGGGATTTTTGAAAATACCCGGGCAATGGATATCAAAGAGGGGAGAAAATGCGAAGTTATTACCGACAAAGGTAAAAAGATCATAGCGGATCAAGTTATAATAGCAACCCATTATCCCTTTTATGACGGGAAAGGATTTTACTTTGCAAGAATGTATCCTGACAGATCTTATTTGTTGGGATTAAAAATAGAAGAAAGTTTCCCTGATGGTATGTTCATCGAAGTTGAGGATAAACCCGGCAGATCCTTGCGCAGTACACCATATAATGATGGCCGGCTGGTATTGATCGGCGGAGAGCATCATAAAACGGGACACGGAGAAAACACAAGCATCCACTATGATAACTTGAGGAACTATGCAAAAAATATATTTACGGTTAAGGAAGAGCTGCACCGCTGGTCCGCTCAGGACTACACCACACTTGACGACATTCCTTATGTAGGAAGACTCACATCGGACACACCCAACATTTTCGTAGTCACGGGTTTTAGAAAATGGGGAATGACAAACAGTATCGCTTCGGCTTTGATAATAAAAGACTTGATAACTAAAGGACATAATGATTGGCAGGATGTATATAATCCCCAAAGGGGTAATTATAAAGCTGCGGCGGCAAGTTTTGTTGCACAAAATGCCGATGTAGCCTATCAGCTCATATCAGGAAAATTGGAAAACCCTGATGAGGACTTGGATATTAAAGAAGGCCAAGGCAAAGTTGTGGAATACAAAGGTAAAAGAACCGGAGCTTATAAAGATGATAAAGGTAATATTCATCTTTTGGATATAACCTGCACACATATGGGATGTGAATTGCAATGGAATGATGCGGAGAAAACTTGGGATTGTCCGTGTCACGGCTCCCGGTTTAAATATGATGGAGAAATAGTTGATGGTCCCGCTTTGCAAATATTAAACCACCCCGATGAAGGACGTAACACAGTAGAGCCCAATGTTTTTAAACATAAAGAAGGTTAAAAAACGTTACTGTCCCGTGCCAACCCTTTATGCTATTATATAGTATAAGGGGTGAGGTTAATGAAAATAGTTCATACCGCCGATTGGCATATAGGAAAAATCGTAAACGAGTACTCAATGATAGGCGAACAGGAGTACATGCTCGAACAATTTGTGAACATTGTAAAAGAAGAAGAACCCCATGCTGTAATAATAGCTGGCGATATATATGACAGATCCGTGGCACCTATTGAAGCCGTAGAACTTTTGGACAAGACATTGGGGAAGATTATCCTTGATTTTGAGATACCGGTTCTATTAATTTCCGGAAACCATGATAGCCCGGAAAGATTGAGTTTTGGTAACGGCATTTTAAGATCAAAGAATTTGTTTATCGAGGGAAACTTTAAAAAGGATTTAACCAAAATCGAATTAAATGATGATTACGGCAAGGTAAACTTTTATATGCTGCCTTATGTGGATCCTGCAATAGTAAGAAATATTTATGAGGATGGAAGAATAAGAACCCATAATCAAGCCATGAAGGCAATAATAGAGCGAGTAAACGGCAGCTTTGACAAAAGCGAAAGAAACATAATGATTACCCACGGATATGCACGGGGGGTTTCGGAACTTTCAATTTCGGATTCTGAAAGACCTTTATCCATAGGTGGGACAGACTATGTGGAGATAGATAACTTCCGAGATTTCAACTACACTGCATTGGGGCACCTGCACAGACCCCAACATGCAGGGGATAAAAAAATATGCTATTCAGGCTCACTTCTCAAATATTCCTTTTCCGAGGTTGAACATAAAAAGTCCGTAACCATAGTTAACATGGATGCCAATGGTGATGTAACCATAGAGCAAAAAGAACTGAAACCAAAAAGAGACATGAGGGATTTGGAGGGAAAATTAGACGAACTTTTAGATCCGGCAAATTACAAAGGTATTGAACAGGAACATTTTTACAGGGTGATATTGACGGATAAGGGTGAGCTCCTTGACCCTATGGGCAAATTAAAATCCGTATATCCTAATGTTCTTCAGATAATGGTAAAGGAACGCATAAGAGATATAAGCGACGTGAGAACCGCTGCCGGGGAAGGCTATAGGGACAAACCCAAGCTACAGCTTTTTGAAGAGTTTTATAAAAGCATAACGGAAGAAGATTTAGAAAGAGAAAACATTGAAGTCATAAGCAGGATAATAGAGGAAGTAGAAAAGAAAGGTGATGATCTCTGTGAAACCTATTAAGCTTACAATGTCTGCATTTGGGCCTTATGGTGACGTGGAAGTTATAGATTTTGACCTTTTATTGGACAATAGTATTTTTGTCATTACGGGTAAAACCGGCTCGGGTAAAACCACCATATTTGACGGTATAAGCTATGCATTATATGGCTTGGCATCCGGCTCCGATAGAGACGGTGAAAGCCTCAAAAGTCATTTCAATAAAGAAGACCTGCTCACCTATGTAGAACTGGAATTTCTACTGAGGGGTGAAAAATATTTAATAAGAAGGGAACCAAAACAAATAAGGCCTGTAAAAAGAGGTGAAGGCTTTACAGAACAGGATACAGACGCAGAACTTACATTACCGAACGGAAAAATTATAACAAGTGTTAAAGGTGTAAATAATGCTATTGTTTCTCTTTTAGGAATGAATTATAACCAGTTCAGGCAGATAGTAATGATTCCTCAGGGAGAATTCAGAGAATTTTTATTGGCGGAAAGCAAAAGCAGAGAGGCCATCTTTAGAAAAATATTTGGTACCTATCAGTTTCAAGCCATCCAAGACACCTTGGACAAAGAATCAAGAGATTTAAAAACCCAACTGAGTCAATTAGAGCAAAATGAAAAAATTTATATTAAAAACATAGATTTCGGTACAAATGACAGCCTAAAAGATTTAATCAACGCTGAATATATAAATGTAAACGGCGTAACGGAGGCTTTAAACAGTTTTATTGATATAGATAGACTGACAGAAACAAATCATATAAAAATCATAAAAAATATTGAGACGGAATTAGACCTACTGAATAAAAAACTTTTAAAAGGTATGGAAACAAACAATTATTTCAAAGAAGAAGAAGAAGCTAAAAAACATAAAAAATCATTGGAAGATGATCTGGGGCTTAATAAAAATAAAGAAAAGATCATTCAAAAAGGCAGAAAAGCATTGACAATAAAAGCAACAGAAGATTACTGTATAAAACAGCATAGATTTATGAAGTCAAAAGAAAAAGAAACGGAAGCTTCTGAAAATACATTAAAAAATGCCATGGAAACTCAGCTAAAAACAAAAGAAATATTTGAAAAGGAAAAAGAAAAAGAACCTGAGATAAAAAAGCTTTCCGAAGACTTGGTGATATATAAAAAGGATAAGGCAAAAGTAGCAGAATATGCAAAAAAAGTAACAGAACAAAACGAATCCAAAGATAAATTTAATAAAGAGACCAAGAAAAAAGAAGGTTTAAAAGATAAAATTGATAAACTAAAAGAAAGTGAAGTAAACAAACAAAAGGAATTGGAAGGATCGCAAAAAGCAGCCTTAGAATATGAAAAGAGTAAGTTTGAATTAGATAAAGTTAGCGAAACATATACAAAATTAGATAGGTTTGATAAAGAACATAAGATATTAAAAAGCATCAGCAAAGACTATGTAATTGAAAAAGATGAGTTTGAAATTACTGATGATAAATATAAAATTATAAAGAATAGTTACGAAAAACTAAACGAATTATTTCTCAGGGGACAGGCAGGACTTTTAGCACAAGGGCTAATACAAGGAAAACCTTGCCCCGTTTGTGGCGGGACGGAGCACCCCAAACCTGCTGAAACTAAGATAGGAACCCCATCGGAAAAGGAGCTAAAAGACCTTAAAATTGAATATGACGGAGTAGATGAGAAAAGAAATAATTTGCTCACTAAATTGGCAGAATTAAAAACCAAGAAAGACTCTCAAATATCACTGCTGGAAGGCTATAGAACAGAATTGATAACCATATATGAAGACTTGCCAGAATCAAATGATGAATCTATTGAAAGCTACATCAAAAGGAAAAAAGATGATATAAATAATGAAATAAAGAACCTCAGGAAAAGAACCGCAGAATTACATAAACTTAAAGAATCGGAAGAAAACATTAAATCCCTCATAAAACAAATTAAAGGAGAGCTGGAGAAAGAAGAAAAAAGCTTTGAAGAATCCAAATCGGAATGTATAGAATTGGATTCCAAGATAAAAAATTTGATTGAAACAATTGAAGGTTTGGCAGATGAGTTGCCCGAGGGCATAACAACAATTGAGGCCATGGAAAAAATGATAAGTGCGGTGGAAGGCAAATTGTCATTAATGGAAAAATCAAAAAAAGTCGCGGAAGAAGCTTTGAAAGTTGCAGAAACAAAACTTATAGAGGCGGATGCCACTAATAAAGAAAAGATTAAGGCACACAAAGAAGCCGTAGAAGAATATAATAAGGCATTGGCTAAATTAGATGAGGATATTAAAGTAGCCGGGTTTGCAGACAGAGAAGATTACAAGGCAAGCAGAATGGAAGAGACAAAGATAGAGGCCATGGAAGGGGAAATCAAAGAATTCTATGGAAACCTAAAATCAGCCCAAGATAGATATGAAAAAGCACTGAAGGCTATTTTAGGCTTGGCACTTGTAGATACCGAAAAAATAGAAAATGAAATAGAGGATAAAAAGAAACTGAAAGAAGAAGAGGAAGGGCAAAATAAAAAGGTTTATGCACGATTAAAAAAGAATATAGATATGCAAAACAATCTTTTAGCAGTGGGTAAGGAAATAAAAAAACAGGAAACCCAATATAGAAAAATCAGTTATTTAGCGGAATTGGCGAAAGGGAACAACAGTGAAAAACTGAGCTTTGAAAGATACGTTTTAGCTGCTTATTTTGATGATATTATAGAAGCGGCAAATATCAGATTAAAAAGAATGACCGATGGCAGGTTTGAATTGACAAGAATTCAGGAAAAACAAAAAGGAAGAGCCCAACAAGGTTTGGACTTGGAAGTATATGATTACTACACCGGCAGGCCCCGCCATGTAAAAGTGATATCCGGCGGGGAAAGCTTCAAGGCTTCTCTGGCCTTGGCTTTGGGACTCTCCGATGTGGTTTCATCAACCTCGGGAGGCATAAGCATAGAGACCATGTTTATAGATGAAGGATTCGGGACTTTGGACCCGGAATCATTGGAAAAATCCATTGAGTGCCTTTTAGACCTTCAACAATCAGGTAAATTCGTCGGTGTAATATCCCACGTCCCGGAACTAAAGGAAAGAATAAGAGCAAGAATCGAAATATCCGCAGATACCGGGGGAAGCACCGCAAAAATCGTGGTGAATTAAAGTAGAAAGTGGAAAGCAGAAAGTGGAAAGCAGAAAGCAGAAAGTGGAAAGCAGAAAGCGGAAAGTAGAAGGTAGAAAGCAGAAAGTGGAAAGCAGAAAGTGGAAAGCAGAAAGTGGAAAGCAGAAAGTAGAAAGCAGAAAGTAGAAAGCAGTGTCCGAAGAACAGAGACAATGTAGTGGCAGACGACTCTGTCTGCCCTGGTAGGGGAGACCTTTGGTCTCCCGGCAAGAGTCAAGAAGCCAGTGGCGGATATTGTCATCCTGAGGCACGAAGGATCTTGCCCTCAATGACCGGGCTGCATCAATTACCCCTGTAGGGGAGACCTTTGGTCTCCCGCTGTAGTGGCTTCCATGCCCCACAAAAAGGAGAGAAAATTTATGGATTATGGCATTGTTTTAAACATTATAACCATTGCAATGGCACTAATAATTCTAATGATTGTGATCGTTGGAAAAACCGGCGATAACAAAAAATACAGCGAATTAAATAGAAAAATATGCGGTTTGGAAAACCAAACGGAATACATAGATAAATCCATAGATAAAATAGGACAAACAGTGAGTCAGGAAATAGGGCGAAACAGACTGGAAACATCTAACTCCCTAAACAATTTATCCGATTCTCTCACCGCAAGGATAAATGAGATGACGAAACTTCAGCAGATGCAATCGGATTCTATAGACAAAAGAATGTCCGCATTGACGGAAAGCAATGAAAAACGACTTGAATTCATAAGGACCGCCGTTGAGGAAAAACTAAAAGAAATAAGAGAAGATAATAATCAAAAACTTGAAGCCATGAGAGCTACCGTTGAGGAAAAGCTCCATGATACATTGGAAAAAAGACTGGGAGAATCCTTTAAAATAGTAAGCGATAGATTGGAACAGGTACACAAAGGATTAGGGGAGATGCAAACCCTTGCATCTGGCGTAGGTGACTTAAAAAAGGTATTGGCCAATGTGAAAACCCGCGGTATCTGGGGTGAGATTCAATTAGGAAACATATTGGAGCAGATATTGGCACCGGAACAATACGCAATAAATATACCAACTAAAGAAAACAGCCGGGAAAATGTTGAATATGCCATAAGACTTCCGGGCAAAGGGGGAAACGTCGGAGAAATACTCTTACCTATTGATGCAAAATTTCCAATGGAAGGGTTTCAAAGATTGATAGATGCATCAGAACAAGGTGATGTGTCTTCTGTAGAAGAAGCATCAAAACAATTGGAAAACAGTATTAAAATAGAGGGCAAAAGAATATCCTACAAATATATCAATCCTCCTTACACCACCGACTTTGCCATAATGTTCTTACCCGTAGAAAGCCTTTATGCAGAGGTTGTAAAAAAACCCGGATTGCTTGAACATTTGCAGGAAAGGTATAGGATTATTGTTACCGGACCTTCTACCATTGTTGCCTTTTTAAACAGCTTATCTATGGGTTTCAGAACCATAGCTATAGAAAAGAGGTCCGGGGAAATATGGAATCTGTTAGGTGTAGTCAAAAGGGAATTTAACATTTTTGGCAACTTACTCGATGCCACAAATAAAAAGCTGCAGGAAGCAAGCAATGTTATAGATAAAGCTGCTAAAAAAACCCGTACCATAGAAAAGAAACTAAAAGACGTGGAGGAACTACCGGAACACAGTCAACAAGAATTGCACACAAACTGTCATTCCGAGTGCAGCGAAGAATCTATCTAACTTTAGGTAACCATCATTCTGAATTTCGCACAAACTGTCATTCTGAGCATAGCGAAGAATCTATCTAACTTTAGATAACCATCATTTTGAATTTCGCACAAACTGTCATTCCGAGTGCAGCGAAGAATCTATCTAACTTTAGGTAAACCATCATTCTGAATTTCGCACAAACTGTCATTCTGAGCATAGCGAAGAATCTTTGTATAAATACCCGTAAACGGAGGTGAAAAAATGCTAAAAAAACTTATAGAGAACTCCAAATACACAGTAGTCTTTACCGGTGCCGGCATGTCCACCGAAAGCGGTTTGCCGGACTTTCGTTCTGCGGCCAAGGGACTATGGAAAATAAAAGACCCTATAAAATACGCCAGCGTTGATGCCTTATACAATAACCAAGATGATTTTGCCAAATTCTATCAAACGCGTATAGAAGACCTATTGAAATATAAACCTCATAAAGGTCATTATATATTAGCCGATTTAGAAAATAAGGGTAAAATCAAAAGCATAATAACACAAAATGTTGATGGTTATCACAAGGATGCGGGCTCCAAAAACATAATTGAGCTCCACGGAAAGATTTATGAGCTACATTGTCTGTCTTGCGGAACTGTCTATCCTTGCGATAGGTACATAAAAGAAGGGGGCACAAAATGCGATTGTGGCGGTTTTATAAGACCTTCCATAGTGCTTTTCGGTGAGGGCTTGCCCTCCGATGCCATGGATAAGGCCTATGAAGAATCAATGAAAGCAGATTTGTTCATAGTGTTGGGCTCATCCTTATCCGTATCCCCTGCGAACCAATACCCCATTATTGCAAAAAGAAACGGTGCGAAATTAGCCATAATAAACATGGAACCCACTATTATGGACAGTTATTTTGACTTAGTTATAAATAACCAAAGCATTGGTGAGTATTTAGCAAATATTTTTTCAATGTAGGTGAGAACTTTGGTTTCCCGCCTATACCACATCACATAAGAAAAGTTGAAACCTTGGTAGGGGAGACCTTTGCTCTCCCATCTATATTACATGGGAAAGGATTGGATTGTATATGAACAAAATCCGTATAGAAGGCGTTCTGCCGCCAATGATAACACCCTTTAAAAAAAATGGAGACGTTGATTATGAAGCTTTTGAAGAAAATATACAAAGCTGGAACGAAGATAAACTTGCAGGATATTTGGTCTTGGGATCCAACAGTGAAACTGCTTATTTAGCAGAAGAAGAAAAAATACAATTAATAAAGATTATAGTATCCAATGCCAAACCCGGCAGGCATATAATAGTAGGCAGCGGAATGGAATCATTAAGGGAAACCATAAGGTTCACAAACGTCGCTGCAAAATTAGGAGTTCACGCTGCTTTGGTACTTACGCCTTCCTATTATGGTGGCAAAATGACTCATGAAGCCTTAGTCAACTTTTTCACAGTACTTGCCGATAACAGCGACATTCCCATTTTGATATATAATGTGCCGAAGTTTACACATATCAATATAAAACCGGAAACAGTGGAAATGCTTTCAAAACACCCCAACATAGTGGGGATGAAGGACAGCCTGGGTGATGTACCCCAACTTGCCACATTTAAAAGAATAGTCCCGGATGATTTTAACCTTATGGTAGGTACCGCATCAGCTTGGTTCCCGGCTTTAACTTTGGGAATAAAAGCCGGAATATTGGCTTTGGCTAACTGCAACCCCAATGAATGTGCAAGTGTAAAGGAAAGTTTTGATAACGGAGATTGGGAAAAAGCAAGAGAAATCTATCAAAGAGTTTTCCCCATCAATACGGCGGTTACGGGCACCTACGGCATTGCCGGGCTTAAATATGCATGTGATTTGTTGGGATACAAAGGTGGAAAAGTGCGAGCTCCATTATTACCCCTAAAAGAAGAAGAAAAACGTAGCATAGAAGAAATTTTAGAAAAAGCCCAGGTTATGTACGGCTTCGAATTTCTAACCCTACAATCTAAGGGAGAAAAACTAAATCCTAAAATAGATGTTGATTGGGGTAATCCCAAGGGAAAAGAAGTTTGGTGAAAAAAAGGAAAGAAAAGAGTAATATCTTAGAAGGATTATATTATGAAATTAGCATTAATACTTTTGTTACCCCTTCTTGGCACATCATTAGGTGCGGCCGGGGTATATTTTATGAAAGATGAAATGAATAGAAATCTCCAAAAATGGCTATTAGGATTTGCTGGTGGCGTAATGGCTGCAGCCTCGGTTTGGTCACTTTTGATACCATCCATGGAACTATCCAAATACCCGGGGCGTATGTCCGTAATCCCGGGTGTCGTAGGATTTTTGCTGGGAATGGGTTTTTTGCTGATATTGGATGAAATATTACCTCATTTACATGTAGGAGAAGAAGAACCGGAAGGAATAAAAAGTACTTTAAGAAATACAACAATGCTTATAATGGCTGTTGTGCTTCACAACATACCGGAAGGCATGGCTGTAGGTGTATTATACGCAGGCCATATAGCCGGTAATCCCGGGATAACATTTTCTGCCGCATTGACTTTGACAATCGGAATCGCAATACAAAACTTCCCGGAAGGTGCAATCATCTCCATGCCTCTTAAAAACGAAGGCCTTACAAAGCATAGGTCTTTCGTATACGGTATTTTAAGCGGTGTCGTTGAGCCTGTGGCAGCGGCTATTACGATTTTTGCCACAAAACTTGTCGAGCCATTCTTACCATATTTTTTATCTTTTGCCGCAGGAGCCATGATTTATGTAGTTATCGAAGAATTGATCCCGGAGACTGCATGCGGGGAACACTCAAATTTAGGCGTAATCGGTTTTGCATTGGGATTTGCACTGATGATGGTTTTGGACATAGCACTTGGGTAAATATCTCATTTATCTTTGACTTCTTTTGCGTATATTTTGTTGAACCTTGCACAAAATTTATATTAGACCGAAAATCATAACGAAAGGAGTCCAAAATGAATAAAAAAGTACTAATAATATTATTGTCATTTGCAGTTTTTGCAGCAACATCATGCGGCGGAAAAGAAAATAAAGCAAAAGATGAAGAAAAAAACATATCAATAAAAGAAGAATTGCAGGAAATTGATAGTAAAATCGACGAACCCATAGATACATCAGCTATTGAAAACCTGAGTGAAGCGGAAAAAACAGCTATTGAAGAATCAACCATAAGGCAAACAATCACACCTGTTGATGTTCTTAATACCTATAAGAAAAAGTTTCCTAACACGAAAGTTTATAAAATTGAATACGAAAAAGAAAAAGGCAAATTAATATACGAAATAGAAGGGTTCAACAATAATAAAGAATATGAACTTAAAATAGATCAAGATACCGGTAAAATAATAGAAGAAAAAACAAAAATCAGTAACGACAATCAAAACAAAGAAGAGCTGGCACCGGTAAACATTGAGAAAATTGAAAAGTTCGTAAAAAAGACGATAGAAGACATGGGTGATGGCACATCCCTATTAGAATGGACATTAAAAATGAAAAACGGTATTCCCGAGATAGAAATAGAAATAAACAATAAAGGTAAGAAAATAGAGCAAGTATACAACATAGAAACCGAAGAACTGTTGAAAATAAAAGAATGAATTAGATAAGATGATTCTGACATGACAGAATAGGTATAAGTATTTAAGGCGGATAAATTGTCCGCCTTTTAAATATTCTCACCAAAAGGTGTCATCCTGAGCGTAGCGAAGGATCTTAATACTACCAGCAATCCTCATAAATGGCATTTATCATAGCAATATAAGGCAATTAGATGAACATTTATTCTATAATAAAAGCATTAAAATGCACGCAATAGCCATTGTTTAATACGAGTTTGAATGGTAAAATATAAAATAGAGAACGGATAAGGAACAAATAAGGAACGGATAGGGAATGAATGAAAGATAAAATGGTGGTAATTATGTTTAAATTCGAATCTAAGTATACGAATAAAACGATATCCGATTTAGGTAAAATCGAAAAATATAATTAAGGGAGATAATATGAAGAAAGCCAAAGGAAGAAAGATTTTATTATTAGTTGTAGTATTTTTATTGTTAATAGGTGGGACAACCATATATATAGATAGGGCAACCACACCCTTATCCGAGGATAAAAGAAACATATCCAATACAGATATAAAAATGATAATGGCTTTTCCGGATAAAGCAGGCAGGACACCGATCATAAGGACATATACAAAAAATGAGTTCGATAGCTTTAAAGCCAAAAAGGTAGATAAACTACGGAAACTGACAAGCGGCAATATTGAGGGTGATATACCAGCATTGGTATTAGAAAACGGAATCGGAATTATAAAGTTTTCTTTTATGAGATTGGATGAGCAAGGCAAGTCGTTGGATCAAAAA
>CAZQHS010000051.1:0-12166 GCA_964593485.1 uncultured Clostridiaceae bacterium
TACATGGAAAACCGCAGTTATTATATTCAAACCAAATACTTAGTATAAGTTTGGACGCTGTTCACACTTTGTATATTTTCAGCCTTATTATTATATTTGATAATACAGCTTGTCATGTTCTTTTTTTTCATTGACAACTAATTAGCCTAAATCTATAATTGAATTATAGTACATTTTATGTATACAAGAGCTTAGGAGTGATACTTAGTGAATAATATAAAATGTGACGATTTTCAAAAAAATGTTTCTGAATTGTTAATAAGACATAAAAGCATTCTCGATATCTTAAGCAAGATAGGAGAAGCACAGGCAAGGATTAATCGTGCGGTTTCCAAATCCGTTACCTCTTGTGGCTGTATTCAAGTTAATGCCACCAAACAGTGCATCCCTTATAACGGCACTATTAGAGATCTGCAAGAATGTATGAATACCCATGTAGAAGGAGAGCTGTGTGAAAACTGCAAGGATATAATTGAAAAAGAAATCGGCAATACCTTGTTTTATATTACTTCCCTATGTAATGTTTTGGATATCAGCTTTAATGAGGTGCTTATAAAGGAAATTGAAAAACTGAATACTTTAGGTATATATAATATGCTTTAACCGGAGCAATCAGCCCTCCTCAATGCTTATAAATACAAGTACATAGGGAGGGTTTTTTGATGCCGTAGATTACTAACCTCCGAAAACTTCAACAAACATATCTTTAACACTTCTTACTCCGGAAATTTTTATTGCTGTATGGGTTTTCAAGCTTTTCATGTTATTATAAGGGATTATGCATTTGGTAAAACCCAATTTGTGTGCTTCATTTATTCTTTTTTCAACATGACTAATAGTTCTGACCTCACCGGCAAGGCCTACTTCTCCCATGATAACCAATCCACTGTCTATTGTTTCATCCTTATAATTTGAGGCCATAGCTGCTATTATCCCTAAATCGGCGGCAGGTTCGCTTAGCTTTATTCCTCCCACTACATTTACATAAGAATCGTAATTTTGTAGCTGTAGTCCGATTCTTTTTTCTAATACGGCCATGAGTAACACTACTCTATTGTAATCAACACCGGTAGCCATTCTTCGAGGTACACCGAAATTTGTATAGCTTAGCAATGCTTGTACCTCAACTAACATGGGCCTTGTGCCTTCCATGGATGCAATAACGGAAGATCCTGAAGCATTGTGCATTCTCCCTGATAAAAACATTTTGGAAGGATTCAATACTTCTATAAGCCCTGTGTCACCCATTTCGAATATACCTATTTCATTTGTGGAGCCAAAACGATTTTTCACTCCCCGCAATATTCTGTATGACATATGGGAATCACCTTCAAAGTAAAGGACAGTATCCACTATATGTTCAAGAACTCTGGGGCCTGCTAAGGTTCCGGATTTAGTAACATGTCCAGCAATAAATACGGCAATACTCTCCCCTTTTGCTAAACGCATAAGGGTACCTGTAGAGTCCCTTACTTGGCTGACACTTCCGGGTGCGGATAATATTGCAGGGTTGTACACTGTTTGGATAGAGTCAATTATTAGCACGTCTGGATTTACTTCCAATACCGTTTTTTCTATGTATTCCATATTGTTTTCAGAAAGCAAATATATATTGTCGGATGTTATCCCCATTCTTTTTGCTCTTATTTTTATTTGTTTTACGGATTCCTCCCCAGAAATATAAAGTACATTTAACCCTTTGTTGCCGATGTTATTTGAGATTTGCAGTAACAAGGTAGATTTGCCTATTCCCGGATCTCCCCCTACCAAAATCATAGAGCCACTTACGATGCCGCCACCTAATACTCTGTCTAATTCACCGATTCCGGTATTTGTCCTAAAATCATCTTCAACTGAAATATCTTGTATTCTTTCCGGTTTTGATAAAGGAGATTTTAAAATACTCGAAGAAGTGACTTTTTCAGTAACTTCTTCTACAAATGTATTCCATTTATCGCATTCAGGGCATTTACCCATCCATTTGGGTGATTCATAGCCGCATTCCATGCAGACATATTTTGATTTTAGTTTTGCCAAAAATACACCCCCTCATATGTTAATATAACATCTTTTATAAAGAATGTGCAGCTATTTTTCCTGTCCTCAATGGTCACCTTAAAAAATACTATCACACAGAAAAAAAGTTCTTGACCTAAGAATAGGTAGATTTGTTCACTGTAATTTTAAAACTCACTAACGTTCACACAGTTAAAATTACGGACGTTCACTTCATTAACCTATTCTAAGGCCCTCCACAAAATTTCTGTTTAGATATATTTTTTAGACGCTACAGGAAGTTAGCGGCTATCCGGTTTTATATTGTAAAGGCAGCATTGTGTAGGAACCGTAGAATTTCTTAACGAAACGCAGGAAAAGCGAAATCAGACCACCGGTTAAAGTCTCCACTCCAAGTTACTTAGTTTTAACGAGCAAATTTTGATTTCGCCCGGAGTGAGTTTAGAAATTCAGGTTCTGAAACTCCTGCTGCCGCACAATATATATCGGTTGTCGCTTCCACCGTTCTGGTAATTTCAAAATATCACTATCCTATAACGGAACGACACAGGGGTCGTTCCCTACATGTTGCACATTTTGTTACAATTTTATTTTTAACTAAACACCAATTTTTCTCCGTCAGAATCAATATGCACCTTATCCCCCGCCTTTACATTGCCTGCTAAGAATTCTTCAGACAGCTTATCCTCCAACATTTTCTGGATGGCTCTTCTTAAAGGCCTGGCACCGTACTCCGGATCAAAACCCTTCTCTATTATATAATCCTTTGTTTTATCTGTGACTTCAACGTTTATCTCAAGTTCGCTTATTCTTTTAGCAAAGTCTTTTAACATTAAATCCACTATACCTTTTAGGTGCTCCTTATCAAGTTCATGGAATACTATCACATCATCAATTCTATTGATAAACTCAGGCCTGAAAGATTTTCTCAGTTCATCCAAAAGATTCTCTTTCATCCTTTCGTAAGCCTTTTCCTTTTCATTCATTGCTACCGTAAATCCCATAACATTTTGTTTTTTTATTGTGCTTGCTCCCACATTTGAGGTCATAATTATCACCGAGTTCTTAAAATCAACAGTCCTTCCCTTGCCATCAGTAAGTCTGCCGTCTTCTAAAATCTGGAGCAATATATTAAATACATCTGAATGTGCCTTTTCAATCTCATCAAACAGTATTACGGAGTATGGCTTTCTCCTAACTTGTTCCGTAAGTTGCCCGCCTTCATCATAACCCACATAACCGGGAGGTGAGCCGATTAGTTTGGAAACTGTATGCCTTTCCATGTATTCTGACATATCAACTCTTATCATTGAATTTTCATCGTCAAATAATACTTCTGCCAATGCTTTAGATAATTCTGTCTTGCCTACACCTGTGGGGCCTAAGAATATAAAGGAACCTACCGGTCTTTTGGGATCCTTTAACCCTACCCGTGCCCTCTTAATTGCTTTGGACACGGCGTTTACCGCCTCATCCTGTCCAATTACTCTTTCATGCAATGTTTCTTCTAAGTTTAAAAGTCTTTGAGATTCCCCCTCCGCAAGCCTTGTAATGGGAATCCCCGTCCAATCGGAAGCAATAAGTGCTATTTCGTGCTCATCCACAATAGGCTCCTGGTGAACGGATTTCTCATTCCATTCTTTCCTCACGTTTTCTAATTTTTTCTTTAACGTCTGCTCTTTATCTCTGATTTCCGCAGCTTTCTCAAAACTTTGAGAATTAATAGCCTCTGCCTTTTCCTTCCCCAAGGAAGCTATTTCTTCTTCTATTTTTTTCACATCCGGGGGTGCGGTAAATGTCATTATCCTTACCTTAGATGCAGCTTCATCGATAAGATCTATTGCTTTATCCGGTAAAAATCTATCGGTTATATATCTGTCAGATAATTCAACGGCTGCCTTTAACGATTCATCCGTTATTTTCACCTTATGATGTGCTTCATATTTGTCTCTTAAGCCTTGCAGTATTAAAAAAGATTCTTCCTTGGTCGGTTCTTCTACCATCACGGGTTGAAATCTTCTCTCTAATGCGGCATCCTTTTCTACATATTTTCTGTATTCATCTATGGTTGTTGCACCGATTGTCTGTATTTCACCTCTTGCCAATGCTGGTTTTAAAATATTTGATGCATCTATTGCCCCTTCTGCAGCACCGGCACCGATGATTGTATGCATTTCATCGATAAAGAGTATAATGTTTTTATTTTCGATAATTTCAGCCATAACATTTTTCAGTCTTTCTTCAAACTCTCCTCTATATTTTGAACCGGCTATCATGGATGATAAATCTAAAGTTACAACCCTTTTATTTTTTAATATTTCCGGTATGTTACCTCCTGCAATTTTTTGTGCTAGCCCTTCGGCTATGGCTGTTTTACCAACACCGGGGTCTCCTATTAGCACAGGATTGTTTTTTGTTCGCCTGGTCAAAATTTGAATAACCCTTTGTGTTTCTTTATCCCTGCCGATTATGGGATCCAGCTTTCCCTCTATTGCCATTTCCGTCAGGTCCCTACCGTATTGGTCAAGGTTTGGTGTCTTCACATCCTTGGAAAGTTTATCTTTAACATCTTTCTGCCCTTCCCCACCCAACTGTTTCACAACATCCCCATAAGTATTGTTAATATCAATACCCATATTTGCTAATATCTGTGCAGCTATTCCGTCCTTTTCCCGCAATAATCCTAAAAGCAAGTGTTCAGTTCCCACATAATTATGTCCTAAAGTCCTTGCCTCACCCAAGCTTGTTTCAATGACGTTTTTTGTTCTGGCGGTATGCCCCATAACCTGTTTTACAGGCTCGCTTCCCATCCCTACTGCATTTACTACCTTTTGTCTTATATCTTCTAAAGTAGCCCCACGACTTTTCAATACCCGTGCTGCTATTCCTTCTCCTTCTTTTACAAGACCTAACAAAATATGTTCAGTCCCTATATAATTGTGTTTTAACCTTAGTGCTTCTTCTTGGGCAAGAATAAAAACCCTTTGTGCTTTTTCCGTAAACCTATCAAACATTCCCATTAGTTTCCTCCTTCCAAAAGTTTAAGCAGCGTATTTGCCGCTATTATATAATAATTACAATTTTTCTTTTATAATCTGAGCCCTTATAATATCCCCTGCTTCAGCGGTCAATTCCCTTTTTGCATATTTACTTATGCCCGCACTTTGCGTATCAATCATAATTTCATTTATTGTAGATACGGATAAACCTTTTATAATATCCAAATCCACTCCTAACCTTATATCCGACAGCAAATTCATGCATTCCCGGGAAGACATTATTTTTGCGTTTTTCAAAATACCCCAGGATCTTAATATTTTATCCTCTAATTGAATCCTGTTGCTATTAAGCAAAACATTTCTTGCTTCCCTTTCTTTATCGATAATCTGGTTTGTTACACCGTTGGTATTATCAATTATTTCTTCTTCCGTAGGCCCCAAAGTAATTTGGTTTGAAATCTGAAATAAATTACCCAAAATCTCTGTACCCTCACCGTACAGTCCTCTTATTGTCAGCCCGATTTGTGTAACGGTTTGCAATATTTTTCCTATGCTTCCCGTAAGGTTAAGGGCCGGCAGGTGAACCATAGATGATGCCCTCATACCTGTACCTACATTAGTGGGACAACAAGTCAAATAGCCTAATTTTTCATCGTATGCATAATCAAGTTCTTCTTCCATCATGTTATCTATCTCATCTGCTAATTTCCATGCTTCCATAATCTGCAGTCCGGGTAATATGGACTGAATTCTCACATGATCTTCCTCATTAACCATTATGCTGATTATATCGTCTTTTCTGATAATGGCTGCACCATAATTACTTTGTGCAAGTTCTTTACTTATCAAATGTTTTTCTAAAAGAATTTGCCTGTCTAATGAATCCGTTTTGTCCATATTATAGAGGAAATAGTCTCTATCCAGCGAATTAACAAAAGGACTTTTCACGGAATTTACAACATTATGGGATTGTTCTTCTTTTAAATATATTGGGAATGGAGTATCTTTTAGATTTCTGGCTAATCTGATACGACTGCTCAGAACTATCTCATTTTGCGGACCCTTTTCTGTAATCCATCCGCTCATACTATCCCCTCCCCCTTACTTATTCTATCCAATTCCTTAATCTTATCTCTTAATTCTGCCGCTTTTTCGTATTCTTCATTTTTAACGGCGAAATTTAAGGCCGTCTTTAATCTTTCTTTCTCTCTCACTTTTTTAATATTTCCCCCGGCTCTAACAGGAATTTTTCCCGAATGACTTATATTACCATGCAACCTTCTGAATAAAGGGTTAAGCTTATCACTAAATGCTTTATAGCAATTACTACAACCGAATCTACCGGTTTCTCTAAAACGGTTATAACTCAAGCCGCAAACGGGACATTTCAATTCGTCTGAAAATCCCACCTTCAAAGGAAAAAATTCCGTATTATTAAGAATCCCTGTAAGCAAATCATTTATTGAAAAACTTGTATTTATTGAAAAAGAATTTTTCGCCATTGCACATTTATCACACAGATGAAAATCGGTTTTCTTACCGTTTTCAATCTTTGTGATATGCACGGTAGCAACCCTTTTACCGCAATCATCACATAACATAATCAACACTCCCCGCAATCACAATATTTCATATATAATTACTCTAAATAGCATTAGAGTAGAGCCGACACCAACATGGCTTTGAAGATTTCGCTTCTTATTCTATCCCTTAAAGGTCTAGAAATCAGAGAAAGTGTATTGTCATCAATAGCGGATTTTATAATATTCATGATTCGTTCATCAATCAAATCTTCTTTATACATGGCCTCAATAAAGCGAAAAGCACTTTCCTTATTCAAATTATCTCCAAATTCATTTGATAAAATGTTTTTAAGATATTCATTTTTACTTATGTCAACCTTGGATACTTTTATATATCCACCGCCACCCCTTCTTGACTCTATGCAATAACCTCTATCGGAAGTAAATCTTGTTGTCAGAACATAATTTATCTGGGACGGGGCACAATTAAATTGATTGGCAAGATCATTTCTGCCAAATTCTATGGTACCTTCGGCTTCTTCTATCAATTCATTAATAAAAGCTTCGATAATATCACTTATTCTTGACATGAAATCCCTCTTTCTGTTAGACTTTGACCTTCCTTGACTTTAATTATAATTCATTTTATTAGCCATTACAAGTATTTTAACTATAATTAAATTAAAAGATACGGCTCCGCCACATTTAATGGCTATCGTTATGTTGTTAAACTATATAGTTGCTAATGAATTTTTAATATGACATAGGTTGAAAAAGCCGCTTTTATTGCCATGTGCCATATTAAATGAGGAAATATTGGCACGGCATTTAAATAAATTGTTTTTTATATAGTAAGAAAGTAGAACTTTCCTACTATATAAAAAGATACGGCAAATGATTAATCTGCCGTATCTTTCTTTTTCTAATGCTTTATACCTATTCAATGAAATTCCCTGAATAATCTTTTATTAATTGTCCTTTTCTGCATTAGCAGCTTCTATAACTTTTTGTGCTATCTGTGCCGGAACTTCTTCATATCTGACAAATTTCATGGTAAACTCTCCTCTTGCCTGAGTCATAGACCTTAAATCCGTTGCATATTTAAACATCTCCGATAAAGGAGCCTCTGCTGTTACTTTTTGATATTTGCCTGCCGGTTCCATGCCTAAAACTCTTCCTCTTTTTTTATTTAAATCACCTATTATATCACCCATGTATTGGTCAGGTACGGCCACCTCTACATAGTATATGGGCTCCAACAATACGGGACCCGCATTGGCCATTCCTTTTTTGTATGCCAACGAGGCTGCAATTTTAAAAGGCATTTCGGCAGAGTCTACGGGGTGGAAGGAACCGTCATATAATGTACATTTTATATTAACTACAGGATAATTTGCCAACACACCTTGTTCCATGCATTCTTTCAAACCTTTTTCTACAGCAGGTATATACTGTCTCGGCACAACGCCTCCAACTATTTTATCTACAAATTCAAAATCTGTTTCTTCACTTGTGCTCGGCTCAAATTCAACCCAGACATGACCATATTGTCCGTGTCCGCCGGATTGCTTTTTGTGTTTACCTTCGGCTTTTGCGGATTTCTTAATAGTTTCTCTATAAGGTACTTTTGGATCCTTAAGTATAACATCTACTCCAAATTTATTGGCAAGTTTTTTTGTAACAATCTCCAAATGCTGCTCACCGATGCCCGAAATCAATGTTTGCCGGGTTTCTATGTTTTTTTCTACACGCAAAGTGGGGTCTTCTTCCATTAATCTTTGTAGTCCGCTGCCTATCTTGTCTTCGTCACCTTTTGATTTTGGTTCTATTGCCATGGAAATGTTCGGTTCCGGGAATTTAATATCGTCATATAACACTAAATTGTTGGCATCGCATAAAGTATCTCCTGTAGTGGTATATTGCAACTTTGCCACTGCACCGATATCCCCGGCTATTATTTCCGTCATGGGAATTTGCTTTTTACCCCTTAACAAGAAAATCCCGCTTAGCCTTTCCTTTTTTTCTTTATTTGTATTAAATACTTCAGAATCGGCCTTCAAGGTACCGGACATAACTCTGAACATGGATATTTTTCCCACAAAGGGGTCTGCCAATGTCTTGAAAACATGTGCACTAAATGGAAGATTTATATCAAAACCACGTTCCTTTGTCTCCTCGGACTTTACATCTTTAAATGTGTAGTTCTTCACATCTAAAGGTGATGGGAATAGTCTCTCTATCGTGTCCATCACACAATCTACCCCGATGTTCTTTAATGATGAGCCACATAATACGGGTATGATTTCGTCACTCAATACACCGATTTTAAGTCCTTTTATGATTTCTTCTTTTGTTAACTCTTCACCATCAAAGTATTTTTCCATCAGCTCCTCGTCAGATTGTGCTGCTGCCTCAATAATTATGTTTCTGAATTCTTCAATCCTATCCTCGTAACCCGAGGGAATTTCAGTCTCTATAATCTTGTTTCCTTCTATTATTTTCCCTTTCATATCTATCAAGTCTATTACACCCTTAAAATTAACTTCAGACCCGATAGGAATTTGAATGGGTACTACCTTATTTCCAAAAACCTCTCTAAGTTCTGTTTCTACCTTAAAGAAGTTTGCATTTTCCCTATCCATTTTGTTTATGAAGAATAGATGCGGAACGCCTCGTTCCTCTACCAAGTCCCAGGCTTTTTCAGTTCCAACCTCTATTCCTGAAACACTATCAACCGTAATTATTGCACTGTCACTTACGTTCAGACTTGCAACCAACTCTCCCACAAAATCAAAATATCCGGGAGTATCAATAAGATTTATTCTTACACCATTCCAATCACAAGGTGCAATAGCCGCTGTAATGGAAATCCTTCTCTTAATCTCTTCGGGATCATAATCCGTGGTTGTATTTCCGTCATCAACTTTTCCAAACCTGTCTAACACACCAGTGTTATAAAGCATAGCTTCTGCCAACGATGTTTTTCCGGAGCTTCCGTGTCCGATTATTGCTACGTTTCTTAGGTTTTTCGTTTTGTAATCTTTCATAATAAATTCCCCCTATAAGTTTGTTATATTAAACGGCACTTACTTGACCATTAGTTTACTTTATAAGTATATACTATATTCAGCTAATTTAAAAACACATCGTATTCTAATTTTATCTATAAGCAAAACAATTGTAAAGTGAAAAATGCAATTCCCCTTTTATTGACGAATACCAAGGGAAAGGTTAAAATTAAAATGAAAATAAAAACATAGAGGTGATTTTATGATAACCAGTATGGTAGCTGGTCACGCCGTATGGCCAAGAGAGGATGATGCAATTTTTGCTTTAGCAGCTAAAGCACAAGAAGCAACTAAAAAATACGGAACTGACAAAGTAATTAACTCTACCTTAGGAGCCCTGATGGATGACAAGGGCGAATTGGTGTGTTTGGAAACAGTATATAATGAACTAAAAAATTTACCCAATGCAGCAATTGCGGCTTATGCATTGGTTGCGGGCCAACCTGATTTTTTGGATGCTATAATAAAGGGATGTTTCAAAAGCTATAAGCCCCATGCATTTATAAAAGCGGTTGCTACTCCGGGCGGTTCAGGCTCTGTCAGACATACTATATATAATTATACAAACCCCGGCGACTCTGTTTTAGTTTCTGATTGGTACTGGAAGCCTTATGTCACCATTTCCGAAGAATATGGCAGAAAGGTAGAAAACTATGAACTATTGAATGACAAGAACGAGTTTAATATGGAATCATTTAAGGAAAACTTTGAAAGGTTGCTGAATAAGCAAAAAAGAATAGTTGCAATAATAAACAGTCCTGCCCATAACCCGACGGGATACAGTCTAAGCGATGATGAATGGAAAATGGTTTTGGATATGGCCAAGGAAAATGCACAAGATAAAGAAAACAGAATTGTTATTTTAGTTGATGCTGCTTACATAGACTACGCAGGCAAAGGGGATGAAAGAAGAAAGTTTTTCCAACAATTTTCCAATCTTCCTGAAAATGTATTGATAGTAATTGCTTACAGTTTATCTAAAAGTCATACTATGTACGGAATGAGGATAGGTGCGGCTATTTGTGTCTCATCAAATGAGGACATCGCAGATGAATTCTATTACTCATGCTCCCATTCAAGCAGGGCAAATTGGTCAAACTGCAATAGAGGGGCAATGGAAGTCTTGTCAAGAATCACGAATGATGAAACCAAGCTTTTGGCCTATGAGGAGGAATTAAAAACTTATAAAACAATGCTTCAAAGAAGAGCGGATGTTTTTGTTGAAGCGGCTAAAGAAGCAGACTTAGATATACTTCCATACAGGGATGGGTTTTTTATCAGCATTCCCTGCAAAAATTCTATGGAAATAAATAATATGCTAATGGAAGAGAACCTATATGCAATACCTTTAAAGTTGGGTTTAAGATTTGCTGTATGTGCTGTATCGGAAGAAAAATGCAAAATTGCACCTAAAATGATAAAAGAGGCTATGAACAAAGTACAAAACAAATAGTTTAATAAATAAAAAGCGAGGAAAGAGAATGGGAAATTATAGTGAAAAGATTGCATTGCTTACAGATAGCAGCTGTGATCTGCCGGCAAAGATTTTACAAGATTATTCGATCCTAACCTTACCTTTGAGAGTGATCTATGGAGACAAAGAATACAAGGACAATATTGATATTACACCTGAAGAAATTTACAAAAGAATGCCCGATGAGATTCCAAAAACCTCCATGGCTTCTCTCTCTGATGCTATTGAAGTTTTTGAAAGGTTAAGAAAAGAAGGCATAAAAAACGTTCTGTCCATTAATATTTCCAGCGGTCTGAGTGGTACCTTCAATATGATTGAATTAGCCCGTAAAGATTTCCCGGATCTTAATATAGTAGCTATTGATTCAAAAACTCTTTCTATGGGCTTAGGTTTTATGGTTTATGAAGCTGCCAAAATGATTGCGGAAGGATTAAAGATAGAGGAAATAAAGGAAAAAGTGCTTGCACTGAGGGACAGGGTTAAGGTATTCTACTGTTTGCCCATTTTAGAATACCTAAGAAAGGGTGGCCGTATGAATACCGTGGCAGCGACTATAGGTGATATTATAGATATAAAACCCATCATTTCCGTAAATGAAGAGGGTAAATACTTCAGTTATGCCAAGGTGAGAGGCAGGAAACGTTCTTTGGATAAACTTGTTGAGATAGCAAAAGAAATAACAGAAGGATATTCGGTTAATATGGCGATTATGCACGGGTATGCGGAGAAAGAAGCATTGCATATTAAGGAGATATTGTCAAGCTTACCCAATGTCAAGGAGATGATGTTAGGACAAATAGGACCTGCCTTAGGGGTTCATACCGGGCCCGGATTGGTTGGCGTTTGTATTCATTTCATAAACAATATTTAAGCATAAGAAAAGCGGCTTCGCCGTATTTAATGGCTATCGTTATGTTGTTAAACAATATAGTTGCTAATGAATTTTTAGTATGACATAGATTGAAAAAGCCGCTTTTATTGCCATGTACCATATTAAATGAGGAAATATTGGCACGCATTTAATTAAATTGTTTTTTTTATAATGCTTAACTTAAAAAGCGGTTATATCGTATTGATATAACCGCT
>CAZQHS010000052.1:0-11675 GCA_964593485.1 uncultured Clostridiaceae bacterium
GCCGCTCTTATGACAGAAACAATAGTGGATTATGAAATTACGATGGCATTCTCAGACTATATACCTAACGCAGCTTTAGCAAAAATTGCTGATGAAGCTTTTAGCGAAGTAGGAGCACCAAAATGGAATGAAGACGATTATAAGTTAGCAAAGGCATATTTGTTAAGCTATAATGACACTACTTTAGATATAATAAAAGAACATATAATAGAAAAGTATGGGGAAGAAAGTATAAATGAAAAATTGGATAAACCGTTGGATTCTGTAGTTCATCCGTATGATTGGAGAAACACCGAATATGTATCAGGCTCAACAGACGTGGGAGATGTGTGTTATATTGTCCCGACTATTAATTTTAATGTTGCAACTGCCTGTATAGGTAACATAGGGCATACATGGCAAATGACAGGGCAGTCAAAAAGCCAAATCGCATACAAGGGACTACTCATATCAGCAAAAGTTATGGCTTTATCTGCAATTAAAACAATGAAGAATCCCGAAGCAATTAAGAAGGCTAAAAGTCTTGTATTAAAGCAAAACGGCGGGTCCTATAGATGTCCATTACCTGACAACATAGAGCCTCCCATCGGTAAGTATTAATGCCTTTAATTCAGAAGTCAAATACAATAATCTGCTATTAATAGCTAATCTATAATGTGGACAGTAACCCATATAGCAATACAGTTAACACTTTGTTTACTTAATGCTACCAATGTAAGAAATATTAGTGTTTGATAGAGATTGCGTTGTGGAAGGGCTTTAGCCTTGTAACTCAGCAATCGCATCAAATACAATAATCTGATTATAGATAATCTATAGTGTGGATTGTACCCATATAGAGACAAAAAATTTTTTATTGCTATAAAAATTTTATAATGCTATAATTGTATGGCATAAATCCCCGCTCTGCGCGTGCAGGGCCGTTAGTCCGTGGGGAGGAGGTGAAGATTATGAATTTATATGAGACCATCTATATTATAAAGCCTGATGTTGAAGAGGAAGCCTTAACTGCTATAGTCGAGAAATTCAAGGCCATTGTAGAAGCAAATGGAGAGCTTGAAACTATTGACGATTGGGGTAAGAGGAAACTTGCTTATCCTATAGAAGACTACATGGAAGGCTTTTATGTATATATGAAGTATAATGCCGGCAGCGAGATACCCAAGGAATTGGATAGGGTATTTGGTATTACTGAAGACATTTTAAGGCATATAATTGTGAGGATTGAAAAATAAGAATAGGTGGTGTAGTTGTGAATAGAGTAGCCATAGTGGGCAGGTTAACGAGGGACCCTGAGATCAGATATGCTTCTGATAATCAATTGGCCATTACAAGGTTTACCGTCGCGGTAGACAGAATTTTTAAAAAAGAAGGCCAGCCTACGGCTGATTTCTTACCCGTTGTCGTATTTGGTAAGAGTGCGGAGAACTGTCACAAATACTTGGGAAAAGGCAGATTAGTATCGGTTGCGGGAAGAATGCAGTCAAGAACCTGGGATGATCAGGAAGGAAAACGACGTTATTCCTACGATATAATTGCTGACGAAGTTCAATTCTTGGATAGAGGAGGAGACCCAAGGCCTCAGCCCACCATGGAAAGTGTAGGGGATGATGATTTCCATCCGGTGGAAGAGGACGATGATCTCCCATTTTAATAGTGATTGGAGGGAAAAATATTGAATAGACGTGGTTCAGGCGGAGGCGGCAGAATGCGCAAACCCAAAAAGCGTGTATGCAGCTTTTGTATAGATAAAGTAGAATCAATTGATTATAAAGATGTAAATAAACTGCGAAGATATCTTTCGGAAAGAGGAAAGATAATTCCAAGGAGAATATCAGGAAACTGTGCAAAGCACCAAAGACAGCTTACATTAGCAATAAAGAGGGCAAGGAATATAGCATTGCTCCCGTTTACATCAGAATAATATGCAAAAAAACCCGATTTTTCGGGTTTTTTCCTATATTTTCACCCTCGGTTTTTCTTACTCATTTACTACAATTTGCAGGAAAAACAAATCTTTCATAGAATTAATAGAGGATGGAAAGGTGGGAATTGCATGAATTTTGATACAGATATAACGCGGAATATAAGAATAATTGAATTTTTAAAATCCGAACTTTTGACTTCCATAGCTTCTTTGTTTCATAACCTTCTAAAAGGCTCAAAGGTGAACAGAGACGCTCTTTTAGATGTGCTTTCAAATATAATTCTTGTTACATATATCCTATCAAAAAGATTAGGATATACTCATAGTGTTATTGATTCAAAAATAATGGATAAAATAAAAATCGGTAAATTGGAAGAGCATGAAACGGAAAAGTGGTATGGCGATTTATCGGAACTTTCGGATTATTTAAAGGGACAGAATAGGTAGAGGTGAGTTATGAAAACTGTTAATACAAAAGCATTGGTTGAAGGTGCGGTATTTGCATCATTAACCGCGGTACTTGGCATAATGGTATATTATATACCCCTTTTATCACTGATAGGCATGTTTTGGGCTGTTCCCATAATAATAATGGGATTCAGAAACGGGTTTAAGGTGAGTTTTATCTCTGCAGTGGTGGCAGGTATTTTAGTATCTATGTTCACAGAACCATACAGCGGCGTATACTTGTTTCTGGTATTCGGAATATCGGGTATTTATATGGGTAGCCTTATGAATAAAAAGGTAAGCCCTTCCATTAACATATTAACTTCCGGCCTTATTTTGGGCTTATGCTCCGCCGCCGGTATTATTATAAGTTTTTGGATCATGGGGCAATCCCCGTCTCAAGGTGCGGATAACCTTATAAAGATGATGTATGAAGCTTCTGAGGGGGCTGCCGATATGTACCGGAACATGGGAATTCCTGCAGAACAGATTGAAGAATTTACTGTTAAATTTAAGCAAAGCCTTGAAGCCATTAAATTTATAATACCGGCTTTTTTCATTATAAACGGTGTTGTGTTTTCTTTTGCCAATTTTAAATTATCAAAGGTAATACTGAGCAGAATGAAATATACTTTGGAAGATATAAAACAATTTTCACTGTGGAGGCTACCGGATAACTTTTCTATAGGAATTTTTTTCTTAATGTTTTTGACTATGGGTGCATTTTATTTAAAAATACCCAATGTAGAAACAGTTATTGTTAATATTATTTTTCTTTTAAAATGGGTTTTTACAGTTATAGGGTTATCCATGGCAAGTTTTATGCTTGCCAAATACGGCATTACAAAATATGTAAAAGTCATAATACTTGTTATTCTATTTTTTGCCTTACAGAATCTTTTGATGATAGCGGGGATTTTCGATGCAATTTTTGATATTAGAAAGATAGGAAAAAGGTATAGCGGGGGGATATAAATGAAAGACAAAATCAGATTTTTCATGTTAAAACCCGACTCAAATATTTATTTATGGATAATAGGCTTTTGCTCTATTGTTATTTCTTATTACAATCTTATGCTGGGCTTATTTGCGATCACTGTTTTGATATACCTTGCTTATTTTAATTTTAAAGAGAAAAATCAAAAAAAGGAAGAGCTGAGGTTACATATAGAAAAGCTTTCCGATAAAGTTGATTCCGCAACGAAAAATGCTATATTGAATTTTCCTTTTCCTTTAGTCATTACAGATGACCAGGGTAATATTAACTGGTACAACTCCTTTTTTTCTTCCATTTATCAGGGGGAATATCTTTTGGAGGAAAAGGTGGAATTGTATTTGCCCGGCTTTGAACTTGATGAAGTCTTATTTGAAGAAAAGGATGAATTCAAGAATGTTTTAATAAAAGACAAGTATTATGATTTGCATTGTGAAGATTTTGAAATCTATGAGGATAATGCACAAAAGAAGATAGTAATGATATATCTTGTGGACAGGACTGATTTTGTACAGTTAAAAAATAAATACTTAGATGAGAGAAATGCTGTGGCAATATTCCAAATAGATAATTTGGATGAAGTCTTAAAAGGTATGGAAGAGGGGTTCAAGCCCGTTATAGGGGCTGATTTGGATAGAATTATCGGTTCTTGGGCAGGGAGCAATAATGCTTCCATTCAAAAATATTCAGGGGATAAATACATACTGCATTTTAGTCAGAAACAACTTCGGATGATTGAGGAAAAAAGGTTTGAAATATTAGATACTGTAAGAGAAATCAATAGCGGGAACAAGATACCCATAACTTTGAGTATAGGTGTGGGGGTAAATGGTAAAACCTTGGGGGAACTTCAGGACTTTGCAAGTGCAGCTATGGATATTGCTTTGGGACGAGGCGGCGACCAAGCTGTCGTTAAGAATTATGACAAACTGTCTTTTTACGGCGGCAAATCAAAAGCCGTGGAAAAAAGAACGAAAGTAAAGGCCAGGGTTATAGCTTATGCATTGAGACAGCTTATTGAGCAGGCCAGTGACATAGTTATAATGGGTCACGAAATGCCTGACTTGGATTGTATCGGTTCGGCGTTGGGGGTTTACAGGTGTTGTGCCAACTTGGGGAAACCCACCCATATAGTGATAAATAAGATAAACAAAGGAATAGAAAACCTTTGGTTTGAGCTGAAAGAAGATAAAGAATATGATAATATATTTATATCAGGACAAGAAGCTCTTACCTTGACGGGGAAAAATACGCTATTAATAATTGTTGATACTCATAGGCCTAATTTTACCATGGAACCGGATTTAATAAAAAAGGCGGAGAAAAAGGTTGTAATAGATCACCACAGGAGGGCTACTGATTTTATAAACGATGCGGTGCTTGCATATATTGAGCCTTATGCTTCTTCCACCAGTGAATTGGTTACTGAAATACTTCAATATATGTTTGAAAAACCGAGGATAAAGCAAATAGAGGCAGAAGCACTGTTGGCCGGTATATTTATAGATACCAAAAACTTTTCTTTTAAAACCGGCATAAGGACCTTTGAAGCGGCATCTTTTTTAAGAGGTGCAGGTGCCGATACCACCTTAACAAGGCAACTGTTTCAGGATGATATGGATACTTTTTTGGATAGGGCGGAGGTAGTGAAAGCTGCAAGAATGTACAAAAACAGCATAGCTATATCAGTAATTCCCGACAATATCCCCAACCCGGCTTTAATAGCTGCTCAGGCAGCAGATGAGCTTTTAAATATAAGAGGGATAAATGCTTCGTTTGTTTTATCCAAAATAGAAGGTCATATATTTATTAGCGGCAGATCCTTAGGTGATGTAAACGTCCAGGTGGTTCTTGAAAAACTTGGCGGAGGAGGTCATTTAACCGTAGCAGGTGCACAACTTTCTGACATTTCCATGGATGAAGCCGTTAAAACTATTGAAAAAGCACTTGATGAATATTTAAAGGAAGGGGAGAGATGATGAAGGTTATACTTTTGAAGGATATAAAAGCATTGGGAAAGAAAGATGAAATCGTAAATGTAAGCGACGGCTATGCCAGGAACTATCTTTTGCCTAAAAACTTTGCCATAGAAGCTACTTCCGGCAAGTTGAAGGAGATACATATTAAAAAGGAGGCGGATAAAGGTAAGAAAGCTAAAGAAATAGATGAAGCAAGGGAGCTATCGGAAAGAATAAGTAAGCTGGAAATAGTCATCAAATCAAAAGCCGGGGCCAGTGGAAAGCTATTCGGCTCTATAACCAACAAAGACATTTCCGACGGCATAAAGAAGCAGCACAAAATAGAAATTGATAAAAAGAAAATAGTATTGAATGAGCCCATAAAAGCATTGGGGAACCATGAAATAGAAATAAAGGTATATCCTGAAATTACATCAAAAATTAATGTAAAAGTAGTTGAAGAATAAAAAGTGAGGTAATGAAGTTGGGACATAGCAAAATATGCAGTAATGATGAAGCATTGGATTTACTTGTTGATTATGGGAAAAAGATATACGGTGATAAGAGAATTGAAGATATTGAAAAGATAGAAAACCCTATTGATAAAGCAAAAAAGCTTTGGAGTTTATTGAATCCTATGGGAGAAACACTTGATATCAGCAAACAACAAGATTTGGATGTAGTGATTGACAGGCTCAGGGACAAGCTCTCCGATAATGCCGCTCGTATTTACATGGAAAAGCTTATTAATCACGAAATTTTACACAAGTTAGAGCAGAACGAAAAAGAATACATGAAACAGTTGAAGTTACAAATCATTAATAAACACACAGATAGCGAAAGCCCGGCAACTTTGAGAAAATATGCTCAAATTGAAAAAAAGAAAACCGTATCCTTGTCGAGGCAAATAAGAGACATATTGCGACCCCATGATGCAGCTGAAATCATAGGACAGGGCGAAGCCATGGTTTCATTGATTTCAAAAATTGCTTCTCCTTATCCTCAGCATATATTGATATACGGGCCACCCGGGGTAGGCAAAACCTCAGCGGCAAGAATTGCTTTGAAAGAAGCCAAGGAAAAAGAATACAGTCCTTTCGGAAAGGAAGCACCTTTTATAGAGGTAAACGGTGCAACTGTCAGATGGGATCCAAAAGAATCAATAAATCCTCTTTTAGGTTCCGTACACGATCCTATTTACCAAGGAGCTCATAGGGATTTGGCGGAAACAGGTATTCCTGAACCAAAGCCCGGGCTTGTTACTGAAGCCCATGGGGGGATACTTTTTATAGATGAGATAGGGGAACTTGATTTGGCGTTGCAAAACAAACTTTTAAAAGTATTAGAAGACAAAAAAGTATATTTTGAATCCTCTTATTACGATGAAAGCAGCAATCAAATACCCAAATATATAAAGACACTTTTTGAATCCGGTGCCCCGGCAGATTTTATTTTAATCGGGGCTACTACAAGAAGACCGGAAGAAATCAATCCTGCTCTTAGGAGCAGATGTTCGGAAGTATTCTTTAATTCTTTAAGCCCAAAGAATATACAAGCTATTTTAAATATGTGGAGTAAAAAGCTTGGTATAGATATGACAGATGAAGCCAAAGACCTGATAAGCAAGTATGTTTATGACGGGAGAAAAGCGGTTAATGTATTACTTGACTGTTACAGTAAATGTCTTTATGAGAATCATAAAGAAAAAGCTTGTATAGATTATGAAAAAGCATATAATGCCTTGGGGCTATCCGTTGAAAGACCTGCATCAAAAACAAACACGAAATATGAGACGGGAAAAGTTTTCGGTGCCGGAGTTAACGGATTTATGGGGAGCATAATTGAGTTTGAATCGGTTTCCTTTCAAAGGCAAGACGATAAGGGGAATATAAGGTTCAATGAAACCGCAGGGTCAATGATCAGGGATTCACTTTTTAATGCACTTACCGTGTTGAAAAAGAGTTATAAGATGAAAACCGACAGTTTTGACATACATGTGAACTGTATAGGTGGCGGCAAGGTAGACGGGCCTTCCGCGGGGGCTGCAATAACATGTTTGCTCTATTCCTCCGTGGGCAACATACCCTTTAGAACGGATGCCTGTATTACCGGAGAGATATCCATAAGCGGCGGTATCAAGGCCGTGGGGGGTGTCAGGGAAAAGGTTATCGCTGCTATTAGGGAAGGTTTTGTCCATATGATAATACCTAAAGACAATGTGAAAGACATCTTGGGATTGGAAGGAATAAATATAATTCCGGTGGGGACTATACATGAAATTATTAATTTTCTTTCGGTGAATCCGTTGAATTCGTAGAGGTGATTAAAAATGAACCAGTTAATTCAGAGAATTCCGCCTAACAGTATTGAAGCGGAGCAGTCCGTATTAGGTGCCATGTTGCTGGATAAAGAAGCCATATCCATAGGGGCGGAGATTCTTAAAGATGATGATTTTTACAGGGAAGTGCATAACGAAATATTCCAGGCTATTGTAAACATTTATAATGCTGGGGAGCCTGTGGATTTGATAACATTGACTGATAGGCTGAAAAGCAGGAAGACTATTGAGGCGGTAGGCGGTATAACTTACCTCACACAACTTATGAATATAGTTCCTACAGTGCATAATATAGAATATTATGCAAGAATAGTTTTGGAAAAATCAACCCTTAGGAAGCTGATTAAATCTTCAAACGAGATCATTTCAAAATGTTTTGATAGTGGACAGGAGCCTGCAGCTATAGTTGATGATGCGGAAAAAGGTATATTTAATATCTCCTTAAGCCGGTCAACCCAAGGTTTTATTCCCATAAAAAAGTTATTATCATTGAACTTTGATAAAATCGAAGAGCTTTATTTAAATAAGGGCAAGATAACAGGTGTACCCACAGGCTTTGCCGATTTGGACTCAAAGCTTTCCGGGATGCAAAAATCCGATCTGATATTGATTGCATCCAGGCCATCCATGGGGAAATCGTCCCTTATGATGAATATAGTCCAAAATGCTTCCGTCAAAGAAGGGCATACCGCAGCTATATTCAGCTTGGAAATGTCAAAAGAACAACTGTCTCTACGACTCCTGTGTTCCGAAGCTTTGATAGATGCCCACCGTTTGCGAACAGGCGATATTACTGAGGACGAATGGATAAAGCTTGCAAGAGCCATGGGTTCTTTATCAGACAAACCTATATTTATTGATGATACTCCTGCCATTTCCATTACGGAAATGAGAGCTAAATGCAGGAGGCTAAAAATTGAACATGGTTTGGGGTTGGTATTGGTTGATTATCTGCAACTTATGAATAACTCGGGAAAGTATGAAAGCAGACAGCAGGAAATTTCAAACATATCAAGATCCTTAAAAGCTTTGGCTAAAGAATTGGAAGTACCCGTTGTGGCATTATCCCAATTGAGCCGGGCACCGGAAATGCGGGGAGATCACCGGCCTATTCTTTCGGACCTCAGGGAGTCAGGGGCAATCGAACAAGATGCTGATGTTGTTATGTTCTTATATAGGGATGAATATTATAATCCGGATACGGAAAAAAAGAATATAGGAGAAGTTATAATAGCAAAACAACGTAACGGGCCCACAGGTACCGTAGAATTGGTATGGTTGGGACAATTCACAAAATTTGCTGATAAATCGAAATATAGCTAACGCAAATATCATACCAAAAAAAGTTACCCACAGATATTATGTAATTAGTGGATAACCTAAATAGACAAAATTTATAGCCTCTTTAACCATCGAAATATCAATAAGAATAACAAAAATCCGAACATATGTGCATATCTCTGTGGATAGTGTGGATAATGTGGATTAAATTTTGTAGAAAGATGTAAGCCTTCTAATGGCGAATATTCGGGAAAAGTGAAAAAATTGTCGTGTTTACATAACAAATGTAAAAAAATCTTTTTAAATCTGGAAAAAGATTTTAAAATGTGGATAAGTGGTATTTGACGGAGATAGATGTTTCTGATAATATATCAAAGGTTACAAATCCTAAATCCAGATGGAATTGTAAAAATAGCTTTATAAGGTTGGTATAAATGAAAAACAAATATGATATTATTATAGTCGGTGCGGGGCCGGCAGGAATATTTACGGCAATTGAATTAGTGAAAAACAATAAAAACTATGAGATATTGATTATAGATAAAGGCAAAACTTTATCTAACAGGAGTTGCCCTTCACGCATTACAGGGAAATGTGCCGGTTGCGAACCTTGTTCCATTACTTTTGGATGGTCCGGGGCCGGGGCCTTCAGTGACGGCAAGCTTTCTCTTAGCCCAGAAGTGGGCGGAAATATTTTGGAATATATGAGCGAAGATAGGGCAAAGGAACTTATTGAATACGCGGATTCCATATATTTAAGCTTTGGTGCCAAGAGTGAAATACACGGATTAAATATTAAAGCCATTGAAGATATAAAATATGAGGCTTCTAAACATAATATTAAACTCATACCGTGTCCCGTTAGGCATTTGGGGACAGAAAAGGCTTATTTGGTCCTCGGGGCAATGTATGATTATCTGGTAAATGAAAAAAGAGTTGAATTTTCCGAATTAACCACGGCTATTGATATAATCACAAAGGATGGTAAGGTTCAAGGCGTATCAATGAAAAAGAATGGTGAAGAAGAAAAGATAATATACGCAGATTATGTAATAGCGGCTCCCGGTAGAGGGGGAGCGGAGTGGCTTTCGGAACAGACAGTGAAACATGATATTAAGACAAACAATAACGCTGTTGATATAGGCGTGCGTGTAGAGGTTCCTAACAGCATTATGGATCATTTGACAAAAGATTTATATGAAGCAAAATTAGTATATTTTTCTGATACATTTGATAATAAAGTCAGAACATTTTGCATGAATCCGGGAGGAGTAGTATCTCAGGAAAACTATGAAGGCGGATTGGCACTGGTTAACGGACACAGTTATTCGGATAAAGGTATGAAAAGCGATAATACAAATTTTGCATTGTTGGTTTCCACAAGATTTACAGAGCCTTTTAAGGATCCGATTAAGTATGGGAAATATGTGGCAAGATTGGCAAACATGCTTACCGGGGGAGGAATATTAGTTCAAAGGTTAGGAGATTTACTCCAAGGAAGAAGAACAGATAAGGATAGGCTTAATAAATCCAGCACCATCCCTACATTGAACAATGCAATACCGGGGGATTTAAGCTATGTACTGCCACATAGATATTTGATATCTATAATAGAATCTATAAAAGCTTTTGATAAAATAGCCCCGGGTTTAAATTCGAAAAATACTTTGCTATATGGTGTGGAATGCAAGTTTTATTCTTCCAAAGTTGCCGTAAATGACAAATTTGAAACAGCAATAGAAAACTTATATACAATAGGTGACGGAGCCGGGATTACAAGAGGATTGATGCAATCCTCAGTAACAGGTATTGTAGTTGCAGGAGATATATTATCAAAAAAGTAAACTTTTATTGCAAATTCTAAATAATACTATTATAACGAGGTGTAAAGATGTTTTCCGCTTCTATAAGCGGCGAGTATATCTCCCACCTCGCCCCCAACGCTCGGGTAGAGTTTTGCTAAAAAACAAAACTCTTTATTGTAATCTTGTTATAATAACTTTGCGAATGTCTCAAAATAATATATAAGACTTTTCGCATGTTTCTACGAAAACACCATGCCGACAGAGGCAATTAAGCGTACAGTTTGTTACAGTTCACATGGTTTTGGTGTCATCCTGAGCAAAGTTAAGGCTCTTGAGGCCTTCAGTAAGCCTGGAAAATGACAATTATCGTAGCAATATAAGGCTGTAAGATAATATGAGAAGTAGCTACAATCTATAAAGTGCGGAAAAATGTAAAAAAATATTATTGACAAACGAGACCTCGCCATGTAGAATGTATAAATGTGAGTATATTTACATGATCCACTAGCTCAGTAGGCAGAGCACATGACTTTTAATCATGGTGTCCGGAGTTCGACTCTCCGGTGGATCACCATTTTTGGCCCGTTGGTCAAGCGGTCAAGACATCGCCCTTTCACGGCGGTAACGGGGGTTCGATTCCCCCACGGGTCACCAAATAAGGCTGAGGGCGCATAGCTCAGCTGGGAGAGCACCTGCCTTACAAGCAGGGGGTCATAGGTTCAAGCCCTATTGTGCCCACCATATTAAGGCCCAGTAGTTCAGTTGGTTAGAATGCCAGCCTGTCACGCTGGAGGTCGACGGTTCGAGCCCGTTCTGGGTCGCCATTTATTTTAGCCATTTGGGCACAAAGTAAACTATTAGAATTTCTTATATATGCTGGTGTAGCTCAATCGGCAGAGCAGCTGACTTGTAATCAGCAGGTTGG
>CAZQHS010000053.1:0-11631 GCA_964593485.1 uncultured Clostridiaceae bacterium
GGTTCCCTTTTTTCCCCGGATAAACAGTCATAAAATCCACCTTCCTTTGTACATTATTACAAACACTGACATCTATGTATCAATAGTAAACATCTCACATCCCAATTCTCACATCATATTTATTCGTATCTCAACGCATCTATAGGGTCGAGCTTTGCGGCTTTATTTGCAGGATATAATCCGAAAAATACTCCGATAGCAGATGAAAAAGCAAATGCAGCCAAAACAACTGCAAATGATAGACCTATGGATATGTTTATCATTTTTCCGATGCCGTATCCCGCAGCTACTCCTATGGACATTCCGATTATTCCGCCTATTAAACAAAGAATCAAAGATTCCGTTAGAAACTGCAATAATATATCTCTGTTTTTCGCACCTAAAGCTTTTCTGATGCCTATTTCTCTTGTTCTTTCCGTCACCGAAACCAACATTATATTCATAACACCAATACCGCCCACCAATAGCGATATACCGGCAATAGCACCCAATACCCCTGTAAATATATTCATGATATTGTTTACCATATCCATTTCTTTAAATCCTTCTTCAGCAACGTATTTATCTTTATTTCTATGGGATTGTTCCAAAAGCCTGATTATTCTTGATGATATTTCTTTAGCCTTGGACATGTCATCTACAGCCACCGCCATAGCATATAAATCCGTGTAACCCAAAACTTTATCGGCTATGGTCAAAGGGAAATATCCGACGGATGGGTAATTGTCACCAAACATAGCGGCCAGATCACCTATATTATTTTCACATACCCCTACCACAACAGTATTTACTTCCCTATTTCCCGAACTTATCCTAATCTTTTCACCCAATACATCCATGCGTCCAAATATTTTCATAGCTGTCAAATCATCTATCACTATAACATTTTTCCCGCTTTCCAAGTCATTTTTATTGAGAAATCTGCCGGATAACATTTTCAGATTAATAAGCTTTGTAAAGTCCTCCGTCACCGCTCCCACTGCTGCTTCTTTTTTTTGGTCTTCAGTCTTAAAATAGCAAAACCCTTCTATGTAGGGAATAACATAAGTCACTCCGGGTATCTTGCTTTTTATGGACTTAGCATCTTTTAGTGTAAGTAAATCCCTTTTTTCTATACCTGAATCTCTCGTTTTTACTTTTATATTAATTATATCCATCCCTATTTTTTCAAACTGCCCCGTTATGGCTTTTTTACCCCCTTGACCTATGGAAACGATGGTTATAACAGATGAAATTCCTATGATTATTCCCAACATAGTCAGAAAAGACCTCATCTTATTTGCTCTTACACTATATAAAGCCGATTTAAAACTTTCAACGAAATTCATAAAGACTCCTTTTTAAATAAAAACTATATTCATGATAAATATATATGATATTATAAAAAATAAATTTGCTTTCGTACAACATTTATTATATTATACGAAAGCAATATGTGCAATTAACGGAATATTTATTTACTGTAATCAACGCTTAACGTGTATTGTTCATACGGCCTTGGTATCACTCTGAGGCTTGCTGAAGAGTCTTAAGATCCTTCGCTTTGCTCAGGATGACCGTTGTTAATCCACTTTTATTTCCAGCTCACCTTTTTGTTTCATACTGTTCATATCATGGGCTTTAACCATGTTTTTAGATAGTGTATATAAATTATCACCTACATATAGTATTCTTTCTACGTTGTTGCCACTTTGATACCAATTGGTGCCTGATTTTAAATACTCTTCGTCACTTATATGGGTAATTTTGCTTTTTAAATTAAAACCTTTATCCAAGTCAATATTGTATATATAGGCACCTTGGAAAGCGAATTCCCCATATGCCAGCTCATTAATTTTCTTTGATCTTTCCTTTACTTCCATTACCGTGATAGGAAATGCCATAAGATTCTTTTCCTTTGAAAACAGTAATGCTTTATGGTTATGCAATAGCTCCGAATCCGTACCTCTGTCCCCTATTTTTTCTACATGCTTTTCTATGGGATTATTCACGTCTGATACATCAAATATGGCTATTTTCATTCCTAAATAATAAGCATTTCTCCCTATTTCATTTCCTTTATTATCTTTATTCACTATTTCTATGGTGTCTTTGCCAAAACCTATTATGTGGTTTTCGTCATAGGGGTGTAAATAGTCGCTATAACCGGGTATTTTTAAGGCTCCAAGAATCGTCGGGTTTTTCGCATCCTTCAAATCTATCACAAATAAGGGGTCTACGGTTTTAAAAGTAACCATGTATGCCCTATCGCCCATAAACCTTACTGAGTATATTCTCTCTCCCGGTGCAATGTCTTCTATGCTTCCGGTTATTTTCATATCCTTATCCAATATATATAAATTATTCTTGGAGGTTCCTTCATCTTCTCTCCAAACATCTCCTTTTGTCGTTGCTATTCTGAAGTATTCACCACTCTCATCCATGGAAAATTGATTAAGTATATCTCCCGGTACCGTACCCTTACCGGTGTAGTTTAATTCACTTCCCTTAAAAGTAAATCTGTAAACTAAGGTTTCCCTTTCATTATAATTTGGAATTATCCTTTCTTTAGGATTTGCGGAATCGTATATAACAAGGTCCTTTTTCACCGGTACATGTTTTGTAACGGCCACGTAAAGATTTTCCGTTGATGCATATATGTTTTCCCCGTTCCCCAAGTATGTGTCTACATTAACTCCTTTTTCAGGTTTGCTAAAATCTACTGAGGCTACTAAGAGATAATTTCTGCCAATGCAGTCTGGAAAGTAACGGATTTCTTCCAATGGAATATTTATAAATTCATCTTTTATGGCAGTATCCTTATAAGAAGGAGTATAATTGTCATTTGGCTCATCCATCATGTGATAGTAAGCATATTTATTTGATACCAAGTACAATACATCGCCGATTTTTCTTGAAGATAAATAGTTGCCTTCCAATTCTATTTCTCTTGACTTTTTTATATCCTCTTTATTTTTTATATCATACTCAATCAGTTTTACCGTTCCATAGGAATAACGAGGAGGGTAAATGGCAATGCTTTTGGTCATAGGTCTGAATATAGGTATTTCGTTTACCGATGTGCCTATTACAATAAGTCTATTCTCATCAACATACAGTTCCATGGGATATAATTTTTCTTCTGATAGTTTTAGAACCTTTATCATTTCCATCTTTTCGGCAGGGTAGATCTTCGCTATTACTATATTTTCATTATTCACCTGATACAAATATTCACCGTCAGTCTTCACAATATCAGCTTCATCCACGCCCTGTACCTGTATATTGGTAGTTGAAAAATCAGGGGAAGAAGGTTTATCTGCTTTCTGCTTGTTTAGGGATTGTGCCTCAGCCATATCCGGTATCGCTGCGTTAAAAGTAACAGCCATATCTTTGCCTCTTATTATGCCACCATAATCATAAAGGTTTTCATCCTTTGCCTCTTCCAATAACCTTTTAAGGTTTTCCACAGTTCCTATGACAGGCAGTTTTTCCGGCACAACCTTTGGTATAGCAAATTCCATTTTCAATCCAGGCTCAAGGTTTCTTCCTGTTAAATATTTTACCCCTTTATTTATATACAGAGTATAGATTTCCCCGCTCTTGTATTCCCCTCCATCAGGTTTGACTTCTATAGACTTAAAGTCATCTCCTATGTTTACCGATACGGGTACCTTGTTGTCCTTTGAGTCTTTTACATAAACATTTTCATTGGTCACAGTCTTTGGTGATAACGGTTTTTCAAAAGGTATTGTTATGATTTCTTCCGGATACACCCCTTCCATTTTTGGGAGTTCTTCATATGTGTTTGCATAGATTATAAAAGGTACTACCATTGCAAAAACTAGCATGAGAATCAAAAAGTTCTTAGCATATTTATGATTGTCAAACATAATTATCACCTTCCTATTTTTAACTATTTTACTGTTTAGACGACAGTTGCATGAAATAGTTGCGTAAATTATAATTAAGATGTGCCCGGATTACTCATCAAACCTAAATAAATAAGTTAAAAGAGAGGTAAAAATGAATATTGTAGACAGGTTTTTAAACTATGTATCTATTGATACACAATCCCAAGAAGATGCTGAGGTTTTCCCCAGCACAGAAAAGCAAAAAGAATTGGCTGACTTATTGATTAAAGAATTAAAGGATTTTGGTGCTATAGAAGTCAGTATGGGTGATAATGGCAACGTATATGGTAGGTTACCTGCTAACTATGAAAACAGCAAAGCACCTTCAATGGGTTTTTCCGCCCATATAGATACGTCTCCCGATGTATCAGGTAAGGATATAAAGGCTAAGATAATCAGAAATTATGACGGCAAAGACATAATGTTGAATAAGGATAAAAATATTATTTTGAAAGTAAATGATTTTGAAAGTTTAAAAAATTATATGGGTCAAGACCTCATCGTAACTGACGGAACTACCCTTTTGGGTGCCGATGACAAAGCCGGGATTGCCGAAATTATGAACATGGTACAATATTTTTACGATAATCCAAAGGTACGACACGGCGAAATCCAAATAATCTTTACTACCGATGAGGAAGTGGGCTGTCTTGGTGCCAAGTATTTTGATAAATCAAAATTCAACCCGGATTTTGCATATACCGTAGATGGCGGGCAATTGGGGGAAATAACTTATGAATGCTTCAATGCGGCAAGTGCAGAAGTTAAAATCAATGGTGTAAATATTCACCCGGGTGCGGCGAAAAACAAAATGAAAAATTCTATACTGATTGCAAATGAATTTCTAAATATGCTTCCGTGCTCTGAAACGCCTGCACATACCGAAAACTATGAAGGGTATTATCATATCATGGAATTTGAGGGTAATGTGGAACTGACAAAACTCAAGTTTATTATAAGAGACCATGATAAAAATAAGTTTGAAGTTAGAAAAAATAGAATTAAAGAAATATCTGATTTCTTAAACAGGATCTACGGTGAAGGTGCAATTGAATATAAAGTAACAGACTCCTATTCGAATATGGGTGAAGTTATTTTGCCGCATTTTGAAATTGTTAAAGTCATAGAAAGTGCAATGAAAAAAGTAGGTGTAGAACCGTTTTACACACCTATAAGAGGGGGAACGGATGGTGCGGAGTTTTCATTTAAAGACATACCCTGTCCTAATATCTGTACCGGAGGGCATAATTATCACAGCCGGTTTGAATATATACCCATTCAATCAATGGAAAAAGTATCGGAAGTATTGATTGAAATTGTAAAAAGTTTTGCAAAATAAAATTGTCATTCTGAATTTGACCCTAAAGACGTGACCCAAGCATTCTGTTCTCTGGACTTCTGTTCTCTGTTCTCTGGAACCGTACCTCAGGATGACTGTATTGGGGATTACACAAGTTTTCATAAGGGCAGACAGGGTCGTCTGCCCCCACTTTCCACTTTCTACTTTCGGCTTTCTACTTTCAGCTTTCTACTTTCAACTTTCCACTTTCGGCTTTCTACTTTCCCCTACTCTACCGGTTTAAGCCTTGCTGTGAAGTGTCTTAGCACTTTTGGTTCATACACAGTTACAAGCCCTTTGATTTCCGATGCTTTTTCTTTTAATGCAATTAGGCAATCAGCAATATAATCCATATGATTATCCGTATAAACCCTTCTGGGAATAGTCAACCTTAAAAGCTCCATATCAGATTCCCTTTGCTCTCCTGTCTCGGGATCCCTTCCCAATAAGAATGAACCTATCTCAACGCCTCTTATGCCGCCTTCAATATAAAGGGCATTAGCCAAAGCCTGTGCCGGGAATTCGTAATACGGAATATGAGGCAGAATCTTCTTGGCATCTACAAATATGGCATGGCCTCCCGGTGGAGTTTGAATGGGTACACCACCATCAATCAATCTTTGACCTAAATAATTTATTTGATTAATCCTATATTCAAGATAAGACTCCTCAGTGCCTTCTATCAAACCAATAGCCAGAGCTTCAAGATCCCTGCCGGATAATCCGCCGTAAGTGGGGAATCCTTCATAGGGAACTGTAAGGGATTTGGTATTGATATAAAGTTCCTCATCATCCTTTATTCCTACCAAACCGCCCATATTCACTATAGCGTCTTTCTTGGCACTCATTGTAAAACCTTCTGCATAAGAGAACATTTCTTTTACTATTTCTCTTATGGATTTGTCCTCGTATCCTTTTTCACGAATCTTTATGAAATAGGCATTCTCTGCAAATCTTGCCGCATCGATAAATACTCTTATACCATATTTATCACATATTTCTTTAACGGCCTTAATATTCCCCATGGAAACAGGCTGCCCGCCGGCACTGTTACATGTAACGGTAATAATTAAAAATGCAATATTTTCTACGCCTCTATCTTTGATATAGTTTTCCAACTTTTCTAAATCAAAATCCCCTTTAAAAGGATGAGGAGTAACGGTATCAAAGGCCCTGTCATGTATCAAATTTATTGCATGAGCTCCCGCAAGTTCAATATGAGCCATGGTGGTGTCAAAGTGCATGTTGCCCAATACATCCTGTCCTTTTTTGACCATTTGGGGGAAAAACACTTTTTCTGCACCCCTGCCTTGGTGTGCAGGTATAATATACTTATATCCGAATAATTCTTGTGCCACTGCCTCTAAATGATAAAAATTTCTGCTGCCAGCGTAGGATTCATCACCCATCATAAGCCCGGCCCATTGTCTATCGCTCATGGCACCTGTTCCGCTATCACTCAGTATGTCTATAAATATTTCCTCGGCTCTTAATGAAAAAGGATTGTAACCCGCCCTCTCAAGAGCCTCCACACGTTCCTCTTTAGGAATAAGATTAATGGGTTCCACCATTTTGATTTTAAATGGTTCTGGTTTTCTCAATTTTCTTCCTCCTTTTATTAAAATTTTCTATAGTTATTTAAATTTTAGCAGCTTAGGTTTATATTTACCTAAAATCTAAAATCCCTTATGCTCTGTCCTTGCAATTATTTCATTTTGCAATGCTTCGCCCAAATCGTTGAAGTAATCGCTGTAGCCTGCAACACGTACTATAAGATCTCTATAATCCTCAGGATTTTTTTGTGCTTCCCTGAGAGTTTTTGCATCAACTACATTGAATTGTATATGATGCCCATCCATTCTAAAGTAGGACCTAACAAGTTGAGCCCATTTGTCCAGGCTTTCCTCTGTACCCACAATGCTGGGTGAAAATTTTTGATTGAGCAAAGTACCTCCGGTCTTTAAATGATCCATCTTCCCCGCGGATTTAATAACTCCCGTAGGACCTAGTCTATCGGCACCCTGTACTGGGGAAATTCCTTCAGACTGGGGTACACCGGAAAGTCTGCCATCAGGAGTGGCTCCTGTAACCTCTCCGAAATACACATGACAGGTAGTAGGGAGCATATCTATTCTATAGGTGCCACCGCATACCGTAGGTCTGCCGTTTACTTCATTATAGTATGCATTAAAGGCTTCTTTCATTATATCATCAGCATAATCGTCATCGTTGCCGTATTTTGGTGTTCTGTTTAAAAACAATTGGCGGATTTCTTCTCTTCCCTCAAAGTTTTTATCCAATACATCCAGTAGCTCGCCCATAGTAAGAGTCTTATCCTCAAAAACATGCTTTTTAATGGAAGCCAAACTATCTGTCAACGTGCCTATACCCACTCCCTGCAGATATCTCGTATTATATCTGGCACCACCTGCGTTGTAGTTCTTAGCTTTCTTAATACAATCATCCACAGTGATTGATAAAAATGGGCAAGGCATGTTATCTATATAGAGCTTCTCCATTACATTATTACCTCTGATTTTTATCTCAATAAAGTGGTGGAGCTGCTTTTTAAATGCTTGGAATAATTCTTCATAGGTTTTAAAATCCCTTGGGTCCCCTGTTTCTATTCCTAATTTTTTACCAGTCATGGCATCAAGGCCGTTATTAAGGGTTATTTCCAAAACTTTTACTAAGTTAAAATATCCTGTAAGTATATAGGCCTCCTTGCCAAAGGCACCTGTTTCAACACAGCCTGAGGTACCCCCACATCTCGCATCTTCGATGGATTTGCCTGCTCTCAGCATTTCCTCTATTACTGCATCGGCATTAAATATTGAGGGCTGCCCAAAGCCTGTTTCCAATATTTTTAGTGCACGCTTTAAAAACCTATCCGGATTCTTTTTGCTAAGCTGTATATTAGAGCTGGGCTGGAGTAGCCTCATCTCCTCTATAACGTCAAGTATCATATAGGTCACATCATTGACGCCATCAGAACCGTCTATGGTTAGACCGCCATTATTAATATTGGCAAAATCCGTATAGGTGCCGCTTTCTTTTAGTGTTACGCCAACCTTTGGAGGTGCCGGTTGGTTATTGAATTTTATCCAGAAAAGCTGTAATAGCTCTATTGCCTCTTCCTCAGTTAATGCACCATTTTTGGTACCTTCTTTATAAAAGGGATATAAATGTTGATCCAATCTGCCGGGACAAAAAGCATCCCAAGTGTTTAGCTCTGTTATAACACTGAGATGAACGAACCAATACATCTGCAATGCCTCCCAAAAGTTTTGGGGCACGTGAGCCGGTACATTTGTACATACCTGGGCAATTTTTAAAAGCTCCCTCTTCCTGTTTTCATCCTTTTCCGTTACAGCAAGTTCTGTTGCTTTTTCAGCATGTCTTTTTCCAAATGTAATTATTGCATCACAGCATATGCTCATTGCTTTTAGCTCTTCGTGTTTTGTAAAGGCTTGGGGATCCTTTATAAAGTCAAGCTTTGATATTTCTTCTTCTATATCTTTTTTGAAATCCAAAAATCCTTTTTGATAGATCTTGCCGTCTGCCACAGTATGACCGGGAGATCTTTGCTCCATGAATTCTGTAAAAATTCCTGCGTAGTAGCAGTCTTTCCATTCTTCTGTCATGTTGTTAAGAAGGAGATTCCGCATAGCTCTGCCTTCCCAGTAGGGTATTATCTCTTCTCGTTGTATATCCTTGGCTTCCTCAGATACTTTGAAAAACACTTTCTCCCTCGCATCCATAACTTCAAAGTCTAAGATGGTATGGCAGCATAGCTCCGGATAAGTAGGAGTAGCCTTTGGGGCTGGTCCTCTTTCCCCTACAATGAGCTCATTATCATTTATGCATATGGTTTTGTTTTCGCATAGCTCTTTAAAAACCATGGCTCGCAAAACAGGTATAGAAACCTTCCCCTGATATTTTTTATATGCATTTGTGACAATCTGTGCTCTTTCGATGGACATGGTTGGCACTGCATCAAGACTTTTTTGTCTCAATTTCCTTACTCTTTCATTCATAAAAGCTAACCCCCAATTTTTACTTTGAATCCGTGAGATTCAAATAATTTAGATATTTCTTTCATTCTATCGTCACTTGGCGTTACTATATCCCTCAGACTGTAGTCTTCTCCAAGTCTTTTATACTTTTCTGTTGCAATGTTATGATAGGGGAGCAAGTTGATTTGCTCAAAGCCGTTAAGCTGAGATAAGTATTTGCACATATCCTCCAAACTTTCCATATCATCATTAATACCGGGGATTATAGGTATCCTTATAAAAATTCTTTTCTCAAGCCTAATCAACTCTCTTAGATTATCTAATATTATCTCGTTAGATACTCCGATATATTTTTTATGCTTGGCATTGTCCATAATTTTTATATCATATAGAAATAAATCTATATATTTGCTTAATGCTATTAAAGTATCTTTTTCTACATAACCACAAGTATCTACGGTGGTGTGAATGTCTTTTTCTTTGCAAAGCATTAACATTTCCTTCAAAAACTCAACCTGCACAAAGGGTTCGCCGCCGGAGAAGGTAATCCCTCCCCCTGACTCTTCATAAAAAATTCTATCCTTTTCTACCTCATCTATCACTTCTTTGGCTGTCATTGTTTTGCCGGCCATATCCAAAGCCCCAGCATAACATACCTTTGCACATTCACCGCAATTTGTGCATTTGTCCATATCTACTACAGCCTTTTTATTCACCATAGTAATAGCCCCTTCCGGACATGCTTTTACACAGCTGCCGCAGCCTATACACCTGTCTGGAAATATCATTAGTTGGGATGCAAATTTTTGGCTCTCCGGGTTATGGCACCATAAGCACTTAAGGGGACAGCCTTTCATAAATACTGTTGTTCTAATCCCCGGGCCGTCATGAATAGAATATTTCATTATATTAAATATATGTCCTTTCAAATGCATCACCTCGGTAAAAAATTGTAACACATTTCTTAGAAATAACTGTAGTATATTATACGGCAGCAGGATGTGGTGAAGACCATAGTTCTAATGGGTCGACAGAGCCGTCGACCCCTACACTGCTATACAATATATATCGATAAACCTGAGACCAGATGCTATGGTCACGTCTTTTGGGTCCAAGATTCTTCCCTAAGTCAGAATGACACCCTTCAGTAGTTCCAAGACTCACCGAAGTAACTTACCCTATAGAAATACCCTAATCTGTTCTCCGGAAATCTGTTCTCTGTTCGCTGAAGAATGCGATTAAATCGCATTCTTATACTATCGTCATTCCTTTAGGTGCCTTATTCAACACATTGACCCCATCACCGTCAACAACAACAATATCCTCTACTCTCATACCAAACTTTCCTGCTATATATACACCGGGCTCTACGCTAAACGCCATTCCCGTTTTAAGTACCTGGTCATTGCCTTGTCTAATATATGGTGCTTCGTGGACTGCTATACCTATTCCATGACCTGTCCTTGAAAGGATGTACTCACCATAACCATTTTCCCTTATCACCTTTTGAGCTATTGCATCTACTTCATGAGCGGTAACGCCTTCTTTAACCGCTTTTTCCGCTTCCATATTTGCTTTTAATACTATTTCATAAACTTTCTTTTGTTCCTCTGTCGGCTCTCCAACGAAAACAGTTCTGGATATATCGGAACAATAACCTTTATATTTGCAACCATAGTCAAGGATTATCAAATCATTCTTTTCTATGACTCTGCTGTCTTCACTGTAATGAGGTTTCGAACTGTTAGGACCTGAAGCCACTATAGGGTCAAAGGATAGGCTCTCTCCACCCAATTCTATAAGCGACTCTTTAAGTCTATTGGCAATGTCCCTTTCAGTAATTCCCGGTTTAATAAACTTTACAATTTCTTCAAAAGCTTTATCTGCAATATGAGCAGCACCTTCTAAATAACCTACCTCTTCGTCGGTTTTGATTACTCTCAGGTCTTCAAACATGCTGTGACCGTTTACAAATTTTGCTTTGATATGTTCACCCATATCAATCAAATCTATAGCCCTTACGCCATCATTTATTGCCAGGGTTTTGCCCGATAGGCTGTAATCTTTATCCGCTTTAATAAAGGAATCCGTAACTCCCTCGCTATCAGTCCATACATATATTTGGGTATCCTCTCCTAAAGAGCTTCTGGTTTCTTCGTAATAAAGTGAAGGGCATATGGAGAAGTATCTGCCATCTGACAATACAAATAAGCCCCTGAACCTTTCACATGTAAAGCCGGGTGCCTCCGTCAAATACTCCAAATCGTGACTGGGAGTCATTAGACATCCATCCATATTTCTCTCTTTTAACAGCTCTACTAATTTTATCAATCTTTCTTTGTTTAACATGTTATCCCTCCATTAAAGTTGTTTATTTCAAATC
>CAZQHS010000054.1:0-11185 GCA_964593485.1 uncultured Clostridiaceae bacterium
TATATTTTTAAAGATTGCAACATAAAGTGACAGTAAAATTGTGGTAAAAATGTATATGCTTGTTTTAATGATAAATCCTTGGTATTTGATAATGATTGCGTTGTAACTTAGCAATCATATCAAATATTATAATACTGAAAATACACATAATGTGAACAGTAATAATAGAAAATTAATTATTTTCTTTAGAAAGTTGAACAAAATATACATATAATATAGAATATACTTAAAAAGGGGAGGGGATATAATGTCCGGTAAAATTAAAACCCAATATGGTGAAATCAGTATATCAGACGACGTACTGGCCTCCTTGGCAGGCTTGGCTGCAATGGAGTGTTACGGTATTGTAGGGATGGCTTCAAAGAGTGCCAAAGACGGAATTGTCGAGCTGTTAAAAAAAGATAACCTTAGTAGAGGAGTAAAAGTTTCTTCAGAAGCTGAAGAAATAATAATAGATTTATACGTTATCGTGGAATTCGGTACAAGGGTTTCGGTTGTTGCTGATAATATAATAAGCAAAGTAAAATATACAATAGAAAACTTAACAGGTTTAAAAGTAAAAAAGGTTAATATAAATGTACATGGAGTTAGAGTATAGCTCTATTAAGGAGGTTCGTAATTTGGCTGAGCAGCAAAAGAAAGTCATAGATGGTTTATACCTTAAGAATATGTTTATTTCAGGTGCAAATAATTTAGAGAATAACAAAGAAATGGTTAATTCGTTAAATGTATTCCCTGTACCTGATGGAGATACCGGAACAAATATGTCCCTAACCATGACTTCCGCAATTAAAGAAATAAATAATGCAAAAGATAACAATGCCTCTACCATAGCGGAATTAGCCGCAAACGGTTCCCTAATGGGCGCAAGAGGCAATTCTGGGGTTATTCTGTCACAAATATTAAGAGGCTTTGCAAAGGCATTAAAAAACGAAAAACAGATAGACAGCAAAACCTTGGCAAATGCATTGATGGAAGGTTCAAAAACTGCCTATAAAGCTGTTATGAGACCCACCGAAGGAACTATACTCACTGTTATCAGGGAAAGCGCAGAGCATGGTATTATGATAGCTGATAAAACAACGGATTTGCCACGTTTTTTGGAAGAAGTTGTTAATCAGGCAAATAAGACTTTGGAAAAGACACCCGATATGCTTCCTGTTTTAAAACAAGCGAATGTAGTGGATGCCGGCGGAAAAGGTTTAGTAAATATATTTAACGGTATGCTGTTTTACTTAACTACAAATAGGGTAATACAAGCAACAGAAAGAGTAATTCAATTTGAAAGTGTTAAAGAGAAACCTGGTTTCAAAGCTGAGGATATTGAATTTGGTTATTGTACGGAATTTTTTATTAAAGGAGAAGCCCTAAACCATGAATTTTATAAGAATGCCATTTTAGGTTTGGGGGATTCTTTGATTGTAGTGGGAGACGAAAATTTGATTAAAGTTCATATCCATACTAATAATCCGGGTTTGGTTCTTGAAAAAGCGTTAGAGTTGGGGCGTTTATCAAGCATAAAAATAGATAATATGAGAGAACAGCATAGAGAACTTCTTATAAACGAAGAAGACAAATTAAATTATAAGAAAAAAATCGGTATTGTTGCTGTTGCAGTTGGCTCAGGTATAACAAGTATATTCAAAGACTTGGGTGCAGATGAAATTATTGAAGGTGGACAAACCATGAATCCAAGCACAGAAGACATTTTATCTAGCATAAACAAAGTTAATGCGGATAATATCATTATTTTACCTAATAATGGGAATATAATACTTGCTGCAAAACAAGTGAAATATTTAACTTCAAAAAATATTATGGTTGCACAGACAAAAACCATACCCCAGGGTGTAGCTGCAATTATGGCTGTTGATCAGGATAAGGCTCTTAATGAAAATGTATTAAAAATACAACATGCAATAAATGGCGTAAAAACCGGATTAATAACATATGCGGTAAGGGATTCGAATTTTAATGGCGTGGACATAGAAGAAGGAAATATTATAGGTATAATTGAAAGTGAAATTGAATCGGTGGGCAATAATATTAGGGAAGTTGCAACTAAAGTAATGGAACTGATGGTAGATGGAGATTCTTCCCTCATAACCTTGTATTACGGAGATGAGGTAGATTTAAAAGAAGCTGAATTGTTGTTTGACGATATAAAAGATAAATACGGCGAATGCGATGTAGAATTGCATTTTGGCGGTCAACAATTATACTATTATATTATTTCAGTAGAATAGCTTGAGGATGTTTAAATGGATTGTTTGTCAGAAAACATACAAGTATTAAAGGGTATAGGGGCTTATAAATCAAAGCTTTATGCTAATTTAAACATATTTACAATCTATGATTTGCTTTATCATTTTCCAAAAAGCTATAAAGATAAATCACAACTTATAAAAATCAATTCCATTGTGCCGGGTGATACATGCAATTTTATCGGAACTATCGTTTCCAAACCAATTGAAACTATAAGTAAAAGAGGCATGATAATAACCAAATATCTTGTTGAAGATGAAACAGATACAATAGGGATTGTATTTTATAATAATAGATTTGCCAAGTTATTATTTAAACCCGGTGAAAGGGTGGCTTTTTCAGGAAAATCCGTATTAATGAATAATGCTATTCAAATAGAGGTTCCTGAATATGAAAAAATGGGCAATGATTCTGTACATACCATGAGAATTGTACCTGAATATCCACTAAGCAAAGGCATCAGCCAAAAAGAAATGAGAAATACCGTATATAAGGCGTTGGGTTTTGTGGAAAATAAACTTATTGATTTATTTCCCATTGACTTTAGAGAAAAGTATAATCTGGCGGAAATTAACTTTGCCATTAATAATATCCATTTTCCTAACTCCAAGCATGATTTGATGCTTTCAAGACGAAGACTCAAGTTTGAAGAGATTTTTATGGTTCAAACCGCACTTTTGCATATAAAAGGCATAAAAGAAATAGAGTTAGGAATAGTTTTTCACGAGAAAAAATCCGTATTTGACTTTATAAAGAAACTTCCTTTTGAATTGACAAGGGCACAGAAAAGAGTATTGGATGAAATCTTATATGATATGGAAAACCAAAGACCAATGAACAGACTTATTCAAGGAGATGTGGGTTCAGGTAAAACCATAGTTGGGTTTTTAGCCATGTTGAATTGTGTTTCAAACGGTTTTCAATGTGCTATGATGGCTCCTACAGAGATATTGGCTATTCAACACTTTAATACGATAAAAAGCTTCATTAAACTTGGTAATCTTAGTATTAATGTTGATTTGATTACGGGGGGGCAGTCTTTAAAAAGAAAAAATGAAATATATGAAAACATTAAAAACGGGTCTATTCATATCATAATAGGAACCCATTCACTTTTAAATGAAGATTTGGTATTTAAAAATCTGAGTTTGATAATAACCGATGAGCAGCACAGGTTTGGTGTCAGGCAAAGGGGTTTGCTGGGATCAAAAGGAAATAACCCGGATACAATCGTAATGTCTGCAACCCCAATTCCCCGAACTCTTTCTTTGGTATTATACGGGGACCTGGATATTTCTGTAATAGATGAGCTTCCTCCCAATAGAAAAGTGATTGCCACATATTATATAGGCACGGATAAAAAGGATAGATTGTTTAAGTTCGTCAGAAATTTAGTTGATGAAGGGAGACAAGCTTTTTTTGTTTGCCCTTTGGTAGAAGAAAGCGAGAAAATTGAACTTTTATCCGCAAAACAATATCATGAATTTTTAAGAACAAATTACTTTAAGAAGTACAAAATAGGTCTCCTTTATGGTAAAATGAAAAATGACGAAAAAGATAAAGTTATGAAAAATTTCTTAAACGGAAAAACTAATATTATCGTTTCTACAACAGTTATTGAAGTGGGCATTAATATTCCAAATGCTACCGTTATGGTTATTGAAAATGCCGAAAGATTTGGACTTGCTCAGTTGCATCAATTAAGAGGACGTGTTGGAAGAGGAGAGTTTCAATCCTATTGCATACTTATATCGGATACAAAATCGAAAGTAGCTATGGAAAGACTTAAGTTAATGACAAAAACCAATGATGGTTTTGAATTGGCGGAGAAAGATTTGGAGTTAAGAGGCAGCGGTGAAATCATAGGAATTAAACAACATGGTCTTCCCGAATTTAAGTTGTTGGATATATTAAAAGATTATGATATTATTAAGGATTCGAAAAATGCTGTAGATTTTGTATATAAAAATAATTTAAAGGATGAATCCTATAATAAAATGATTATGTGTCTTCGCAGCAGGTTTGAAAAAACCCTTGAGGATTTAGCTTTGAATTAATACATAGTTAAATACCGGTGAGCTTTTCACCGGTATAGGGAGAGGAGAAATTGAAGGAAGAGCTCTATGGGGGAAATATAGTATATTACTACTATCCCTGCTTATAGCCTTTGCAACAAAAAGTTTTTTATACAATTAAACAATCAATTAAAATTGATAATTTTTTCTAAGGAGAGCTTTTCGTGAGGATTATTGCCGGTTTTTTCAAAGGGAGAAAATTAGAAAAGATAAATGTAGAAGGAATCAGGCCGACTTCCGATAGGGTCAAGGAAGCTTTATTCAGCATATTAGGAGATGCTATCAATAACTCTATTTTTTTGGATTTGTTCGCCGGCAGCGGTAGCATAGGTATAGAGGCATATAGCAGAGGTGCGGCCGAAGTTATATTTGTAGACGAAAACAGAAAAAGTATTGAAATATTAAAAAGCAATCTCAATAGAGTCGGTATGGAAAAAGATATTCAAGTATTTAATACGGATTACAAAAATGCTATTTATAGATTAGCAAGCAGTGGGAAAAAGTTTGATATAATTTATATGGATCCGCCTTACAAAAGTAATATCCATTTTGAAATTCTCAAAATAATATATAGTAAGAATATCTTATTTAAAACCGGCGTTATTGTTATTGAACAAGATTCAAAAGAACCGGTATGTGAATTTAATGAATTTTGGAGTTTAATTAAAAAAAAGAATTATGGTAAGACTCTATTATTGTTTTATGCATTAAACGAACTTAACAAGGAGGATGACAATGAGGATATGCGTATATCCGGGAAGTTTTGACCCGATAACTAACGGGCACTTGGATATCATTGAAAGGGCATCTCGTTTGTTTGACAAAATTATTGTGGGAGTACTTTTAAATACAAGTAAAATGCCTTTATTTACGGTAGAAGAACGAATAAAGCTTATTGATGAAAGTTGTGCACATATAAAAAATGTGGAAGTAGACAGTTTTGAAGGACTCTTGATTGATTTTATGAAAAAAAAGAAAGCCTTAACGATAATAAAAGGCTTGAGAGCCGTATCAGATTTTGAATATGAATTTCAAATGGCGTTAATGAATAGAAAACTTAATTCAGAAATAGAAACGATTTTTATGATGACCAACAGTAAGTACTCATATTTAAGCTCAAGCCTTGTAAAAGAAGTAGCTAAGTTTGGCGGTTGCATAAGAGGACTTATTCCAAGTACTGTAGAAAAAGAAATTGTAAAGAAATTTAATAGGGGGTAATGCTATGGAGGTACTTTTATTACTTGATGCACTTGAAAACATAATTGACAAGGCGACGAGCATACCTTTGTCATCAAAGGTAATGATTAACAAAGAAGAGTTACTTGAAATCGTAAGGGATGTTAGAATAAAGATGCCTGATGAATTAAAACAGGCACAGTGGATTAAGGAAGAAAGACAAAAAATATTAATTGAAGCAAAAAAAGAAGCGGAAGGTATCAAAAAAGAGTGCGAAGAAAGAGTACATAGCAGTATTGAAGACAGAAAAAAGATATTGGCCGACGCACAAAGGAAATCGGAAATGTATAAGGCGGAAGCTGACAGAAGAATTAAAGATATGATAGATGAACATGAAATAACCAAAAAGGCTACCGAACAAGCCGGAGAAATTATACGCTCCGCCCAACAGGATGCCAAAAAAATCAGACTGGGTTCCAGGGCTTATGCCGATGATTTGCTTGCGGAATTAGGCACAAGAGTGGAAAACATCTCTATTATTATTAAAAACAACAGAGAAGAATTAAAAAACCGTAAAAGATAGTTTTTTTAATGAAATTTAGTATATTTTCTTTTTCCATTAAAAACTATTGCTAAAAAGGCCGAGAATATTAATATAAAAAATGATATTGTTAAAAGAACTAAAGATATTTTAAGAAAATAAAACGGCAATAGCTTATTCTCCATAGTTTTAACTAAATAATTACCGAACACGGGAGTAAATGTGGAAAAGTGGAAAAAAATCATAGAATAGATTGAAGCAAAGAGTCCCTGGATAACTTTTACAGTAAGATATATAGGGAAACTTATATCTGTATCATGTATTAGGCCTATAACCTGAGCGTTAATTGAAATACCTCCGAAACCGATAAAAAAGCTTACCAAGGCCATTTTTATAATATATGAGATATCAAGAAGGGCACTTGCTTTGACCCCATTGGTGACCTCCAATATACCAATGAAAAAGGCAGCAAAAGTATCTGGTTCTATTTTAGCTTTCGGTAAAAGCGTATTAATCGGATTAGCTATTATGTTTAATATTCCGGTCTGCAGAATAATACCGGAAAAGACTGAAAATATAATTATATAGCCACCAACCATTAGGATTAGATTTATTGAATTTACTATTGAATCAGCTAATATTTGACCTAATGGTTTTACATTCTCTTTTAGGTGTTTAGAGAGTGAAATAAAAGGATTTATGCGATAAACCTTTTTACTTTTAATATCTTTTTTATAAAACCTCATTAAAAAACCCACACTTAGAGCTGAAAGATAATGGGAGAATAATAAAGTTGATGCTATGTAGGGGTTTTTTAACATGCCGATTGACACAGCACCTATTACAAAAAGGGGGCCTGAGGTACTGCATAGACTGATCATTCTTTGGCATTCAATTTTTGTGCATATATCTTTTTTTCTCAGATGCGATACCACTTTTGCACCCACAGGATAACCTGATGACATACTCATAACAAAAGCAAAGGCTCCTTCGCCGGGTATATTGAAAAGAAAGTTCATAACTGGTTGAAAAATATCACCAAGAAAATTAATTATCCCAAGATTAATTAATATCTCCACGCATATAAAAAAAGGCAAGAGTGCAGGACAAACTGAATTATACCAAAGGTTTAAACCATCCAAAGAGGATGTAAACGCTGTCTTTGGATATATTATGATACATATAGCAAGTATCAAAAAAATAAGAGGACTTATATAACCTGAAATATTATTCTTTTTCATATCATCACTCAAAAATAGACTTTATATATTATATTTGAGCAATTCAAAACTATACATATTACTTTCTTACCCTTCATCTGTTAAAAAAATTGTACGCTAAATATTGTTGCAGTCCACACATTATATAGCTATGAACTTCTTTATAAAAGTAGGTGATGGGTTCCACCCCATCCCGTGAACAATTTGCCTTGTAACTCAGTAATCGTAGCAATTAATCCGTTTTCACAAGATAATTATAGTGCGAACAGCAACTAAATATTTATTCCATATAATAGGGCGAGTTCCAGTAATCCTGTTTGGGTAATTTATAAAAAGGGTTTTTCTTGGCCAGATTATATATATCGGTGGAAAGAAGGTCTAACTCAAACATTCTGTTTAAAAACTTATCCTGACTATTAAAGTCTGCTGTTTTAGTGATTATGGGGTAAAGGGAATTTTTATTTGCTTCCCTCAGCAGTTCCCGGCCTTTTTTGTTTAAAGCTAAAACCCTTATGTAAGCAATTGATTTGTTGATTTTTGAACGAAGAACATCGCTTTTTGTTATACCTATTAAAGTATGGCAAAGAATACGCTGTAAATATGTTCTTGTATATCGCTTGGTTTTAATATTGTCTATTAATTCATTTAAGTTCGTCGATGTATTGCTTTTAGCTTTTACTCTATATTCAATACCTTCTTTTATATGGGGTAATTTCGACAGATCCGAAAGACTCGCCCTTCTTAATTGATAAAAAATCATATCCGAAAAATCTTCAAAAAATACCGGACCATCCTGATTCTTATATTTCTCTTCTACTATGTCTAAAGTGTTTTTTGGGACTGTTATTCTAAAATTTTCACTTAGCCCGTTCTGTCTGATTTCCTCTCTTATTGCAGTTGCACCAGAAATTGCACCTGTGAGGTTTGTATCATTATAATCATTATTAATTCTTTTGATTGTCACCGGTTTAATATCACTGTCCAATTTATTAATTGCTTTTATATACTCTATCCCCAATATATTATTAGGGCAGGCCCCTTTAGTGCCCATAATGCTGTTGATTGCATCACCAATGGCCTTTGAGTAGGACATGCCTTTTAAAATGCTTTTATTGAAATCTTTTTTGAAATATTTGGGTTCGTTCATTAAAATACTTGAAATTTTCATGAGTTCATTAATATTTCCGCTTTCGCTCCCAAAACATAAGTAATCAACTATTCCAAAAGAATTTAAAATCTTTACAGCACCATAGGCAAAGTTTTCGGCAGGTTGGCATGAATAAATCACAGGCAGTTCTATGACCAAATCCACGCCTTCCAATACGGCCATTTTTGCCCTTGACCATTTATCAAAGATAGCGGGCTCTCCTCTTTGTAAAAAACTTCCGCTCATTATTGAGACAATATAATCACTGCGGGTCACCTTTTTTGCCATAGTACAATTATATTTATGCCCGTTGTGAAAAGGGTTGTATTCCGAAATAATTCCTGTTACACTCATTATTGGGTATTTCCTCTTTCAAATATATTTTGAGCTATGCTGCATCTATAGTATATCAAAATTTTTAAAGTGTAAAAATAAAAATATAAAAATATAAAAAGGAGGAAAAAGTATTTTAATATAGAAAAATATAGTAGTACTCAAAAACATCTGAATCTTATACAGATGCGATGAATATTTTTGAAATGCAAAGCAGATGTGTACTTTTTCGGTGTTATAATAGCATTATAATTGTATTTGTTACATTATGAGGAGGTTTAAAATGAGAATTTTTGTTGTCAACTGCGGCAGTTCATCCTTAAAATATCAATTGGTAGATATGGATAAGGAAAAGGTAATAGCCAAAGGATTGGTAGAAAGAATAGGCATTTCGGGTTCTGTGCTTAGTCATCAACCCAATAACCAAGAAAAAGTTGTTATTGAAGAGGATATGCCAACCCATAGAGAGGCGCTGAAAAATGTAATAGATGCGCTCACCCACAAGGATTATGGCGTTATAAAAAGTATGGACGAAATTAGTGCAGTGGGACATAGAGTAGTTCATGCCGGTGAAAAGTTTGCCTATTCCGTGGTAATCAATGACGAAGTTATGAATGCACTGAAGGAATGTATTGATTTGGCACCCTTACACAATCCTCCGAATATTTTAGGAATCGAAGCATGCAAAGAACTGATGCCTGATGTACAGATGGTTGGTGTATTTGATACCGCTTTCCATCAGACCATGCTTCCTTATGCCTATATATACGCTTTGCCCTATGAATATTACACCAAGTACGGTGTCAGAAGATATGGTTTTCACGGAACATCACATAAATACGTAGCAGAAAGAGCCGCGGCTGTTTTGGGGAGAGATTTGGAAGAACTGAAAATTGTTACTTGTCATTTAGGCAACGGTGCCAGTATTACAGCGGTTAAGGATGGGAAATCCGTTGACACAAGCATGGGTTTCACCCCTTTAGAAGGCTTAGTCATGGGAACCAGATGCGGAGATATTGATCCCGCCATTTGCGGATTTTTAATGGAAAAAGAAAATTTGGATATTGATGGTATAAATAATGTGTTGAATAAGAAATCCGGTGTGTTAGGCATTTCCGGAGTGAGCAGCGATTTCAGAGATATTGAATCGGAATCCAGTAAAGGAAATGAAAGAGCATCTCTGGCACTAAAGGTTTTCGCTCATAATGTAAGAAAGTATATAGGGGCTTATGTCGCTGTTATGGGTGGAATCGATGCTGTTGTATTTACAGCGGGTCTGGGAGAAAATTCTTCAAGCATGAGAGCAAGTATATGTGAAGGTCTCGAATTTTTAGGGTTAGTAATTGATGAAGATAAGAATAATATTAGGGGGACAGAAGCCGTTATCTCCACTGATGATTCCAAAGCAAAAATACTTCTTATTCCTACAAACGAAGAGCTGATGATAGCAAAAGACACTGAGGCATTAATAAAATAGGGCCGATGCAAAATTCTTGACAAAGGGCACTTTGATTTGTATAATAAAATTCGTTAATTATTGAGGGTGGTAATATGGAAATAGGTTTACTTGAAGTTTTAGCTAATGAAGGGGTAAAGAAATTTTTCCGGTTTGATGAATTTCCGAAAGAAAATAAAATTGAATTTAACGGTGAAGAATTAAAAATTATAAAACCCTTCCAGATTACAGGTCATATTGTAAGATATGAAGAAAAAATTCATTTGCAGATGAGTGTCAATACTTCCATTGAGAGGATATGTTCAAGATGCTTGGTAGCTTTTGGAGAACCTATTGACATTATGATAAACCTTGTTATAGATAATCAAAATGAAAACAAGGATTTGATTCCCATTTACAGAGATTCACTGGAAATTGACGTGATAGTCCTTGATGAGATTGTAAGCCAAATATCCATGAAACCACTATGCAATATTGATTGCAAAGGATTATGTTCAAAATGCGGCATTAATAAGAATTTAGAACAATGCAACTGTGTGATAGAAGAGATTGATCCCCGCCTGGAGATATTAAAAAGTTTGCTTGAGAAGGAATAAGGAGGTGCTTAAATGGCTTTACCTAAGGGAAAAATTTCAAAGTCAAGAAGAGACAAAAGAAGGGCTAATTGGAAACTGACTTTACCGGGACTTGTAGCGTGTCCGAAGTGCCATGAACCTAAATTACCCCACAGAGTATGTCAATCTTGCGGGTATTACAAAAATAGAACGGCAATCAAAGTCGAAGACTAAAAAAGTAACAAAGTAACGTTATTGTTCGCACTATGTATATTTTCAGCCTTATTATTATATTTGACATGATTGCTGAGTTACAAGGCTAAAGGACTGTAGGCTCATTACGGGCGAAATCAAAATTCTTTCGTTAAATTATATATATAGCAATAATAATTCCTTTAGCTGGTGTGATTTCGCTTTT
>CAZQHS010000055.1:0-7628 GCA_964593485.1 uncultured Clostridiaceae bacterium
CTGGTAATGGAGGGTATCGTTACACACTTTTATTAAACGCAGAATTAAGGCAAGAAACAGGAGACAAGTGACTGGAGACATAAAAATTGCTACGCAATTTTTATATGTTGTGTACCAGTAAATAATTGTTTTGACACGTATTGTAAGCACGTGGTATAATTGGATTATAAGTAGGCAGACGAAATGAGATCCTATTCCTCAAGGGATATAATTGAAATCCTTGAATCGAAGGGCTGGATTTATAAATACTCAAGAGGCAGTCATAGCTATTTTATGCATTTCGAAATAAAGGGAAAAGTTACAATTCCGCACCCCAGAAAAAACATTACCAAAGGCACTTTGAAAAGTATCTCAAAGCAAACCGGTATTATATTCGAATAATTAATATTCTTGCGATTAAAAATAGTATGTGAGATTGGAGGTTGTTAAATGAAAAATTCATATGTGTTTCCGGCGATATTTAATTATGCAGAAGATGGCATTTCCATTAATTTTCCCGACCTACCAGGCTGCTTATCATGTGCTGATACTACAGAAGAGGCACTATTTAACGCCGAGGAAGTTTTAGGTTTATTCCTATATGGACTTGAAAAAGACGGAGAATTAATTCCAGAATCAACGCCCTTGGAAAGTATTCGTTGTTCTCAAGATGAAAAGGCGGTATTAATCAAGGTTTGGATGCCATTAGCACGCCATGATATAGAAAACACTTCTGTTAAAAAAACTCTAACCATACCTCAGTGGTTAAATGAAATTGCCGAAGCAAGTAAAGTTAATTTCTCCCAGGTATTGCAGGCAGCTTTAAAAGATTATCTTGGTATTCAGAATAGACCATAAATTAATATAATGGGCTAAACTATTGTGAAAAATGATATGGAGAAAGCGGCAAAAGCCTTTGACATAGAAAGTTTCGATATATCTCATATTCCGCTAACTTAAACTTGAAACTATGGAATTAAAATGTTAATCATTACCAAAAAGGATTTTTGGATTTTATGTAGAATACCCTCATAAGAATATAATCATATGGGGGGATTATGGTGACTATGGTTGATCCAAATATTGTTGAAAAATATACAATTGGTAAAGAAGGTTTTATTGTTGGCTTATGTGAAGCATTGAAAGTACCCGCTTTAATAAATAATGCTCTGGCAAGTATTACAGGTAGACCACCGGAAATACCTTATGGTGTTCTTGCTATGATGATGATGGTAAATATATGTGATGACCATAGACCGATGTATAAATTAGATGAATACTTTGAATATAAAGACCTTGACGGAATTTTTCATCATCCAATTTCTTTAGAACAAATAAATGATGATCGTTTTGGCGGTTTCTTAGACCTTTTTCATAAAGCCGGCTGTAGAGAAATATTTACTAAAATAGCAGCAAATGCAGTATCCCTTTATGGCATTAAAATTAACAGTATTAACTTTGACACCACATCTAAAGTTATGTGGGGTGAGTATGAAACCCCAGAGGGAACCGTAGGAGTCATCAAAATTGATTTTGGTCATAGTAAAGACAAAAGAAATGACAAAAAACAAAGAACAATTAAAAAGGCTATTGAAAAGGAATCCAAAGCCATAGATGAAATAGCTAAAACCTTTAAAACAAGAGAATTTGCTTGTGAAAAAGATGCTGTTTTAGAAATAGAAAAACTCGAATCAAAGAACTTTAAAAAAATAAAGTATCATGATATATCCTTTGATATCCAAACCAAAACCACCAAAAGACGAGGAAGACCATCAAATGACGGAACATCCAATATAATAGGGCATAATTACCTAATTGAGATAAATTCAACACAAAACTCCGAAAAAATCAATAGGATTCTTGAAGAAAGCTGCTGTTTTATATTATGCTCAACAGACCTTACCCTTAACGGAGAAGAATTACTAAAGGAATACAAAACACAGGATAGTGTGGAAAAAAAGTTTAAACAATTGAAATCACCGCATTTTGTAAACTCAATATATCTTGAAACACCCCAAAGAATTGAAGCCTTTTCATATCTTATGCTCATCTCAATGCTCATGCTGTCAGTGGCAGAGTATGTGGTAAGAAGAGGTTTAGCAGAAGATAATGATGAAATAATTGGACCTGGTAAAATTAAAATGAAAAGACCGACCCAAAGAGCAATCTATGAAGTGTTTTATTCAGTTCTAATACGTGTAGTTTGTCACCCGGATAAACCCTGGGAGCGAAGTTTAGCCAGACCCTTGAGAGAAAATGTAAAAAAGATATTAAAATACCTTAGAATACCTGAAAATACTTTTATTAGAGGTGCCGGTTAGCATTCCAATAAGTGGTTATTAGATAAAAATAAATAAATAGGGAATTTTTATAACTAGTTCAGTGGAATATGAGAAATAATGATTTTTATATTTCTTATTTTTATTATTGCTAAATATGTGATGGTCGCACATGGCGAAAGTAACTTTGCTAAGCTTGGTAAGACCATTTTATATGGAGGTTCTCTAATAATATAGATTTAACAATATATTGTAATTGGAGCTTTGAAGCAAGAGGGCATATGTGAAAGATTGGAAGCAGTTTAAATAATTATTGAATTATGCGTATAAAAGGAGTATAATATTTTTGAAATGAGGCATAACTGATGAAGAGAAAAGATTTAATTAATCTTCTTAATAAGAATGGTTGGCATTTAAAAAGATTTGGCAACAATCATGATATATATACAAATGGGAAGAGTATAGAACCTATACCAAGGCATAGTGAAATTAATGAAAGGCTTGCAAAGGCGATCATTAAGAAGTTAAACCTATATAAATAGATAGGAGTTTGATAAAATGAGAAAGGTATATCCAATTATAATAAAAGAAACGCAAGATGATTATTATGTAAGAATACCTGATTTCGACATTGCTACTCAAGGGACAGATATAGCCGATGCTATTTTTATGGCAAGGGATGTAATAGGCTTGGTAGGTATTGATATGGAGGATGATGGTAAAAAGTTGCCAGAACCATATTCAAGGGGGGAAACCGGAGATGATGGAGATATATACACTTTAGTAGATATAGATTTTTGCGAATATAGAAGAAAGTATGAAAATCGATCCGTAAAAAAGAATTGCACAATACCAAGCTGGTTAAATGAAGAGGCAATTAAGGCGGGAGTAAACTTTTCAAAAATATTGCAAGAGGCCCTAATAAAGCAACTAAATTTGCAGGATTAATATTAATAAAATTATTTCTTGACAATCAAATACAAATACTGATACTATATCAATAGTAGATATATCTATTATTGATATAGTATTTTTATTAAATTTACATTGTAATCTCAAGGATATTAAATGTGGGTAAGCATCTTCATTTAGGGGGAATCTTTTTTGGCGAGGGAACAATTAAAAACTTTAACAGAGCAGATGTATTATATATTGCTTTCTTTGATGGAGCCTAATCATGGCTATGGTATTATGCAGGATGTCGATGTGCTTACTAAAGGTAGGGTAAAGATAGGCGCAGGTACTTTATATAATCTTTTATCCAGATTCGAAGAAGAGGATATCATAGAGCAGATTTGTGAAAAGGATAGAAGGAAAACATATATAATAAGGGAAAAAGGAAAAGATATTTTGGATGAAGAGTATAAGAGGTTGAAGCAGTTAATACAGGATGGCAAATATGTCTTGGAAGAGAGGAAAGAAGATGAGTAAAACTAAAAGAGTGTTCTGGGGCTTTTTATTCCTTGATTATAAGGCAATAGAAGAATATTTAGAAGAAATGGCGAAGAAAGGCTGGATGCTTGAAAAATTAGGCCGATGGACAGCAAAATTTAGGGCTATTGAACCACAAAAGTTGAAATTTTATATAGATGTCTTTAAGGGTGAAGGGCCTTTTTCTCCGGAAAATACAGAGGAAACTGAAGAATATAGAAATCTGTGCAAAGAATCTGGATGGAATTTTATCACTTCCCGGGATTACTTACAATTTTTCTATGCAGAGGAAGACACAGACCCAACTCCTATACAGACTGATGATGCTTTGGAGCAGGAGATTGTCAAGACAACTTTATGGAAGATGGAGTTATTAAGTGCCATTATACTTGCTATAGTATCAATCTTTGCCATTAGAGCATATTTTCCACCTAAATTTAGATTTTTGCTAAGTTTTTTTGGTGTAGCGGGAATGCTATTTCCTATGTTATTTATAAGCGTTATAACACCGGTTCTTTATAGCTTGATTCGATTCTTGAAGGCAAAAAGTGATATTAGTAAGGGGTTACCAATAGAAAGGCCTAATTTGGCAGGGGCTAAGAAAAGGATGGTAGTTCTACACGGCATTACATTTATATTAGTAATTATTTATATACTGTCACTTGTTGCAGACTTATTCTATAGGCCTCAAATTGTTACTTTGTCAGTATCAGGGCCTCTTATTGGCACCATTATAGGGCTATTCCTAAGACATGCCATTAAGAAGAAAGGCAAGAATAAAAAAGATAGCGTATTATATGTGACTTTTGCCATATTAGGACTATTATTTTTTTCAACTATTTCAAATTCCGTCCTTAGTCGCACTATTATAGACCGGGGCTATAAAGAGGATACAATACCGGCGGATTTTCCTGGAATTGTTTTATCAGATATAAGGGAAGAATCTGCAGATGTCATACTTTTAAGCAGTGAATTTAAACCGGGGAAAAGCCCTGTTGTACCAAAGCATTACACCTACTCGGAACACTGGGATAACAATGGAGAATTTGAAAATTTCAATATTCAATATTATGAAACTATTAATCCTTATTTTGCCGAAAGAATTTATGAAGGTATTATTGGAGAATTAGAAGCAGGTATAAAGTGGAAAGGCATGACCCTTTTACAGAAAACTGTAATTTATGATGATGAAATGAAAAACTCCTGGGGTGTGGATAATCTGGCACTAACAAAGGACAAGGATGAGATAATAGTGCAAAAAGGAAATATCGTAATCAATCTATATGATTTAAGCGGTAATACAGACTTTGAAAGTGAAAAGGTAAAAGAGGCGATATGGGATAGTTTTTTTGTAAAACTTGATAGTTGAAGCGTTTATTATAGTATAATAATAGAATTTAGATGTTGAGATGAGCGTTGGAATAGATAAATAAAATCTTGTTATAAGAATTTATTTTACTATAAGAAAAAGAAGGTTTTTATTTATGAGAAAGAAAATTATGCTGATTATGTTGTTGTTATGCACACTATTGGTTTTTGGGTGCAAGAAAGCAGTGAGCAGTAATGATTTACTTAATTTTTCATTTGATGATAGTGGAAATTATACAGGTTTTTCTGATTTGCCAACAAACTATACAATTGAAGATGCAAAGGCGGATGGACACTATGTGACACAGGGTTTAGAAGTTGTAGCAAACAAGGATGTATGGGATGGCTTTATAGAAACTTCTATAAGCAAAAAAAATACAAGCATTAGGAAAGTTAGTTTTTTTACAGAAAATGCGGATAGCCCATTTTTTGAAGATTTATTTTATAAAGATGGGTATTATTATTGCTTTGATTCAAGTGCAGAAGACCTTATGAAGCATCCATATCAATACCTATTGACATTAGAGGGGCAATTCGGAAAGCCCTTAAGGGATTCTGTTGTTATTATTCTAACTGATGACAATACTTTGACATTTGACAATATAATGCAGTCAGCGATTTCAAGTGATATTAACTTTAAGAAAAGTATCTCACCTTTTAAATTGATTATGATTAAATAATTAGTTTTGCATCGGCAATAATTGCGGCATATTATATTATGTATATTAGTAGATTGATGTGTATTGATGGGAGAAAACGAAATGATTAATTTTTATACATTTCCTATAATCAAAACAAAAAATTTATTATTAAGAAATATGACACATAAAGATAAATATGATATTTTTCTAATGAGAAATGACCCATACTTATATTACCTTAAAAGTAGTTTGCCCTATTAATTGAAAACTCTACCACCTAATAATATAATACCCCTTGAAAGATAACAATTCCAAACCTTGCTTGAGGGAATAGTTACCAATAATCCTTTTCTACTATAAAACTTTTCATTATGTTCACCTCATTTTATTTATCGGCTTACGTTCACACCAACTAAAGTAGAAACGAAAAGTGGAATTTTGTGGAGAAGGTGAGGATATAGATGATTTCAATCTTTTTGATTGAGGTTATGTTAAAATAAGGTGAGCATAAGAGGTTCGGGAGGTGATTATTTATGGAACAGGTGTATACAATTGAACAAATCAAGAGTATTGCTTATAATATTGCGAAACGACACGGCGTGAAACGTATGTTTCTATTTGGCTCTCATGCTCGTGGGGATGCGGAACATAGTAGCGATTTGGACTTTCGTATAGATAAAGGGAAAATAAAAGGACTTTTTGCACTCGGCGGTTTATATACCGACTTGGAAGAAGCATTCGGTTCATCTATAGATCTTTTAGTAACTGAAAGTCTAAGTGATGAATTTAGAAAGGAAATATCTGATGAAGAGGTGCTAATATATGAACAAGAATAAAAAAGACTTGAGCATTATTTCACGTATCACAGAATACTGCATAGAAATTGGAGATACCATCGACTACTTTGGTGATTCTTTCCAGACTTTCAATGCAGATAAAATCTATCAAAATGCAGTTATGATGTGCATTCTACAAATTGGTGAATTATCAGGGAGGCTTTCCCAAGAGTTTGTGATTGCCAATTCTAAAATACCTTGGAGGAGCATTAAAGCTATGCGTAACATTGTAGCTCATGCATATGGAAGCATTAGTCTCACTGATGTCTGGGATACAGTTAAAAATGATATACCAACTTTGAAAGTATATTGCATCGAAATACTAAAGAATTAAAACTTCTAAATCCTGCTGCAATACAAACAATATATATCGGTAGCACGGACCTTCTTGGCATATAGTTCACATTCTTTATATGTTGCGTATCAGTAGGATGATACGAAGTAAAGATTAGTTATAATTTATGAAGAATTTATTAGAAGTGGGGTGAATCATCATTTATATAATTATTCCTTTTATAGTGACAGTATTTATGGGGTTTATAGGGTTTTGGTTTGGGGAAGCCTCAAACTTCCCACATATTGGTAGTTATTTCTCTATTGCAACAATGGGGTGCTTTATCTTATCTGCTATAAAAAGATTAGACAAATATTAAATTTGCAGGAGAAAACTTATAAATCTTAAACTTGTTAAGAATATAATAAAATTAAGATGCATCATTACCAAAATGTGAAACAAAAAAAGATAATTTGCTTAATTGGGGGTTTTGATATGAGTAGCTATTATCCAAAGAAATATAATGTTGGAGATATAGTTGAAACAAGGAAAGTACATCCTTGTGGAAGCAAAGAATGGGAAGTTATAAGAGTCGGGGCGGATTTCAAGATAAAATGCAACGGATGTGGTAGGTTGGTTATGCTTCCACGGGTCAAGTTCGAGAAGTCTGTAAAAAAGATAATTAAGGCAGTAGAACCGGAAGAAATTGAATTGTAGAAAGATTATAGTAATTTGATGGATTACCATCTTTTACATATTGCGTATTAGCAAATAAATACGAAGTAAAAGGGGGGAATAAATATGCTGAGAATGGGTTTAA
>CAZQHS010000055.1:7728-11111 GCA_964593485.1 uncultured Clostridiaceae bacterium
TTTTATTTGGATAATTATAATAATAGAATTAGTAATATCAGCGGGTTTAATCCGTTTAGGAACAAAAGAGAAAAGTAAATGAGACATATTATTTATATGTTAAAGCACAATTATCTGTTCTCAGAAGATAAATAATATTGTGAACAGTAACGACATTATGTAACTATTCAGAGGTAGCCAATCCAAAACAAGCAAATAACAAATAAAATTTGATAGACATTATCATAGAATAACTACAAAAAATAACTACAAAATATATTTTTAGTGGTTGACAAGGCATAATATATGTGTTACTTTTATAAAAATTATAACGAGGTGTAAAGATGCCCTCGGCTTCTATAAGCAGCGAGTTCATTTTTGTAAAATAGGTGGTGAGTATATATCCCACCCCGCCCCCAACGCTCGGGTAGAGTTTTGCTAAAAAACAAAACTTTTTACTGTAATCTTGTTATAATCATCAATAAAGATAAAGCTGTGATAAGAAATAGTAGGTATAATATGTTTTTTAGAGAGTGTACGGTTGGTGAAAGTACATAAGCAGATTGTATTGAACACATCTTTGAGCTAATCAATGAAACCTTTTGGGAGTAGTTGGATTCGGGAACTCGCACCCGTTACAGTGCAAAAGTATGATAGTACTTTTTGAGGTTGATGCTGCGAAGTATCAATAAAAAGAGGTGGAACCACGTGATTAATACTCTCGTCCTCTGGCTAATGCCGGATGACGGGAGTTTTTCTTTTTATAAATTTACCGTTATTCCACCTAAACCTGTTGAATACCTGCCCAATTTAACGCAGCCGCCTTTATGCCGGTAATTATTATACTTTAGATTCAGTTTAGCTAACAAATTAGCGAACAAACTTTTATTAAGAAAAGGAGGAAAAATAATGAAAAAGGTTTTAAAGACGGTATTGGCTACGGTGGTACTTACTATTGTGCTGGTTTCGGCAAACGGTTGTACGTATAAGGCTGTAAATGAAACAACAACTAATCGTTTAGAGGAAATAAAAGAGAGGGGATATATAGAGGTGGTCACTGAACCCTATTTTGCACCAAATGAGTTCATTGACCCATCCAAAAGCGGTAGTGAGCAATATGTAGGAAGCGATATAGAATTGGCGAAATATATTGCAAATAAAATAGGAGTGGAGTTAAAAATTATTCCTTTAGAATTTACAGCAGTATTAAGCAGTATTACAGAAGGCAAATACGATTTGGCTATTTCTGCTTTGGCTTACACACCTGCAAGAGCAGAAGCGATGATTATGTCAAAAGGTTACTACTTTTCAGAGGATACACCTGGATATGGATTGTTAATCAGAAAAGAAGATAAGGATGAAATAAGAAATGCTATGGATTTGTCAAATAAAACGGTAGTCGCACAAAGCGGTTCATTGCAGGAATTATTCGTAAATGAACAGATTCCTGAGTATAAAGAGTTTAAGAGAGTGTCTGCCACAACGGATGGAATACTGATGGTTGAACAAAATAAAGCAGATTCATGTGTTGTTGCCATATCAATGGCACAATTATATATTGATGCGAATCCGGGAAGCGGTTTATCAATAGTGGAAAATTTTGAATTCAAAGTGGATAAGTCATTAAGCGGAATGAGAATAGGAATATCGTTAGGTGAGAATGAACTTGCTGAAAAGGTTAATGAAATTATAGATGAAGTAGTTGATTCGGGTCAATACGAGCAGTGGTATAAAGAGTATGCAGAATATGCAAAACAATTAGGTTTGTAGTTATTTGAAAGGGATGAAATATGAGTATGGTTGATACAACAATTGCACTATGGAATAAATATAGCTATGTCTATATTGATGGGCTGATTGGCACCCTACGGTTGGCAGCACTGACAGTGTTTGCGGCTACTTTGTTAGGTACATTTATAGCCATTATGAAATTATCAAAAAACAGTATACTAAATTTCATTACATCTGCGTATATAGGCATACTTAGAGGAACCCCCATATTATTGCAGTTATATTTCTTTTGGCTGGTGCTGCCAAAGGTGTTGCCAATTGATTTAAGCGATACTACGTGTATTATAATTGCCCTGATCGTTAATGCGAGCTCTTATGTAGCTGAAGTTGTGAGAGCTGGTATACAGGCTGTTGATAAAGGCCAGATAGAAGCTGCAAGAAGCTTGGGATTATCAAGTATAAATACGATGAAAAAAATTGTTCTTCCTCAAGCTGTAAAGAACATCCTTCCCGCTCTGGGAAACGAATATATTTCAATGATAAAGCAAACATCTTTGGCATCGGTATTCTTTGTACAGGAACTTATGACATCTTATAAAACTGTTCAGTCGGCAACTTTTTTGGCTATACCTTCGCTGATAATTGCTGGTATTATCTATCTGATAGTGACAACTGTATTAACTAAAGGATTAAGTATATTTGAAAGGAAGCTCCAAGCCAATGAAAAGTAAAGAATTGATTAGGGTTGAGGATTTAAACAAATCCTTTGGGAAATTAAAGGTTTTGGATAATATAACTCAGAGTTTTTACGATGGAGAGGTTGTATCTATAATCGGACCATCGGGCAGCGGGAAAAGTACATTTTTGAGATGCTTGAATTTATTGGAAAAACCTACAAGTGGTAAGGTGTATTTTCAAGGAGTGGATTTGGATAATAAAAATATTGACTTGGATAAGCACAGACAAAAAATGGGTATGGTTTTTCAGCTTTTTAATGTTTTTCCACATTTAAAAGTTATAGAGAATATCACTTTAACCCCTATAGTTGAAAAAAAAATGTCTAAAGATGAAGCGGAAAAAAAAGCTGATGAACTTTTAAGACGGGTTGGGTTAGCAGATAAAAGAGATGTGTATCCTACAAAGCTTTCAGGAGGCCAAAAACAACGATTGGCAATTGTAAGGGCGTTAGCTATGGATCCCAAAGTAATGTTATTTGATGAACCGACCAGCGCTTTGGATCCCGAAATGGTTAAAGAGGTTTTAGAAGTTATCGGCAGTTTGGTTTTATCGGGCATGACTATAATTATAGCAACTCATGAAATGGGATTTGCAAAAGAGGTAAGTGATAAGGTTATATTTATGGCTGATGGCATTATACAAGAACAAGGAACTCCGGATGAAATATTCAATAGTCCGAGAAACCCGAGAACAATGGAATTTTTAAGTAAGGTATTATAACGAGGCGTAAAGATGTCTTCCGCCTCTATAAGCGGTGAGTTCATTTTGTAAAACAGGTGGTGAGTATATTTCCCACCTCGCTCCCAACTCTCGGGTAGAGTTTTACCAAAAAACAAAAGTCGTTACTGTAATTTTGTTATAAAGGGGGATAATATGTCAGAACTAAGATTTATAGAAGAAATACTTGAAAAAAAGAAGGAAAAAATAATTGATGT
>CAZQHS010000056.1:0-10999 GCA_964593485.1 uncultured Clostridiaceae bacterium
TGGTGCACCTAGAGGGAGTCGAACCCCCGGCACACGGTTTAGGAAACCGTTGCTCTATCCTGCTGAGCTATAGGTGCATTTGTCATACCTTGTTATTATAATAAATATTTTGATGTTTTTCAATGCCAAAACGAAACTTTTTTTCCCGCTTCAAAAGACACCAAAACCATGTGACTATAACGCCTTAAGTTTATCTTTGTAAAGTTCGTATGCATTGTCGCTGAATTGTATAAAAAACACCTTTTCTATGGAGTCATCATTTTTAAAAAACTCCAACACTGTATTTATTGCAATATCTGCTGCCCTGTCAAGAGGAAAAGCATATACTCCCGTGCTAATACCAGGAAATGCAATGGTTTTTAAACTATTCTCCTTTGCAACCTCCAACGAATTAAGGTAAGCGTTTTTTAAAAGCTCATCTTCATTATTATTGCCGCCTCTCCAAACGGGGCCCACAGTATGTATCACATATTTAGCCGGCAAATTATAACCTTTGGTGATTTTTGCCTCTCCGGTTTTGCATCCGTTTAAGCCCCTGCATTCTTCCAATAACTTTGGTCCGGCAGCTCTATGTATTGCACCGTCAACTCCACCTCCACCCAGGAGGCTATTGTTGGCGGCATTTACTATAGCATCCACATGCAATTTGGTTATATCGCCTTTTACTATTTCCATTCTTTCTTTCATACATATCCACCCTCTTTCTTAAGATAAATATGAAACATTTTTTTAGTTCCTAATTGCAGCACATGTGTATAAGCCCAAGAGCCTGTTTGGCTGAAACCTCGAGCTTTTTGATTTATTCCATATTTGCCAATTCTCTTATACCTTCTAAGGCTCTGTCGATTTCTTCTTTTGTATTATAAGGTGCAAGCCCTATTCGAATCAAACCGCCACTTTCCCTCAGCCCCAACACAAATACTGTCTTTGAGGCGAAGAAGTCTCCGTCCCAAACAAAGATACCTTTCTCTCCTAAATATTCTGCCGCTTCTCTTGGTGATTTATTTGCCATGGTAAAGGAAATAGTTGAAGTTCTGGGATGCCCTTTAGGCGGGCCATATACTTTTACCCCGGGAATTTTGCCTAATTCGTTTATTAAATATTCCGTTATAGGCTGCTCATAGGCTTCAATGGCAAGCATTCCTGCAATTACCTTTCTTCTTCTGCCCTCCAAGCCCTTGAGTTTGTCTTCAAAATACTCTTCGTAATCCTTGCCCAAATCGGCGATAAACTCTACAGCTTCTGCAGCTCCATATATGCCTTCATGGTTTAAGGTTCCCGTTTCAAATTTTAGTGGTGCCCAATCTTCCTGTTCTTTTACCTTTAAAGTTCTCAGCGATTCCATAACTTCCTTCTTGCCGTACAGGATTCCCACATGAGGTCCAAAGAATTTATAGGCGGAACAGAATAAGAAATCGCAACCTATATCAATAACATCTATAGGCCCGTGGAGAGCATAGTTAACTGCATCAACCACGGTAATGGCCCCAACCTCTTTTGCCATTTTAGTCAACTTTTTTACATCACTAATAGTACCTACACCGTTGGAACCATAATTAAATGCCACTACTTTCGTCTTTGAATTCAAACAATTTTTATAATCTTCCATATCTATTATGCAGTTATCCAAATCCAATTTAACATTTCTGATTATTATGCCTCTTTCTTCAAGTATCTCCCAGGGTCCCCTGTTTCCCTCATGATCCATATCGGTAATTACTATCTCATCCCCGGGTTTTAGATCTCTTGCAATGGCTTGTGCCAAATTAAAATTCAAGGTAGTCGCATTTGCACCAAAAGAAATCTCTTCCCAAGAACAACCGAACAAGTCAGCGTAAGCTTTTCTGCCTTCAACGATTATAGCATCCGTCTCAATGCTTGTGGCAAAAGCCCCATGTATGTTGCAATTATGCCATATAAGGTATTCCACGACTTTATCCACCACACGTTGTGGCACCTGGGTTCCCCCGGGGCAATCTAAATAGGCTGCCGGGTAACCGTTTATTTTTCTTTCCAAAGCGGGGAATTGTTTTCTTACCGAGTCAACATCAAATTTCATTTCAAATCCTCCTCTGCTTAGTTACTGTTAACACCAATTCGTCATTCTGAGCATTTTTATATTCGTTAAATAAGATCCTTCCGGCATAGCCGTCAGGATGACAACGGGTAAAAACCCCATATGATATCCCATCTCTTTTCGCAAATTCATGCACAAATCCCTTAAAGAAGCGGAAGACATCTTTACACCTCGTTACAATTCAAAGACATCTCCGGGCTTTAATACTATGGCTTTTGTTTTTGTTTCCTCAGTCACACTCCTTGCAAAAGCATCCGGGTCCTGTTGTATAGGGGGAAATGTATTATAATGCATAGGTATAACATATTTGGGTTTTATCATTTTTACGGCTTTTACTGCGTCCTCGGGTCCCATAGTGTAAAAGTCACCGATTGGAAGCATAGCCAAATCAATGTCCTCATCTCCGAGAAGTTCCATGTCTTTGGTAAGCCCTGTATCTCCGGCGTGATATATCTTTTTACCGCCTATATCAATAACAAAGCCACAGGCAAATCCACCCGATAAACCGCTGCCGTGAAATGCCTGGAAATACTTTATGCTGCCGAACTCGGTTTTGACCTTGCCACCTATATGTCCTGAAATAGCATCGACACCTTCATCCCTTAGTTCACCGCCTAACTCATTGGTGGTATAAACCTTTGCTTTTGTTTTCTTTGCAAGCTCCACAGTATCACCTAAATGATCTCCATGGGCATGACTGACCAATATATGTGTGGGTTTCAACTCGTCTACATTTACTTTTGCCATAGGATTACCGCTTATAAAGGGGTCAATAATCAAAGAATGATTACCTTCTTCAATCATAAAACATGCATGACCTATAAAGTTGATTTTCATTATAACATCTCCCTTCCTTAATCTTTATTATTTGCTTCTTAACGTATGATAGCAGATTCTTTTTTATAACAAGATTACAGTAAGAGTTTTGTAAAAAAACAAAACTTTACCCGAGCGTTGGGGGCGAGGTGGGAGATATGCTCACCACCTATTTTACAAAAATGAACTCGCCCTTATAGAAGCGGGAGATATCTTTACACCTCGTTATATTCAGACAAGTAAATAATTCTTAATTACCCCAATCTTTTGATTAAAGTCATTAAGTCACTGAATACACCGTATGCTGTCTGCTCTATCTCCGGGTTTCTTTCCACTATGCAAATCTCACCCATCAAATCCGTAGTTATTGAAAGCATTGAAGTAGTAGAATCAACATTGCTGAATATATCGTCATTCCTTACAAAACCGGGATAAACCCTGCCTACAATAACGTTTCCCTCTCTATATCCTTCACAAAGCAGTTTTATCTTGCCGCCCTTTTTCTTGGCTTCCTCCAAATCTCTTGAGGTAATATGGGAAATACCTGTTCTGTCAATGTCCAACGGTGTTACAGAACCACCCATTATGACATTGATTAAAGCCGCAGTTTTTCCCACTGCATCCCATCCGTCTATATCCAAGGAAGGATCAGACTCAGCAAATCCTCGTCTTTGAGCTTCTTTCAGTGCCGTGTCAAAGTCGGAGCCCGCTTCCATTTCTTCCATTATAAAATTAGTTGTAGAATTCACTATACCTTTAAACGACAAAACCTCACATCCGGGCAAATTATCCCTAACCATATTAAAGACCGGAGCACCATCTAAAACCACTGTCTCATGCAGAAGCGACAACCCTTTTTCATCCATCATGCCCTTTAACCTTTTATAATCCCAGGCTATAGGTCCTTTGTTTGCCGTAATAATATGCATATTATTTTCTATGGCTGTTTCAATATGGGATATGGCAGGTTGGCCGTCTTTTATGGATAAGGTGCTTAACTCAATAAGCACATGAGCCTTAGAGTTTTTAATTGCATCAATAGAATTGCACTGAATCAGTTGCGGATTATCCCCAGAAAATCTCCCTATTTCCCCTATTTCATTCAAAGCCCTCTCTATGTCCACTCCTTCTGGATCATATAAAGTCCCTTTCGTTCTTGTAGAAATAGTATTTACTGTAATTTCATAATCATATGTATCTTTAATCTTGGCATGTTGCTCTGATAACATTTTACAAAATGACCTGCCTGCATTACCAAAGCCAATCATACATATGGATAATTTTTTGCACATTAAAAACACCATCCGTTTTAAGTATTTATAATAGCATGGTTTTCCAAAAAAGTTCATTGTACAAGAAAACCAATGCCATTATAACAAGATTTACTGTAAAGAGTTTTGTTTTTTAGCAAAACCCTACCCGAGCGTTGGGGGCGAGGTGGTGAAATCGCCGCTTATAGAAGCGGAAGACATCTTTACACCTCGTTATATATAATTATAGTAAACTTCAGTCTTATTTCAATATTATTAACTGTTTTTCTTTGTAAACAAATTACTGTTCACGCGGTCTTGGTTTCATCTTAAGACTTTTCGGCATGCTGCAAAAGTGACATTACCGTAGTAATGTGAAGCAATTATACAATGTGTGAACTGTAACGTAAACAAAACTCAGCAATAGAATTGTTAATTGAAGTGTTTAATGCGGTATTATTTCATGGTTAAAGTCATCTACATCACAATATTTGGAGATGATCCTTAAATGCCTTTTTGACATAGGGGGACAATCACGCATTATGTTGTCTATTACACTATCAATATTATCGTCATCAACTTTTTTTGCTATAAAATCGCCTTCGTCATAATAATATATGTCTTGGCTACTTAAGGAATCATATATTGTGTCTACCATTGATGATTTCATGGTTTTATCATCTTCTATGCATTCCTTTGAAAAATATAAATGACCTTCGTTTATTAAAAACTGTCCATATACAAATTCTTTTTTAGCCTTACCTTTAACTTTATCGCAATCATATTTAGTATGTTCAACATGTTTCAAGTCAAGGACATTCTTGTCTTCGTCCCTTGTTAAAACACACCTGGGCCATAAATTCATGATCCTTTTTTTCATAAGGTCTGTAAAGTCACCGCCAAATTCCGAAATAAATTGCTTTATTGAAAGTGTCTTTCTCAATCTGTAATTTTTTTTCACAAAATTAACTCTCCTTTCCCATTAAATTTTAATATTAACCGCTAAATTTCTTATTGTTTTTATTAAACATCATTAAATGAAGTATGGCTAACATACTGCCTTTTAACCATAATAAAAAAATAATGGTAAGGCATAATAAAACCACCTTAAAAAAGGTGGTTCGTTCAATAGTTGTTATTAAACTTTAGTGACGTTGGTAGCTTGAGGTCCTCTTGAGCCTTGTTCCACCTCAAATTGAACTTCTTCACCCTCTTCTAAGTTTTTCCTTCCGTCTTCACCTACGATTGCAGAGTAATGTACAAATACATCTTTTTCCCCGTCAACCTCGATAAACCCGAAACCTTTTTCTGAATTAAACCATTTTACAATCCCTGTTTTCATTATCTGTCCTCCTATATTCTCAAACACTTTCTTATTTTAATATTCATTAATAGTGCTTTCACATATTAGTATATCATATTAATAGAAATTAATCAGTTTTTGGTTAAAATTATTTAATTGACCCCCACACATCCAAATATATCCTTTTTGTACCTGTATCTTTATAATCAGGTATGTTCCCCAACCTCCACAGGGAGACGTTTTTTATGCCGAACATTTTTGCCAATTTTAGCTTGGCATTAATACTACGGGAATCCTCATACCAGATTATATTGTCCGTCCCATCATTTTCATTATAAAAAGCAGCATATGGATTCTCATATAAATCCGAATAGACTATTTTTACATCATCCGCCGATAACCTTTGCCTTAAAGTTTCGTAATCCGGTGAATAAGGGTATTTGTTAATTACCTTTCCATCTTTTAATTTCCATTGTGCCGAGTCAAAGGAAAACTGAATCAATATCTTTTCCCTTTGCTGTACACCTGAATCCTCATGGGTTATATGCTTCAAAGCCCAATATATCTCATTAATGGGAGTCAAGGGTGTAAAGGTATAGCCTATTTCCATTTCAGCATCTGTTAATTGCTTAGCATTATAATCATGTGCCATAAGTATGATTCTATCCGCTATATCCCCTATAGTTCTAAAGTCATAACCGTCAAAATAAGATCCACCGGGTTGCACTGCCGGATGAACAGCTACATACAATTTTTTATTGTTCTTATCCAACTCTTTTTTCAGTTCGCCAAGAAATACATTAAAATGTCCTTTTGCATTTTCACCTCTTAAATTCTCAAAATCTATAACAACCCCATGGAATGCTACGGATATATCATCAGATACTGTTAAGCATACCTGGTCAACTATAGCTGTTATCACTTCCTGACGCACCTTCGGTTCAGTTATAATATACTCCGCCAAAGAATACTTTGAATTCGGTAGTTTTTTATCATCTGCAAATACCATTAACATAGTATCTGTTTTGTTTTCTTTTGCTATGCCTATGGGATTAAGAAAACCGGTGGGTATGGCAAATTCATTATTGTTTTTTCTTGTGGTATTCAAAATTATTCTATCGTTATCATACTCAAGACGACTCCATCCAAAACCCACAGAATCCAAATATTTAATCTTATCAATTTGATTTGCGGATTTTATGGCATAAAAACCATGGATGTTCTCTATTTTTGCAGTCAATCTTTCATGCATCCTCATTATCATGGCAGCGGCTTCTTCCCTTTTTGCGTAATCATCAGGCTTGAACATCCCTTTGCCGACACCGTTAACTATTCCAAAATCTTTTGCTATTGCTATATATCCTTTATTATTACTGACATCAGCAAAAATATTATGATCCGATAATCTGTAGGCAAGATTATCATACCCCAATGCACGTACAATCATTACAGCCATTTCTTCTCTATTTATAGGTTCGTCAGCCCTGAAGAATTCTAAATCTTTTGTAATGGCACCGTGCTCCAACGCTGTTTCTATATAGGGAAAGTACCATTTACCCTTGTCCATATTATCCACAAAGCTACCCACGTCGGGATTGATTAATTCCCATTTCATGAGTTTTACCAAAAATGCTGCAAATTCGCTTCTGTTTATCGTTAGCCCCATACCAAACATATTTTTTCCCACACCGTCAGTAATACCCTGTGCTCGTAACTTGTAAATAGACTCTTCCCCCCAGTGTCCTGGAGGCACATCCGAAAAAGCCACATTCCCGCTATTATCGGTGAATGCAATGCTAATGGATAAAATCAGTACAAAAATAATTATTAGATAAGTTACCTTTTTTAAATTCAACATTTGTTTCTACTTCACTTGCAACAACTTTTTTATTTATATTAATAGTTTAATTATATCATGAATTTCGAAGAAATCATGATATAACCTGCCATATGCGTTTTTCGAATGAAATGAGAAAATAATCGCATGGCATATAATCCGCCGGAGGCTTATAATATCCTCGCTTATGAGGATATTATATCATGAATTTCGAAGAAATCATGATATAACCTGCCATATGCGTTTTTCGAATGAAATGAGAAAATAATCGCATGGCATATAATCCGCCGGAGGCTTATAATATCCTCGCTTATGAGGATATTATGCCATGAATTTCGCAAAGCTCAAAAAAAACACTACAACGTTCTTGTAGTGTTTTTCTGTTTCTAAAAAAGTGGTTACTTTATTTCCTCTACTTCCACAACTTTTCCATTCACAATATATATTTTAACTTTGTCTCCAACTTGCAAATCTGTAGGTTTGGCACCAGAATTTAGCATATAAAACTTGGTGTCGTCATTAATAATGAATTTCTTGCGAACATTTTTCACTGATATAGTGATGCTTTCCACTTCATCATCATCGTCGTCATCGTCGTCATCATCATAATCTTTTTTAATTGCATAAATCTTGCCTTCAAAGTCTTCATAGACATTTTTAGCATCAATTTCCACAACTTTGCCGTATTCTAACTTTACAGTTACATCCATCCCAACTTCTAAATCCTTAAGCTTTGCATCTTTATAGTTGTCTACAAAGATATCTGTATCATCCCCTATAACGTAAGTAGTATTATTTAGTTTAATTCTTTTACTACTAATGCTCACCGATTGAAGTATCCCTTTTGATGTTACAATGTCTTTTTTCTCTTCAACGTAGTCAACTACTACTATAAAAGTTACTAAATCTGAGCGGAATTTTGCAAAATCAAGCTCCAATATGTCTCCTTTTCTTAAGTCATCTATATCTATTTGTTTATATACATTCTTTCCATAATGTTTGTATACCGGCACATTTTCAACTGTCGTGTATGATACGCTTTTGCCATCTCTTCTAATCTTTAAAATATTACGATTCTCATCATAAAGTTCAAATACTATACCTTTACTATAACCGGAACTTCCATCAAGAATCTTCTCAGCCCGCTCAATGATTACGGCAACTTCTGCCCTTGTAAGTGGCTCATTTGGTTTAAATTGATTTTTATCATCACCGGTCATCAAGCCCTCATCGTTAGCCACCCATACAAAGCCCTTGGACACTGTAGGAATTGCCTCGGCATCTTTAAAGGAAAGCTTGGAGTTCTTATTTGCATCTGCTTCTTTTGTCATGTTAAGTGCTCTAACAAGATACTTAGCAAATTCATGTCGTTTAATTGGCTGATTAGGATTAAAACCTTTTATTTCACTTTCCAGCAAAATATCTTCATCTACTGCATTTGCCAGTACTTCCGACAATCCCCATTTTAGACCCCATTGTGCTTGATATCTTGTCAAGGCAGGATGTATCTTCGTATTTTTTGAAATTGCTTCCTCCCCGCCCACCAATTGAAGTATCATTGTCAGGGCCTCCAAATTTGTAACTTTGTTTTGTGGTTTAAAACTCTTATCGGAATATCCCTTAAGAACGCCTTTTGCACCAAGCCTTTCTATGGCTTTAGTAGCCCACGACATGCTATCCAAAAAATCCTCTGTATCAATAAAATTGTATTTAATCTTTCCCGGGGGTAATTTTAAGTCTTTGTCTTTATTGCCGGATTTGACATTTATGTTGCATTTTACTTCCACGTGACCCTTATTATTATCGGCATAAACCAAAGCCGGAGCTGCTATAATTGACAGCACTATTGCAACAGATAAACACAAAGCCACAAGTTTCTTTTTTCTCATTGTTAATCTCCTCCTGTTTAGTATTTATTAACTATTTGCTATATAATACGTAAGATAATATAATTTTAGGTAATAAAAGAACCCTTATTAGAAAATAATGTGCCTAAAATAATATATCTTTCGTATAAGTATAATAAGAAGCCGGGTGATTATTTTGCTCAAAAATCCGTTTAAAAAGGAAAATGACATAAATGAGCGTGTCCGTTCGATTCTAAATGGCGACCAAAAAGAGAGGAATACGCTCATCCATGATTATAAGCCCTTTATTATAAATATAGTAAGCAAAGAAATAGGCAAATTTGTAAATGAAGGCGATTGTGATGAACTTAGCATAGGACTATTAGCCTTTAATGAAGCAATAGATAGGTTCGATGAAGAAAGATCCAAATCTTTTTTAAGCTTTGCAGAAAGAATAATAAAGAGCAGATTGATAGATTTCTATAGAAAAGAAAAGACAAATATAGATACTATCCCCCTATCTTATCTTAAAGAAATCTTGGAAACTGAGGATATTGAAGAAAAACTCTTTGCAGATAACAGCTCCACTGAAGCATTAGATATTGCGGAAGAAATGCAAGACTTTGTAAAAAGTCTTCTAAGCTTCGGTATCACAGTTGATGACTTAGTTGATAGCTGCCCTAAGCACTCTGATTCCAGGAGAAATGCAGTGCGAATTGCTTCAAGCATAGTACATAATGATATTTTAATGAAAAAAATAATGGACAGCAAAAATATACCCATAGCTGAGGTAGTAAAACATTTTGAGGTAAGCAGAAAAATAGTACATAAAAACAAGAAGTTCATCCTCGCTGTATGCCTTATACTAATGAGCAATAATGATATAATAAAAAGTTATGTTTATGACCTGCTTAAGGAAGTGGATTAAATGAGAAAAGGTGTAGTACTTAAACTGAATAATGATAGGGCAACTATAATGGCTGATGACTGTTCATTTTGTGATATTAAAGGTTTTAAAGGAATGTATGAAGGCATGGAAATTTGCTTTAAAGATACAGATATCATAAAAAGGAAGTATGCTATAAGGAGAAATAAATATATAAATGCTGCATGTTTTATACTGCTGATTTTTTGCAGCTACCTTTTCCTAAGCTTTTATAATGAAAATTATGCTGCTTACGCATATGTGGGTATTAAGATAAATCCTAGTATTGAATTAGCCTTAAATAAAAAAGGAAAAATTATTAAAACAAGAGGCTTAGATGAGGAAGGAAAGGAAGTTTTGGGTGGAATCAATATAAAAAAGATGGATGGAGTTGAAGGTGTAAAGCAATTCATAGCCAAGACCATAGATATGGATTATTTAGAGCCTGAAAATGTCAATCAGATAACAGTATATACCGTCATGGAAAAAGAAAGCAACAAAAACGAAAAGGAATTAATTCAAAAGTTTAAGAAGGCTATTAAAGAAGAGGTAGTAGCTCATAGCCTGAAAGGTGAAATCAAAACAATAGTATCCAATAAAAATATAAAAAATGAAGCGGATAAATTAGGCATATCCGTGCCCGAATTTATGGCTGAAAATTCGAAGCCCATATTGAAAGATAAAGAGAATAAAAGAAGCAAATATAAAGAAAATGAAGAAGAAAAAGATAAAACACAGGAGAAACAGGAGAAAAAGGACAAAGAAGAAAAGGAGAAAAAGAAAGACATTCAAGATATAAAAGAAAACAAAGATGATAAGGAAAAGCAAGATCATAAAGATAAGGAAAAAACCAAGGACAACAAAAATAGCAAGACCAAAGATAAAGAGAATGATAATGATAATGATAATGATAATGATAATGATAATGATAATGATAAGCGTAA
>CAZQHS010000057.1:0-2857 GCA_964593485.1 uncultured Clostridiaceae bacterium
GCCATTTCCGAATTAAATGAGGAAATATTGGCACGGCATTTAATTAAATTGTTTTCTTATATAGTAGGAAAGTAGGACTTTCCTACTATATGAAAACCGGATACTCCTTTTCTTGTTTTAGACTACTAATAAAATCATTTTATTTTTGGAACCCATGCCAAGCTCACTAATTGAATAGTTATGTTTGTGCTGGTAGCTCTTATTTCAATCTCATCTAATCTTTCATCAATCAAATCATATACTTCGGAAATCTTATCTATTTCTTTTTCCAACTCAAGCTGTAAATCTGTAAGCTGATTTTCCACAGATTCCAATTTTTCCTGGGCTTGAGAAATTCCTTGGCCGCTTTTCAAAGCTTTGTTCGTACTCTTTACCGCAGTTCCCATTCTGGATATTGATGTAACGCTGGCACTTTTTTTACCTAAAAACGCACTCAATAACGCAGTGCCTGTAGAAACAGCAGCATCCATTTTTCTTTGACTGGCCATGGTGCTTTGCTTTTCTACAGCTTGTTTTGCACGTTGATGTCTATCTTCCAACGTATCAATCTTCGAAGAATACTTCTTTTTTAATGTTTCCAAGGCCTCATCTCGTTTCTCATGAGCTAAATGCTGCATGCGTACACGAAAATCACGTTCATCCTCATCCACAGTTGAAACGGTTTTTAGTTTTGGACTTGAAAAAAGTTTGAGAAAAATATTGGTTCTAATGTATTGATTAAAAAGCTTTTTCCAATTATCATAACTTTTAACATTCGTTGCAGCCGAGGGGAAATTACCATAAGATATGCCATCAAGTGGTTGAGTATCAAGATCAGCAATATCCATTTCTAAAAACTCTGCTTCATTCCAGTCCAATGCTATAGGACCCTCTTTAATAGGTGCAAGGAGAGTATAACTTTTTGAAGTCGTTACCCCATGTTTGGAATTATTATATAATACATCAGCTATACCTATTACCATCGGCATATACATGAGGTTTCCAATACTGCCGCTCGTTACGGGGAGATAAACCTGCTGTATTTGAGGTGCCAGTATAGGCGGTGATGTGCTTATAGCACTTGCATTGTTCCCGACAAAATCATCTTTATACTTTGATGGCAGATTATAATCATGGCTATCCGGTACTTGCTTTCTCCCGGTATTTTGTGGCAAAGATGCAATCTGCTCCCTGGTGAGAGGGCCTGCCAAGTAAGAAAGGGTCCACCTGGTGTTAAATATCACAGGCTCGTCCTCATGTACGGAATGCAAATAAAATAACCTTTGTTTTAATCCCGCTAAAATTTGTTCCGTTCGCCGCCTATCAAACTTTCCACCGGCAGCTGCTCCTTCCAAGCCAGCCAAAACTCTTTCCTTGTCTCTTTCCGTTTGCAGCCGGCCTATAAACCAAGTCCCGGCGTTTGAAAGAGCTTTATAATCCAAATCCACAGGATTTTGAGTTGAAAGTACCAAACCCAATCCAAAAGCCCTTGCTTGCTTTAGTAGTGTTAATAGCGGGGTTTTTGAAGGCGGATTTGCAGTAGGGGGCAAATAGCCGAACAATTCATCCATATAAAGCAATGCTCTAAGACTCCCTGTTCCGGGTTGAGTTCTGACCCAAGATAATATTTCATTTAAAAGCATGGTCACAAAAAACATCCGTTCACTATCTGAAAGATGGTTAATGGAAAAAACGGAAACCCGAGGAGCACCCTTTTCGTTAAACAAGAATTGATTGGCATCCAAAGGCGTGCCTTCCATCCAGGCTTTGAAACCCGTAGAAGCCAACAGATTATTCAACAACATAGCCAATGAAAATCTATCTTTTGAAGGATAGAAGCTTTCTAAAGTCATTACACCGATTTTGTCCAATGGTGGGGATTGAATAGCACTAATCAGTCCCGGAAGGTCCAAATCCCGTCCTTGGTTCCAAACATATTCCAAGATATTAGAAACCAAAATATGTTCCCGACTTGTAAAAGGATCACCGCTGACTCCTATTAATGAGAGCAGTCCGGTGGCAGTGATATGTATTCTGTCTCTATATGCATCCAAGTCATTTCTTACTTTAATGGAAGGGGCATTAAAGGAACGAAGAACTGACACACCGGGCCCTGCAGTACCACCCGGGGTATATACTGTTATATCAGCTGAACTTCCCAGCCTTTTTATCCTTTCTCCATCTTGGCCCCAATCCGCAAGTCCCTTTCGCCACAAATCCGCTTGAGCCTGTGCATACTCATTAGCAGCAAGCCCTTTATTGGCTGCTTCATGCAAATTAATCCAAGGTAAAAAATCTTCCCCGCTCAATTGAGGAAAAGTCAAAGCAATATTTCCTAAGTCCCCTTTTGGATCAATAGCGATAACCGGGATATTATCTATTATTGCTTCTTCTATAATACCTATTCCCAACCCGGTTTTGCCGCTTCCCGTCATACCTATTATCACAGCATGAGTCGTTAAGTCTTTAGATTTATAAAGAATCAAGTCATCTTTTAGCCTGCTTTTCTCCAGGTCATACTCTTTTCCTAAATAAAATACTCCAAGCTTTTCATAATCCTGCATAAAAACCCTCCTTTAAAAAATCGTGGGAAAAACAACCTTTTAAACTCGTGCCTAAATTTACCAATATCTTAACATATTTTGTCATGGAATTGCAATGCTATGACACCAAGGCCTTATGAATTGTTACGATTTTTCATTAAAATCAACTGCTCCACAAACTATGCAAAATTCTCCGTCAACAGCTTTTCCTTTATTTTAAAAAGTGCATTGGCTCTATGGCTTATTTTGTTTTTTTCTTCCCCATCAAGTTCCGCCATGGTCTTGTCCTTACCTTCCACAATAAAAAGCGGGTCGTAACCAAAACCGTTTTGTCC
>CAZQHS010000057.1:2957-10995 GCA_964593485.1 uncultured Clostridiaceae bacterium
ATATTTATGCACATATCTTTCAATGAAAATATTTCACAACCTATATCGCTTAAAATTTCCCGTATTTCTTTCAATTTGTGATTGTTATTTGTGGCAGCAATCATTTCCATTTTCTTTCTCCTTAATGATTTGGCCTAATGAACCAAGACATTCCTTTTGATAACGAATTAGCTCCATTATACCTCTTTCTCCTACCGCAAGCATCTGTTCCAATTCATTTTTGGTAAAAGGTTTTTCTTCACCGGTTCCTTGAATCTCCACTAACTCACCTAATTCCGTCATGACAATATTCATATCCACTTGGCAGGAGGAATCTTCCACATAATTCAGATCCAACAATACTTCTCCGTCTTTTACACCTATGCTCACTGCGGCAACATAGCTGCGGATGGGAATCTTTTTTAGTTTGCCCTGTTCATGCATAACATTCATTGCATCAACCAATGCCACAAAAGCCCCGGTTATAGAAGCTGTTCTGGTTCCGCCGTCCGCTTGAATTACATCACAGTCTATATAGATCGTGCTCTCTCCTAATTCATTCAAATTTACAACGGAACGCAATGCCCTGCCAATAAGCCTTTGTATTTCCATTGTTCTTCCATCTACTTTGCCTCTTATAGACTCTCGAATCTTTCTTACCTCCGTTGAGCGTGGAAGCATACCGTATTCACCGGTTATCCAGCCCCTCCCCGTTCCTTTTAAAAAAGGTGGAACCCTGTCCTCAATACTGGCGGTGCATATTACTTTGGTATCTCCCATCTCTATAAGTACAGAGCCTTCGGCATGCTTTATGTAGTTTCTTGTTATTTTAACCCTTCTTAGATCTTCATGGCCTCTGCCATCAATTCTATCCATGTTTATCATCCCTTCCAACGTAATTTATCATAAGGTAAAAAACAGTCCCCGCCTTCGCTGCTTGACTGTGGGTAAGTCCTTACCCATTAAGATTTGTTATAAAAACCCACCTAAGCAAATAATCTTAAGTGGTTTTGGAGTTTACTCATAAAAGTTTACAAATACGGGTATGTCTAAATATTCCTTGCTTCCAATACTTTCGGTGTTTTCAACAGTGTGACCATCCACAAACAATCTGACTTTTGAAATGGACTCAAGTTCTCCTAAAGTCAGTGTAATTGCCTTGGTAAGGGCCCTTTCTTCGGCCATGGATGTTAGATTTAAAATTTCTTCTGAAAAATTAGCAAAAGCAACTCCGTCATTTACCTCTACACCCAAGATTTTTGTTCCGTCAGGGAATGGATTCCTAAGTCCCAAATCACATCCGGGGCCTTCCAACAGTGTGCTTAAAGCCGCTTCCGCACTGTTTGTGTAACCGGATACCAGTTTTGTCAACGGAACGAAATAGGAATAATATCCACTGCCTTTCTTCTGATAGTATACCATAACCTTTGACATTTTATCATCCATTTTCTCAGGCTTAATCAAGTTGATTTCCGTACGCTTTAGAGGGGAACCTATTTTTGTACCGTGAGGCATTTCCTCTATTTCCTTGCCGTCTATTTTTATCTGTACGGACTTAATGTTGGAAAACTCAGTAAGCGTATATACCAATGCCTTTATTCCTAAAGCTTCCCCTTCCTCACTGTCAAAATCCGTAATGTTTTCATTAAAATCAATTATAGCCAAACCGTCTTCTTTTATTGTCGCTCCTAAAATTTCCGTCCCAAGCGGTAGCGTGGGATACAATCCAATAGGTTTGATGTTCTCCGACAATTCTGTGCTATAAATCATCCCCTTTACGGCTGCCTTTGCAATCCCCATATCTCCTTTGGGAATATATCTCATAACAGGAACCAATAGATTTTCCCCATCTTTATAGTATAGTACAGTAGCCCTTGTACCATCCGGCATTTCTTTTGTGACATTGTTTAAGTCTTCTCTTTCCGCCATCTCATCCATTACCGGCTCCTCATCAACTATGGCTGTTTTTTTATTAAAAAAATCCCTCAATGATGACAATGGATTCGTACAACCGGTAAATAACATTACTGCACATAACACTGCAACCAACAATAACAAAGATTTGCTTTTCATTTTTTCACCCCTATTACTTCTTTTCTTAATATATATTAGAGGTGAATAAAGTATATTCAATGACTAACGAAAAAACCGTGTATATTTCCGTAACACTGGATGACGTCGAGACCGTGTGAACAGTAGCAAGCTATACAATGTATTAAACGATTGTTCCTAAATTTTGTTTATAATTTATTCCTTTTGTGATAATATTAATTAGTATTGACAGCTAAGGAGTATTAAAAATGATTAAATTGATGAAATATCTTAAGCCCTATGCCTTGCAGGTAATCACAGTTCTTATATTAACCCTGGCTGGGGTATTCGCGGAACTTCTTTTACCCAGGTTTATGGGTAACATCGTAGATAAGGGTATAACCACAGGCGACTTACCATATATCTACAAAACCGGTGGACTGATGCTTGTCGTCACCGTATTGGGTACTGCTGCTACGGTTATCTCTCGCTATATGTCTGCCAAAGCGTCAATGGCCTATGGTCGTGATTTGAGAAGCGATGTTTTTAAAAGAGTAGAAAGCTTTTCTATGAATGAAATAGATAAAATGGGAACTTCGTCTCTTATCACGCGAACAACAAATGATGTGAATCAAATGCAAAATGTTACCATCATGTCCATGAGAATGATGATAAGGGCACCTTTTATGATGATAGGCGGTATCATTATGGCCCTTTCAACCAATATAGAACTTTCAAAAGTTCTTCTGATTTCCGCACCCGTATTAACTATTATAATTTCCGTTATCGGTTCAAAAGGTTATCCCCTTTTTAAGAAAATACAAAAAAACATAGATAATCTAAACAAAGTCTTAAGAGAATCATTAACCGGAATCAGAGTAATAAGGGCATTTAACAAGACTACATATGAGAAAAACAGGTTCAACAAATCAAACAAAGATCTTACAACTATTTCTTTAAAAGTAGGGAGACTCATGTCTCTTATGATGCCCCTTCTTAACGTAATCCTCAATTTTACCATTGTGGGTGTCATTTGGTATGGAAGTAAACTTATAGATGCCAAAAATTTGGAAGTGGGGCAACTCATGGCGTTTATTCAATACGTTTCCCAAATAATGTTCTCCATGATAATGGTATCTATGATATTCGTCATGCTTCCCAGGGCAAGTGCCTCAGCGGAAAGAATAAACGAAGTATTGGATATGCAAAGTGAAATTATAGATGGAAGCCAAAATCCTAAGGAAGGAAAAACCCCCGGGGTTTTGAAGTTGGAAAATGTCACTTTTAAGTTCCAAAATGCATCCACTCCGGCGATTAGCAACATAAGTTTTTCTACCAAAAAAGGAGAAACAACTGCAATTATCGGAGGCACCGGCTCAGGAAAAACCACTATACTTAATCTGTTAGTTAGGTTTTATGACGTTACGGAAGGTCAAATAACCATTGATGGCATAGATATCAAAGATATGCCCCAAGAATTGCTTCGGGAAAAATTCGGTTTGATATCGCAAAAAGCAGTGCTTTTTACTGGTACTATAAGGGAAAACATTAAATTTGGCAGAGAAGATGCCACAGATGAAGAGATTATAGAAGTTTTAAAAATAGCCCAGGCCTGGGATTTTGTTAATGAGAAAGAAGAGGGGTTGGATTATATCCTTTCCCAAAGCGGAAAAAACCTTTCAGGAGGACAAAAACAAAGACTTTCTATTGCCAGAGCCTTGATAAGAAAACCGGAATTTTACTTGTTTGATGACAGTTTCTCTGCCCTTGATTTTCAAACAGATAAAATGCTAAGAGAAGCTCTTAAACCATATACTATAGATTCCACAATGATTATCGTGGCACAAAGGGTAAGCACAATAAAAGATGCCGATAACATAATAGTCTTGGATGAGGGAAATATTGTAGGCCAGGGCACACATACTGTGCTCATAAATTGCTGTGAGGCTTATCGGGAAATCGTTGTGTCCCAACTTGGAGAGGAGGCTATACAATGACAGAAAACAGAAGAGACAAGGATGTCAATGTCAGTCCACGAAAAATGATAGGTCGTGGAGGCCCTCCCGGCTCGGGGATGTCAAGGCCTCCGGAAAAAGCCAAGGATTTTAAAGGCAGTTTGAAAAGATTGATGGGATATCTGAAACCTTATAAGTTTATGATTATTATAGTGGCTTTGTCCGCGTTGCTGGGTACACTTTTTACCATTGTAAGCCCCAAGGTAATGGGTACAATAACCACCCATATTTATGAAAATGTATCAATGGGAAACCCCATAGATAAAGTACTAATTGCTAATAGATTGATGCTTTTGGCCGGATTATACTTACTATCAGGCGGGTTTATCTATGCACAACATTTTATGATGGCGGATATTTCGCAAAAACTTGTTTATGATTTGAGAAAAGACATTAACGAAAAGTTGCACAGACTTCCCCTGAAATACTTTGACTCCCAAACAACGGGTGAGATTTTGAGCAGAGTTTCCAATGATGTGGACACCATAAGCTCAACACTGCAGCAAAACACTGCTCAGGCTTTATCCTCTGTAATAACACTTTTTGGAATCTTTATTATGATGCTTTCGATAAGCCCCATTATAACGTTGGCAACCCTTGTCACCATACCCCTCAGTATTTTGCTTACAAAAAACATTGCCAAAATATCGCAGAAATATTTTGCAGCCCAGGCCAAAAGTTTAGGGGAAATCAATGGTCATATAGAAGAAACCTTTGCAGGTCATTCCACTGTAAAAGCCTTTGGAAATGAGCCGAAAGCCATAGAAGATTTTGAAAAAATCAATGATGAACTTTACCGACATGGCTGGAAATCTCAATTTATAACGGGAATAATTATGCCCCTGATGGGATTGATCAATAGTTTGGGATATATAATAGTAGCAGTGCTTGGAGGGGTGTTTGTCATAAAAGGTGCACTCCCTATAGGTGATGTGCAAGCTTTTATCCAATACTCTAGACATTTCAACCAACCTATTATGCAATTGGCGGAAATAATAAATATCCTCCAATCCACTATAGCTTCAGCGGAAAGAGTGTTCGAGCTATTAGATGAAACGGAAGAGGAAAAAGACCCGGCGGAAGATTTGGCACCTAATGCAAAAAAAGGCGATGTAAAATTTGAAAAGGTAAGCTTTGGATATGTAAAAGACATACCTATTATGGAAGAATTGGATATGGAAGCATGCTGCGGAGAAACTGTTGCCATAGTTGGTCCTACCGGTGCGGGTAAAACTACTTTAGTCAACTTACTCATGAGATTTTATGAAATAGACAAAGGAAAGATCACCGTTGACGGGGTTTCTACGAAAGATATGTCAAGGCATGAGCTGAGGAAAAAATTTGGGATGGTTCTTCAAGATACATGGCTATTCAACGGTTCTATATGGGATAACATCGCCTATGGTAAAGAAAAAGCGACAGCAGAAGAAATCATTAACGCAGCCCGCTTAGCCCAAGCAGACCACTTTATCAGAACACTGCCCCAGGGCTATGATACTATATTGAATGAAGAATCTTCGAATATATCTCAAGGGCAAAAACAGCTATTGACTATTGCAAGAGCCATTCTTGCCGATCCGGATATACTCATATTGGATGAAGCTACATCAAACGTGGACACCCGAACCGAGATCCTCATTCAAAAGGGAATGAACAAACTTATGGAAGGAAGAACCAGCTTTGTCATAGCCCATAGACTTTCTACTATTAAAAATGCGGACACAATCCTTGTAATGAACGAAGGTAAGATTATTGAAAAAGGAAACCATAAGGAGCTTATGGAAAAAGGCGGATTCTACGCCGCACTATATAACAGCCAATTCGCGGCTTAATGAAGGATAAAATTCGAGGGAGGATATTTATGCCCGGCGGTTATCCGAGCACAAATATCCTCCCTCTATATGCATATATAAAAATCGACAGTTATTTAATCTGTGTTGTTAAGAAAATAGGCAATCCCATATGTTCAACTTGATCCTGCAATTCCTCTATCTCATCTATATGTTTATCCTCATCAAGCAGGATTTTTTCCAACATTTGCTGTGTGGCATAATCGTTCACTTCTCTTGCCAAACTTATAGCTTTATTATAAGCGGCTATAGCATCCATTTCTGCAAGACGGTCATTTTCCAATTGTTCCGGAATTTCCTTGCCGATAAAGATATCTTTTAATGTGGTTACAATAGGCACTGATTCAAGGAAAAGTATTCTACCGATCAACATCTCAGCATGTTTCATTTCGTCTATGGCTCTTTTTTCAAAGAGTTCATGAAGATTTTCATAACCCCAATCTGCACACATTTCTGAATGTACCATATATTGGTTTATTGCTGTTAATTCATCTGCCAGCAACGAGTTCAAAACTTTTATTAATTTTGGATCCCCTTTCATTTTGTACCCCCCTTTTTTTATTTTTGTATCTTTATGTATCTATAGAATACCATTTCTTGCCGCTTTGTACAAACAGTTTTTGCATGAAAATGGTAAGGTATCAAAAAATCCCCTTAATTATCATGGCAAATCCGATGATAATCATGGGTATACCCACAATGGCTCCAACAATAGTAAGACTGAACAATATACCCAAAGCCAAAACAATAAACCCCAGTATTACGACCAATAGCTTCCCTGTTAGTTTAAGCATATATGCCGCAATTTTCCAACTGAGTATAAACGGAAATAACAAAATTTTCATATCGTGCCTCGCTCTTTGTAACCTTAATTATCATTATACACCAAAAGTGGTACAATTCATGATATTTTCATTCTACCCTTCGGCTACTATCTTTTTTGAACATTTATCTATATACATAAGCTCGTCCAGGCTTTTTAAAAACTCATCAGATGTTTTATTTTCTTCCGGATTAAATACTTTATATCCTAAACTAAAATTCAAATCAAAAGATTCCTCATTTGTTTGGTTATATAGCAGGACTTTCTTTTGCAATTCTTTCATTCTTTTTTCCAGCTTCTCTTCATCCTTTATATCAAATATGACAACGAATTCATCACCCCCGTACCTGGCTATAAAATCGCCGCTTCGGAAAAAATCTTTCAAGGTAATTGCAGTTGCAGCAAGAACTTTATCTCCTGCCTCATGCCCATATTCATCATTAATACATTTAAAATTATCAATATCTATCATAACACCGGCAAACGGTCTGCTATCGGATGAATTTTTAAATTTATACCTCAAATAGTAATCCAACTGCCTCCTGTTGTTAAGTCCGGTTAAATAATCCGTTTTTATGGTCTGACTCTGTATTCTAATATATGCAATAAGTGTTGAAAGACTGACCCCCACCCAGGATGTCGATAAGCCATAAAAAAACATCTGCAATGAAAACCCAATCAACGGTGGAAACAAGAACAAAAGCATGGCAGATCTGTTGTTTTTGTTTATGCGTTTCCAATTCAGTATCAATAATAAAAAATTATAAATGAATAAGGAAACATGCACTAATATAGCTAATATGGCCCATGGCCCCCTATGATAAACATTGTTCTCGTCTAAATAAAAATATAAATTATTGGCCGGCGATGTCAGGGCCAGGATTGCATTTAACACCAAAAGGATTATAAAAATAATCGTGGTCTTTCTAATAGGCTTTACATTATTGTTAATCAGAATTTCTACATATAAAGTCCATACCATTAATGGCAGCATACTGCATGAAATCAAAAGGACATCGGCGGTATAGCCAATTACCCGCGACAACTGCCCGGGACGGCCATCGAATACCCAGCCAATTGCCTCCATAACAATACAGAATATGACTGAGAGAATAAGGGTTTTAAACAAGCGATGGTTCCAATAAAGCTTTTCGCCTTCCCTTATCAATTGTAAATATAATACCAATAGCATCAAAAAAGATAATATGTACACTTGCAAATGTACTGCAGCTTCCATCTGTTTCACATCTTTTCATTGATAAATATTGCTATGAGCCTAATACTTCTTCATAGACATAATGGGGACTAAAACTAAGTTCACTCCCATGACGGATATTGCT
>CAZQHS010000058.1:0-10897 GCA_964593485.1 uncultured Clostridiaceae bacterium
TAACCAAGCCTATATACAATTCTTGTCAATGGCTACCATACTTACGCTGCTGTCTCTGTTTGCTACAATTTTTCCTTTGTGCATATTGACAACGGTATGACATAATCTTTCTGATTGTTCTATGTTATGGGTTACAATTATGATTGTACTCTTATTTTCCAAGTTAAATTGCGTAATTACATTTTCCATAGTTACTATATATTCCGGGTCAATATTTGATGTGGGTTCATCCAACAGCAATAGTTTAGGCTCGAATACCAAGGCTCTGGCCAAGGCCACCTTTTGAGACTCCCCACCGGATAGTTTATGCCCCTTCTTATCGGACAAATCTGATATTTCCAATCTCTCCATTACATTTTCGACTATGTTTTTTGAATTCTTTTTGCTTATACCTCTGAGTTTTAAAGGATATTCTATGTTTTCGTAAACCGTCCTTTTTAATAAGTACGGTTTTTGAAATACCATGGTCATTTCGTCTCTTATCGCTTTATTTAAGTTTTTATTATTATATAATACTTCTCCCAAAAACTTTTTATCCAAACCGCCTATTATATTAAGCAAAGTAGTCTTACCGCATCCGTTAGGACCTGTAATTCCTGTAATTTTCCCTTTTTCAATATTTAAATCTTTTATGTCAAGAACCGGATTGTCACCATAATATTTTTTTACGTCTTTTAATTGTATATACATTCTATTCCTCCCCGCTATAGGAATATATGATGCTGTGTATAATGAACGATATGAGTATCAGTATAATCCCTAAGGCAATAGCCATAGGATAGTCGCCCATGGAATTCATCATGGAGATGGCAGTTGTAATAACCCTTGTATGGTGCTTAATGTTTCCGCCGACAATCATTACCGCCCCTACTTCCGATATGGCTCTGGAAAAAGCGGTAGCAACATTTACTAATATATCCACCTTTAGTTCTTTTATAATCAGAACAATAATCTCAAGCCTGTTTGTCCCTAAGGTGAGGCCTATTTTTTCTATCAGTTTGCCTCTACTTTTTGTCAACCCGTATGTGAGCCCAAATATATAGGGACTTACCAACAGTGTCTGTGCTATTATCATGGCTTTTTTGGTGTATAATAAGTCAAGTCTGCCAAAGGGACCTTTTCTTGCCAATATAATCACAACCATCAGGCCTATTACCACCGTTGGAATACTCATCATCGTATACGTAATTCTGCTGAAAAGTTTTTTCCACTTAAAATCTTTAATTCCAAAGTACACGGATAGAGGCACAGAGATTAAGGAGCCTATTATGGTAGCGGTTATTGATACAAATAAGGAGAGGAAAACGATACCGAAGACTTCTTTATCAAAAGTAATCAGTAGGTTAAATGCACCTTTAAAACCTTGTGCTATATAATCCATAGCGGCTCCTTTCAGTTAACTATTTAGTCTGCATTGGGAAAGAACAGAGCTTGCCCATATTCTTCTATGCCATATTTACTGATTAATTTTTGCCCTTTATCTGAGATTAACCAATTCATGAATTCTAATGCACCCTCATGATTAATTTGGTCGGCTTTGTCTCCAAGTACTTCCGGATTGACAGGGATTACGCCATACTGGTTCAATAGATTTTTATCGCCTTCAATAAATATTTCCAAGTCCAAATCATTTTTCATGCTCAGGTAAGTTGCCCTGTCTGTTATTGTATAAGCCTTCTTTTCATTAGACATTGTAAGTACTGCACCCATTCCAGCTCCTGCATCTAAATACCAGTCTCCTGCAGGTTCAATTCCAACGGCCTTCCATATAGCTAATTCTTTTTTATGGGTGCCCGAGTCGTCGCCACGAGATACAAACATTAATGCTTTTTCTTTTATGGTAGTTAATGCTTTTTCAATATTGTCACCTTTTTCTATCGTGGTGTCACCGGTAGGCCCTATCAAAATAAAGTCATTATACATTACATCATGTCTCTCTGTCCCTGCACCTTCCGCCAAGAATTCCAATTCCGACGCTTTGGCATGGACTAAAAGCACATCTGCTTCACCATCCCTGCCCATCTGCAAGGCTTGTCCAGTTCCCACAGCTATAACCTTTACTTCTATACCCGTATCCTTTTTAAATTCAGGTAATAAGAAATCCAATAGGCCTGAGTCTTGGGTGCTGGTTGTTGTGGATAGGATTATTTCTCCGCCCTTTACTTCTTCCTGTCCGCCTTCTTGTTCCTGTTTAGGTACCTCCTGTGGGCTGCATGCCGCCACTGAAAACATCAGCAAGACCGCTAAAGCAACTAATAAAGCTCTTTTCATACTCATTTGTCCTCCTTTTTTTAGATTAATGTAGATATGAAAATTAATAACCGGTCTTTTGGCAGTAAAAAACAGCTGCCTTTTGGGAGCTGTTATATTTCTACTTTCCAAAAGGGAGGCATAATCGTTTCCAATTATACCCTGTCGGGTTGTATCCATAGAAAAACCTTTAGGATTACAACCTCGTAGAAGTATTAAGTTTTCATATTTGATTATATCTTATTATTTTGGATAGGTCAAAAAATAAGTTAACGAACTTGTCCATATAGAATATGCACTGTTTACACATTATCTAATTTTTATATCACTATGATAAATGTCACTATTGAGGCTTACCGTAGAGTAATGTTTATATCAAATAAAAACATATAATGAAGTTATTGCATAATAACAGAGGTTTATACTATGATTGATATAAATAAATACATGATTAATAAATTTTTAGGAAAAGAAGAAATCGATAAAACATATGAAAAGGCAGAAGAATTAGGGTAGGAACAGGCTTTTAAAATAGAGGTGGGGATGAAAGAAAGCTTTGAAGATATATTAGTAAACAATTAAAGGATAGCTATAGATTTTCTTAAAAGCGGCGAATTTGATATTTTCCCGAGATTGCAGATTGAGGTATTCGTATTAAGAGTTATAGATAAAAAATGGATATTATACAAGCAATTTGTTACAATAGGTTTAAGAAAGTTTATATTAGTAAACTCCGTGAATTTAGAATAGTTAGAAGGTGTTTGTAAATGATTGATGAAGCTATTGTAAAATCTATGACGGAAAGAATAGCAAAAAAATTTTCGCCAGATAAAATAATAGTTTTCGGTTCTTGGGCACGTAATGAAGCCGGTGAGCATAGCGATATAGATTTTTTAGTGATAACCCCATATGGTGGTTCAAATAGGGAACTGAGGGTAGCAATTAGAAAAGAACTAAAAGGATTTGGCATTCCCAAGGATATTTTAGTTGCCTCAAAAGAGGAAATTGAAGAAAAAAAAGGATTGTCCGGCTATATATACGACACAGCATTACATGAAGGGAGAGTCGTTTATGAGCGAGGAAAATAATAGAAAATGGGCAATGAGATGGATGGAATATGCAAAAAATGATCTGCATGCAGCGACAATAATGCTCAATCGAGATGATGTAGCACCGAGAATTATTTGCTTTTTAGCACAACAAAGCAGCGAAAAAGCATTAAAATCAGTTTTAATATTAAAAGGATTAAAGAACGTAAAAACTCACGATCTTGATGCATTATCTGAAAATCTATCAAAAGAAGATTTTAAAAAGTTTGAAACTTATGATTTATCGTGGTTAACAGAGTGGAGCGTAGAATCCCGATATCCAGGTGATTGGGCTGAAGCTTTATTTAGTGATGCAAGAAAAGCAGTAGAAATATCAACAGGCGTTATTAATGAATGTAATAGATTTTTTGAATGATTGGTATATTAAATGAAAATAAAATAATAAAAAGTACATGCTGAAAGAGTCTCTATATAAAATAACGTGGAGATTCTTTTTCTTTGCCTATAATCTAACCATTCATTATGTTATTCTATAAAAAAGGAAACTGATTTTCTTCATAATATAAGCAATACAATTCAATACTAGAAGTTTTCACTATATCATTAAAACTAATAGTATTTTTACGTTAAATAATCATGATTCTACTGCATTAACATAAAAACCATATAGATTATGAAACTTAAAATATTATACTTGCAAAATGGGCATCCGCACGGAACATTTCCGATTGTATCTGCAACATTGAAGTTAATAAACTTCATAATTTCGGAGTAAATCGAGTTCTTGCAGTAGAATCAATCATGGTTTTATAAAAAAAGGGGGGATAGTAATATGTATAAAAGCCATAGAAAAGTTTCAATTCTTTTGATTCTTGCTTTAATATTATCTGCTTGTTTTTTTCATGGTCATGCCACAGGGGATGAAAAATATGCAAAATTTAGCGGTGGAGACGGGACAGAGGAAAATCCTTTTTTGATTTCTAATGTAAAAGATTTGATGGAATTATCGGAGGCATTTTTAACAGATAACGGTTATTGGAACAATCATTTTCAATTAACCGGGGATATAGATTTAGGTGAAAATATATGGATTCCTATATGCTCTGGACAGGATGGTTTCAAAGGCATGTTTGACGGTAGAGGCAAGAATATAACCATAAGAAATATGACGGATGGAAAGTATTTGGGATTATTCGGAAAAATAGACCAAGATGCAATTATAAAAAACCTTTCTGTAACGGGAATAATCAATAAAAAAGCAAAGGGCACGGATAATGTGTATTTCGGACTTATTGCAGCGAACAGTGAAGGTACGGTAGCAGACTGCAAAACCCAAGGAAGTATTAATTTGGATATTGAATCATTACAGGAAATTTTTGTTGGTGGTGCTATAGGCCTTGGTAGAGGTAGTTTTAATAATATTAAAAATGAGGCATCGATTGATTTGAAAGCCATAGGTGAAAGCTATATTTATTTAGGTGGGGTGGTGGGGCAAAGCCATAATAATATGACAGAATTATCCTATATGACAAATACGGGTACAATAACAGGGACTGTTAACGGAATGATAAGGGCCGGAGGAATAGCAGGGGTACATGGGTTTGGTCCCAAGTTGTACAGTGTATTAAACCAAGGGGATATAAAAATAGAGGCGAGAGGCTTATCCGGCAATGAAGGGCATGTATCTGCCGGCGGCATTGCGGGAGAGCTGAGAAGCTCAAATTTAGATAAAGCAGTAAATAAAGGAAGGGTTCTTATAAATTTTCCGGTCAGTGTAAAAAAACAAAAAGTAGAAGCAGCAGCGGGAGGACTAATAGGTATTGGTGAGCATTGTAAAGTAACCAATGGCGGCAATGAAGGCGATATTGAAGGTAGAGAAGGAGGAGTACATTACACTGCGGGAATAATCGCAGCCGATGGACGGGATGTATATATTGCAAATGTGTATAATAAGGGAAATATTTTTAGCTTTTCTCAGGTTAAAGGTACGGAACTTTACACATCGGGAATAGTAGGAAATGTCACTGCAACGGATAATTTTTATAACAGTGGTAGTGTGAAGTTAAAAGAAGGAAATAAAAAAGAAATAGATAGCGAAGCCTTTACGAATATTAGACCTGGAGAAAATACAAAACCAATGAACTATGGGTATTGGCAGATAGGTATACGGGCTTTTCCCTTATTGCAAAAAGAGCAACCCACAACATCATCTTTTAATCCGGATAATGGCAGGCTGTCACGAAATGTTAATATCAATGGCAAAGCATATAATAATATTACAGGAGCTCTAAATGCCTGGGTAGGCACACAGGGTGGAGAGTATTTGAAATGGAACGGCAAAGGAACTCCGACTTTTGCTGATGGAACTATAGAAAGCCTTTTGGGATACCGCAATAAAAGAGATGACAAATGGCTAAATGCGTCGGACTGGGCAATAGAATGGTTGGATAAAGCAGATATGTTGAATATGATACCGGATTTGCTTTTAAATAAAGATATGACAAAGGGAATAATAAGGAGAGAATTTAGTGCTCTTTCCGTAATTCTATATGAGCATTTAAGTGAGGATAAAATTAAAAAAGCAGGGGCATCACCTTTCGTGGATATAGATGATGAATATGTGACCAAGGCATACAATCTTGGAATAGTTACAGGCGTGGGGGATGGACTTTTCGCCCCAAACGAGATTTTGACAAGAGAGCAAGCCAGTACAATGCTTGGCAGAGTGTATGAGAAGGTATATGATGTGTCTTTGGATATTGACGGAGTTGAAAAATTTAAAGATCACGATTTTATAAGCCCTTGGGCAAAAAATGCCGTTTACTTCATGGCAAAATCAGGGGTTTTAAACGGTATAGGAAATAATATTTTTGCACCAAAATACGAAGAAGACCGTGGTGAAAATTATGGTAGAGCAACAAGAGAGCAAGCCTTTAAAATTGCAGTGGGGATGATAGAAGCTGTCGGTTATTGACAGTTTATGGATGCGGAAGAAAAATCCCTAGATCTTCAAAAGGAGATACTCTTTCGTTGATTACCAGTTCCGGTTCTATATACCCGGGGAGCCCCTCGTCTTGCAACCACTTAGCAAGTATTCCAAGGATATAATCGTAATTTGACAAATGCGAAAGAACCTGATTCATGATTAATTCAGGTGCATCTTCCAGCCTTTAAGGCTAACCATTTACTGTTTTTATTTTCATAACAGCATATATGTGCAGTATAAACAATAGGCAAATCAAAGCCGTGGATTTTTTGTTTTATCTATAGTCTAAATATTTATTATGACTTTTCGAAAAAATCTCACTAATTATTCAATAGTACCACAAAAAATCATGCAGATAAGTTGGCTAAAAATGATATTAAAATGTATAATGATAGTGAGAGGTGATGTTATGGCAAGCAAAAATATTCGTGTCAGTGAAGAAACAATGATATATTTGAAAGAACTATCTAAAAAAGCGAATACATCCATGCAGGATATAGTTGAAAAAGCAGTGGAAGACTACAGGCGAAATAGGATTTTAGAAGAAACCAATGAGGCTTTTTTAAAATTAAGGAATAATTCAAAAGCATGGCAGGAAGAACAAAAAGAAAGAAAAGCATGGGAAGCTACCATCGGTGATAATCAATGAAGCCGCAAAGAGGGGAAGTGTGGTTAGTAGACTTAAATCCGGTAAAGGGACATGAGCAATCTGGTAAAAGACCTGCATTAATAGTTTCTGTTGATATATTTAACCAAGGTCCTGCAGACTTAGTAGTGGTTATTCCTATTACTACAAAAAATAAAGGGATTCCGCTGCATGTTAGAATAAATCCTCCCAGAGGGGGTTTGCATGAAATAAGTTATGCAAAATGCGAGGATATTCGTTCAATATCCAAAGAACGATTGTTGGAACGTTATGGAAGTGTGCCTGTTAAGATAATAGCAGAAATAGAAGATAGAATACGTATTTTGCTTGGTTTATAGTTCTGCCGAAATGACGCGGTGCCAGGAACGACAGTTAGACAGTTATTGCCTGGCATGTTCCCGTTTTAACCACCTTAGCGAAAATAGTTTCCGTTGCAAGATTACAGATTTTTCCCGATTGCACCTATCGGCAGGCGGGAAAGCATCCTTTTCCGATTTGGGTAACTTCTTCGATTATACCCTGTAGGGTTGCTTCCACAGAATAAAGCCTATCTGCAAAGTCTTATAATGTAAAAATAACATATTACGACAAAATAAAAGGTAATTCAGTAGGAATTTATATCCGTTATTGTACAGCTAGGGTGTTTTATATTATGATTATTGGTATAAAGTCATAAGGAGGAACAAGATGCAAAATCCGGTTCTTTATTCTATTTCAATTGTTTTGCTTATAGTGTCTTTTGTTAAGGATAAGAAAAAAACAAAGCAATCTCTAAAAAAAGCCTGGAAGTCTTTTGAAAACGTTTTACCTCAGATGTTAGGCATGATAGTTTCCATTGGTGTCATAATCGGGGTATTAAGCCCGGAAACCATCAGCAAGATAATAGGCGGTTCCTCAGGCTGGTATGGAGTTACAATTGCTGCCATTGTAGGTTCTATTACGCTGATGCCTGCCTTTGTAGCATTTCCTATGGCTGCCATATTGCTTCATAATGGTGCTGGGTATATGCAGTTGAGTGCTTTCGTATCAACGTTGACCATGGTGGGGCTATTGACTTTGCCCTTGGAGATTAAATATTTTGGTAAAAAGTTTGCAGCATATAGAAATATTTTAGCTTTTATACTCTCTTTTGTGGTGGCTTTTGTAATTAGAAGGGTGGTGGGGTAAATGAAAGTTTTGAATATGGGGAAGAAGTATTTGATTTTTCTTATAGCCCTGTCCGCACTAATAGGTTTAAGTTTTTGGAATATTAATATGGGCGTAAAAGCCGTATATACAATTAGAAACAGTGTAAAAGAGATGATATTTATTCTACCGCCTGTATTCATACTTTTAGGATTGTTAGATGTATGGGTGCCCAGAGAGACTATGATGAAATTTATGGGGGAAGGCTCTGGACTGAAGGGGGCTTTGCTGGCATTTGTTTTAGGTTCCGCTGCGGCAGGGCCACTTTATGTGGTGTTCCCCGTTGCTTCATCTTTTATGAAAAAAGGTGTGAAATTTTTCAACATTTTGATTTTGGTGGGTGCATGGTCAACGACAAAATTCCCTATGCTCATGTTTGAGTATACTTCCATGGGAGCATCGTTTTTCCTCACGAGGCTCTCTATGAATATACCTATTATTATAATCATCGCTATTATAATTAATAAATTTTTGGGAAAAGAAGAAATCAATAAAATATATGAAAAGGCAGAAGAATTAGGGTAGAAACTGGTGAATAAAATAGAAGCGGGTGCAAATATATATAGTATAATTCGTTCAAAACATAAGAATATCGTTACTTTGCTAATAGCAGGGCAACAAGTGGACAAGCGTTCATGTCGCTATCCTTGGGAGGTACGTTGCGAACTATATGGAATAGTATTGGTAGTTTTGGTGTTTTCTATAAACCATGTTAACACAATGCTATGCTGCCCGTTTTAACCACCTTGGCAAAGATCGTTTCCATTGCAAGATCACAAACCTTTCCTTCTTGAACCAATTGGCAGTTGGGGAAGCATTCTTTTCCGATTTGGGTAATTTCAATTACCGCATCTCCCGTTTGTAGTTTTTGCCCAACTCGGATTTTGGATATGTCCAAGTCCCCTACAATTAAGTTTTCAAAAAACCTTGGGATACATAGTCCTTTATGTTTTAGTTTTTCTGCACTTTCTTTAGTACTAAGATTAAGGATGGAAATCTGCCTATCTCCACCCTTTGCATTTATATCCCCTTGGATTCCTTTATCTTTTATTAGGAACGCTTCTTCCAAATGGATGATGTTGCCCATTGCATCTTTAATTTTTATATCAACAATTTTCAATAATAACACCTTTCTTATTTACATCTTTTCACTATCTATTTTAATATCATATCATAAAACTATGTAATTTAATTTAAGCACAGAAAGTTTTATGTGTTGCAGGGTAGTCACACTTTATATTATGATTATTGGTATAAAGTCATAAGGAGGAACAAGATGCAAAATCCGGTTCTTTATACTATTTCAATTGTTTTTATAATTATAATCATCGCTATTATAATTAATAAATTTTTGGGAAAAGCAGAAATCGATAAAATATATGAAAAGGCAGAAGAATTAGGGTAGGAACTGGTGAATAAAATAGCGGTGGGGATGATAGAAAGCTTTGAAGACATATTAGCAAACAAATAAAGGATAGCTATAGATTTTCTTAGAAAGATAAAAATGGTGCGGGGGGAGTAAATGAAAAAGCAAAAGATAATTTTTAAAATTTTGTTACTTATATTGATAAGCCTTATTTTAAGTTCATGTGAAATAGTTGTTGAAGAAACAAATAATGGGGAATTTGTAAAAGCAGAAGTGGTTAAGATTGTTGATGGGGATACAATATATATAAAAATAGGGGATGGAAAAGAGGAAAAACTAAGGCTCATTGGTCTTGATGCTCCCGAGATAGCCCACGAAGATAAAAAGCCCCAGTATTATGGCGATGAGGCTTCAGATTTTACAAAGGAAATGTTGTTGGGGAAAACTGTTTATTTGGAAATGGATGTTTCTGAGACTGATAGATTTGACAGGCTCCTTAGATATATATGGTTTGAGGTGCCTTCCCAAAGGACAGAAGATGAAATAAGAGAAAAGCTTTTTAATGCAGTATTAATAAGTGAGGGTTACGCCAGAGAAAAGGCATATCCACCGGATGTAAAGTATTATTATTATTTTAGTAAGATTGGAAAAGAGGCAAAAGAACAAAAAAAGGGTCTTTGGGAATAGAATCTATGGTTATAAAAGAATTGATGGAAGAGGTTGGTAGATATATGAGAAGGTTTAGAATAGAAAGCGGTGTATTTGATATTTTTCCAAAATTGCAGATTGGGGTATTGACGTTTCAAGGAATAGATAATAGTGGGGGCGGTCGTGAATCCATTTTGAAAGATGCCTATAATATATTTTGTGAAAAAATAAAAGATGTCGGTGCATCACATCCCAATGTATTGGACTATAAAGATGCCATGAAGATGATTAAAAGAAAAAAAGGCAGTGCTGCATCTATTGAGGCAATGGCAAAAAGAGCGGAAAAAGGTGGAGATATGTATTCCATTAATCCCGTAGTGGATCTATATAACTCGGTGTCTCTTAAGCATATGATTACTTTTGGCGGAGAGGATTTGGATAAAATAGCAGGGGACATGGTCTTAGGCTTTGCAAAGGGTGATGAGGAGTTTATACCACTCGGTGAGAGCGAGAATTCGCCCCCAAGAGAAGGAGAATTGATATATAAAGACGATAGGGGAGCTGTGGTCAGGAGCTGGTTATGGAGGGAAGCGGACCGTACAAAACTTACAAATGAAACGACAAATGCACTTATCTATATGGAATTGGTTAATGAAAATCGGGTGGACGAGTTTCAAATAGCACTGAAAGAGGCTTATCAATTAATCATGGATGAGTTGGGTGGAAGGGGTAGCATGGCTGTTTTGACTAAGGATTCCCCGGAGTGC
>CAZQHS010000059.1:0-8288 GCA_964593485.1 uncultured Clostridiaceae bacterium
TCTCGCCACCGTTACATGGCTACGGTTAAAAGAATAGCATTCTTCGACCTGATGAGGCTGTCAGTGTGAATTGATAGTAAATATGGGTGGTAACGCGGAATAAACCCCGTCCCAAAATGTATAGTTTTGGGGCGGGGTATTTTGTTATGTCTCGTAAATCGATGCAACCGGGAGAAAAAATAAAAAGTTGGAGGTAGTAAAATGGAAAAAACATTGGTAGCAAAGGTAAATAATGAAATAGACGTTCTCATGAGGGTCAGCGGCATCATACGGAGGAAGGGATTTATAATGAAAAGCATTCAAATGGAAGAGGTAACGGAGAGCATGGCAAACCTCAGGATTTTGCTTTCCTGTCAGGATAAATGCATTGACCAGTTGGTGAACCAGATAAAAAAATATAATGATGTCTATGAATTGAGTTTGGTGTAGAATTACGTAAAAATTGATAAAGTTCACATGGTTTTGGTATCATACTGAAAAAGTGTCGGAGCTTAAGACTCTTGGCTGAATTGGAAAGTCATATTAAAGACAATAGGGTGTTATAGATGATATCTGAACAGAAATGTGCACAAGAAATATACTAAAAAACAGGAGGATTATCATGGCAAAAATGTATTATGAGAAAGACGGAAATTTGGATTTGTTAAAAGGAAAAAAAGTAGCGGTAATTGGTTTTGGCAGTCAGGGTCATGCCCATGCATTAAATCTCAAGGAAAGCGGTGTGGATGTTGTAGTAGGTCTATACAAAGGCAGCAAGTCCTGGGAGAGTGTTAAATCTTATGGATTGGAAGTCATGGAAGTTGCTGAGGCAGTTGCAGCATCCGCTGTTACTATGGTACTTATTCCCGATGAAAAACAAGCAAAAGCCTATAAGAATGATATAGAAAAAAATCTAAAAGAAGGCGATGCTTTGGCCTTTGCCCACGGGTTTAATATTAATTACGGACAAATCACACCTCCCAGGAATGTAGATGTGTTTATGATTGCACCAAAGGGGCCCGGTCATCTTGTGAGGCGTGTTTACGAAGAAGGCAAAGGCGTACCGGCACTTTTAGCCGTACATCAGGATTATACGGGAAATGCCAAGGATTTGGCTTTAGCCTATGCAAGGGGACTTGGTTCCTTAAGAGCCGGTGTAATCGAAACTACTTTTAAAGAAGAAACGGAAACGGACCTTTTTGGTGAACAATGTGTATTATGCGGTGGAATCACAGAGCTCATCAAAGCAGGTTTTGATACGCTGACTGAAGCCGGTTATCAGGACGAAATCGCATACTTCGAATGCCTCCATGAAATGAAGCTTATCGTAGACCTTCTTTATGAAGGCGGTTTTGAGAGGATGAGATTCAGCGTCAGCGATACGGCGGAATACGGAGACTATGTTACAAGCAAAAGGATTATAACCGAAGACACAAGGAAAGAAATGAAAAAGGTTTTAGAAGAAGTTCAAAATGGTGAATTTGCAAAGGCCTGGATTTTAGAAAACATGACGGGGCGACCGGTTTTTAATAAAAGAAAAGAACAGGAATTGAACCATCCTATAGTAAAGGTGGGGAAGAACCTAAGAGAAATGATGTCATGGTTAAAAAAGTAGGTGAGTATAATGAAAAGTTACAACGCAAATAAAGGCCTTGAAAAAGCTCCCCATAGATCTCTATTTAAAGCTTTGGGGTTTATTGATGAAGAGTTTGGCAGACCATTGATAGGTATAGCTAACGCTTTTAGTGAGATAGTTCCCGGACATAAGCATTTAAGAGAAGTAGTTGAAGCGGTGAAGCAGGGGGTACGCATGGCTGGAGGGGTGCCGGTGGAGTTTCCCGTTATTGGAGTTTGCGACGGTATCGCAATGGGTCATGCAGGAATGAAGTTTTCTTTAGCCTCTAGGGAGCTTATTGCCGATAGCATAGAGGTCATGGCATCAGCGCACTGTTTTGACGGTCTTGTATTGGTACCCAACTGTGATAAAATTGTTCCCGGTATGCTTATGGCAGCGGCAAGACTTGACCTGCCCGCCATTGTTGTGAGCGGCGGTCCAATGCTTGCAGGGAAACACAACGGAAATATATTAGATTTAACCGCAGTATTCGAAGCTGTTGGAAAAGTACAAATTGGAGCTATGTCGGAAGAAGAATTAAAAGAATATGAGGACAATGCCTGCCCCGGATGCGGTTCCTGTTCGGGAATGTACACGGCAAACTCTATGAACTGTATGACGGAAGCCTTAGGTATGGCATTGCCCGGTAACGGGACTATTCCCGCGGTATATGCTGAAAGAGTTCGTCTGGCAAAAAAGACAGGCATGAAGATAATGGATTTGGTTCACAAAAATATATGCCCAAATGATATTTTAACAAAGGAAAAATTTGAAAATGCTTTAGCTGTTGATATGGCTCTTGGCTGTTCATCAAATACGGTGCTTCACTTGACAGCTATAGCTCATGAAGCCGGTGTATCAATGGATTTGGAAAAAATAAACGATATAAGTGAAAGGACTCCTAACTTGTGCAGGTTGAGCCCTGCAGGTCCTTATCACGTAGAGGATCTTTATCAAGCCGGCGGAGTACAGGCAGTTATGCTGGAATTATCCAAGAAGGATTTGCTCCATTTGGATGAGTTAACAGTATCGGATGTGACTGTCCGCGAACTGTTAAAGGATATCAAAAATAAGGACAATAATGTCATAGCACCCATAGAAAATCCCAAAAGTACAAAAGGCGGGCTGGCGATTCTTTGGGGAAACCTGGCACCGGAAGGCGGCGTAGTAAAAAAATCCGCCGTATGCCTCGAAATGATGCATCACAAGGGCCCCGCCAGGGTCTTTGACAGTGAAGAATATGCCATAAAGTCCATTTTAGGAGGGCATATAGTTCATGGTGATGTGGTGGTGATAAGATACGAAGGGCCAAAAGGCGGTCCCGGTATGCGGGAAATGCTTTCACCTACTTCCGCACTTGTGGGAATGGGTCTTGATAGAACCGTTGCTCTCATAACCGATGGGAGGTTTTCAGGAGGTACTAAAGGGTCTGCAATAGGCCATGTATCACCCGAGGCTTCAGAGGGAGGCCCTATCGCGTTGGTTGAAGAGGGAGACATAATTGAAATAGATATAGAAAATTGTAAACTCGATTTGATTGTTACTGAGGACGTACTGAACGAGAGGAAGAAAAGTTTAAAAATCCTTGAAAAAAAGAATACGGGTTACTTAAAACGATACGCAAAAATGGTGTCATCCGCTTCAAAGGGTGCCATAGTAGATGTTTAGAAAGGAGCTTATAAATGGAATACACAGGTGCTGAAATAGTCCTTGAATGTCTGAAGGAACAAGAAGTGGATACCATATTCGGTTATCCCGGTGGGGCTGTTATTCCTCTTTATGATGCCTTGGTGGGTTATCAGGATGATTTTCTTCATGTATTGACATGCCATGAGCAAGGTGCAGTCCATGCAGCGGATGGTTATGCCAGGTCAACGGGTAGAGCGGGGGTATGCTTTGCCACATCGGGTCCCGGTGCCACTAATACCGTTACCGGAATTGCAACAGCCTATATGGATTCGGTACCATTAATAGTTTTTACCGGGCAAGTGCCTCAAAGCTTACTTGGTAGGGATTCTTTTCAGGAAATTGATATAACCGCGGTTACGTTTCCTATTACGAAATATAATTACTTGGTAAAACGAGTGGAGGATTTGCCTTATATAATAAAAGAGGCATTTGACATTGCAACAAACGGTCGAAGGGGACCCGTGCTAATAGATATACCAAAAGATATTTTTACAGCAAAGATGGATTATATTATGACTGGTATTTTTAAAGAAGAAGCCAAAATCTCCCTGCCTGACAACGAAATAATGCAAGAAGTCGCAAAGGCCATAGATGCTTCAGAAAAGCCGGTTATTTATGCCGGAGGCGGAGTTATCCATGCCGGAGCGGAAAAGGAACTTTTTGAGTTAGCCAAAAAGGCAAATATTCCCGTTGCAAACACACTCATGTCTCTTGGCAGTTTTCCTATGAGTGATGCCCTATCCTTGGGGCTCGTGGGCATGCACGGTCATAAGGAGACAAATTTAGCTGTTACCAAAAGTGATTTGATAATAGCTGTTGGTGCAAGATTTAGCGACAGAGTAATAGGATCAAAGGATAAATTTGCACCGAGGGCAAAAATCATTCAAATAGATATTGATAGTTCTGAGATTGGAAAAAACAAAGCAGTACATTATCCTTTGGAAGGTGATGTAAAAGAAATTTTAAAGGTTTTAACTTTGATTGTAAGCGAGAAAGACAGAAGTGAATGGTTAAAGGAAATAAGGGAATTAGGCTCCAAAACTACCGCTCAAAAAAAAGCTTTTACCCCTGCAAATATACTATCCTTGGCACAAAATGTGGTAGGTGAAAAGTCCATAATAGTAACGGAGGTTGGACAACATCAGATGTGGGCTGCCCAATATTGCAAAGTGGATTCTTCAAGACGTTTTCTTACATCAGGAGGCCTTGGCACCATGGGTTATGGCCTTGGGGCTTCAATAGGAGCACAGATTGCAAACCCGGATAAAAAGGTTCTTCACATCGCCGGAGACGGTTCCTTTAGAATGAATTGCAATGAACTTGCCACCGTGTCTAAATATAAACTACCCATAATCACCTTGCTTTTTAATAATAACAGTCTGGGAATGGTGAGGCAGTGGCAAGGGTTGTTTCAAGAAAAGAGGTATTCCCAAACGGATTTAACCGATGATGTGGATTATATGAAATTAGCTTCCGCATATAGGTTAAACGGAGCACAAGCTGAAGATTTGGAACAATTGGAAGAAGCACTGAGAAATGCCGTTGCATCAGATAAGGCTACAGTTATTGAATGCAAGATTGACAAGGAATTGGGAGTATATCCCATAGTACCTCCGGGTATGGCAATAGATAATATGATAGTCTCGGATTGATCAAAGTTATAACTTGCAAAAGATAACTCCCTTTCTATAAATAACTGGCTCGGACTATTTGATAAGTCCTAAAATGAAACTTATATTTATTGTGACTTGTACAGTAACAATCAAGGTAATGTAATAATGTGAAAATCCCAATAATCTTGTTAAAAAAATTTAAAATAAGGAATAAGTACACGCCTTCGTATAATACTTCTAAATAATGGCTATATTATAAGAAAAACGGAGGTGTTTCATTTTGCTTCCAAATACAGAGATAAAACAACTATTCAATTTTATTCCGGGTTTTAAGACGAAGAGAAAAACCAATGACTATCATAAAGAAATATGCAATGCGATTTCTTTGGCACACCAAGAATGGCTGGATGCACAGAGCTTTTTTGAAAATGTAGATGACAGTGATTTAATCGATCATGCAATTCACAAAATCGATGCAGCAAAATCAAAATATATCTACTTGTTAAGATTGGCGAGAGAAAATGGAATCAGGGTTGAAGTATAATTGACACCTTTTTACTGCAAAGTGTAATATTTTATTTATAAATAAATATATATATAAACGACATAGCAGTAAAAGGAGGTAAAGATATGCCCCAAATTGATATTTTCACTATACTTGCTGTTTTTTTAGCGATAGGTGCAATTTACATAATAGGTATGCTTTTGGTTTTGCCGATCAGAATAATAATAAAGTTTATTGTCAACGGGCTTATAGGTGCATTTCTATTGTTCATCATCAACATATTTGGCAGTATAATCGGAATCACGATAGCGATTAACCCCATTACAGCTTTGGTAGCGGGGTTTTTAGGCATCCCCGGAGTAGCACTGCTGCTGTTTTTGCAATACTTTTTGAAATAATACTCTTCGGCAAACAACTATAGTTACAATTAGTTTTATTCCCAAATAAAGTATAGTTACATTTATGCCCTACAGACGTCATTCTGAACGTAGTGAAGGATCTTAATACTTTTCGGCAAAACATCTATTCCACAACGCAATCTTTATCAAATACTAATAATTATAAAAAGTTAGAAACAGGTGTGCATTGTAGCATTATGTATGAACTGAAACTTTATTTTTGATTAGCGATATGCAAACCGGAAACTATTGGTTATAATTGCATTACAGGGAATTATTTTGATAATTATAGGAGGGTGGCTGTATGTCTAAACTTAATTACACGGTTTTTGGTGATAATTTGCCGGCAGTGTCTATCAGGCTTAATAAGGGAGAAAGTATCTATACTCAATCCGGGGGTATGGCTTGGATGGACAGTGGGATTACCATGACAACAAATGTACAGGGAGGGCTTATGAAAGGCCTTGGGCGCATGTTCAGCGGCGAATCCTTATTCATGGCTACATACACATCTGAAGTGCCGGACCAGGAAATTGTTATAGCAAGTACATTTCCGGGGCATATAGTAAGCATTGATGTGGGTCAAATGCCTATTATAGGACAAAAAGGTGCATTTTTATGTGCTGAGCCGGGTGTTGAACTCAGTGCTTATATTGTTAAAGGTTTAGGTGCGGGCTTGTTTGGCGGGGAAGGTTTTATACTGCAAAGCATGAAAGGTTCCGGAATGGTATTCTTGGAACTTGACGGAAGCGTTGTGGAAAGGGTCCTTGCACCGAGGGAGACCATAAAAGTTGATACAGGAAGCGTAGCTGCATTCGAAGAAGGTGTAGGCTATCAGGTGGAAATGGTAAAAGGTTTCAAAAACGTTTTGTTCGGGGGAGAAGGACTATTCTTAACAACATTGACAGGGCCCGGTAAAATATGGCTCCAGACTATGACTATGCCGGGTTTTGCTAAGAGAATGATGCCTTTTTTACCAAAACCAAGTTCTAAATAGTTGTCGTAATAATAGAATTTAGCATCATTCCCAGTACAAAGTGAGGTTTTAGAATTCTTCCAAAAGCCTCAAAGGTGATATTTATATTATCATGATGAGTAACATTGAGTAATGCAGATGTATAACAGTAATAAATAAATTGCGACAAAATCGCAATTTATTTAAATTCCGTGCCAATATTTCCTCATTTAACTCGGAAATGGCACATGGCAATAAAAGCCGCTTTTTCAACCTATGTCATATAAAAAATTCATTAGCAACTATATAGTTTTACAACATAACTATAACCATTAAATGCGGCGAAGCCGCTTTTGATCTATTTAAAATCAGGTAAAATCCCTGACCTTTGAGAAGCAATTAGAATAATAACAATAACAGGACCTAATATGATTCCCCCTACACCGAAAACCTTTACTCCTACAAACATTGATATCAGCGTGATTAATGGATGCACGCCCAAATGATGGCCGATTATTTTTGGTTCTACCAAATACCTCACTACAACTATAACGCCATATATTATAAATAGAGAAACACCCAGTCTCAGTTTGCCATTTAGAATCGAAATGATTCCCCAAGGAACGTATACGCTACCAGTACCAAGGACAGGCAATATATCAATGATCGCTATCAGCAACGAAATGATGAAGGCATATTTTACTCTAATAATGCTAAGTCCTATTAGACATTCAAAAAATGTAATTGTCATAAGTATAAGTTGAGCTTTTAAAAACCCGATTAAAGCTTTAAAAAGGTTGTGCTTAAGACTAATAAATTTTTGTTGAACAGGCAATGAAAACTGCCTGATAAAAAAGGAAAAGATTCTCTCTTCATCTTTCAAAATAAAAAAGGTTGCAATCGTTGATATCAAAACGGATATGCCGAATTTGGGCAGCAAAGTCATAGTATTGATGATTGTTTTGGTGGTAGCAGTCAATAACGTACTCAACTTGTCAAATATATTTTTTGCCACATCCGTCAGTATTGCCAAAACCTCCGATGGCAACTGTATATATAACGCTTCTGCTTTGCTAAAAATACCGATAAAATATTCATAAAGGCTGTTAGTATATATAGGCAGCAGATTACCGAATTCAATTAATTCAGTTAGACCTCGTGTTGTAATTAATACAAATAAATAAATAAGGCCGCCGTATACTAATAATATTGATAAGGCTACGGAGATTCCTTTTTTTATCTTAAAAGAATGAAGTATTGTCACAAGGGGTTTTATAAAAAAAGAGATTAACAGTGCAAAAATAAAAGGAGAAAAATAGCGGAATGCGATTTTTGTTGTTGCAATGATAATAATTAAGAATGCTATGTATCTCAATATTTTCACCCAAAAAGCAATATTTTTTAATATATAGTGCTTATAATCATTTATTTCCTCTTTCATACCCCATCACCCCCTTAATTTAATTATATCCTTTATCTGCTACTTTTAATATACATATTATACAATAAACTAATATTTTTCAATGTTTAAATT
>CAZQHS010000059.1:8388-10860 GCA_964593485.1 uncultured Clostridiaceae bacterium
TTGGCAGCGACAGTTATTGATAAATATTAATTATACAAGGAGTTGGTAAATATATGCTATATGATGATATGCCGCTGTTTAAATCCATAAAAGATTATGCAGATTCCCATGTATTACCTCTTCACATGCCGGGGCACAAAAGGGGACGCATATTTGAAAAGTTAGGGCTTAACCCTCTATTCGAAAATATGTTAAAGATGGATACAACGGAGGTACCCGGCGTAGATAATCTTTTTTGCCCCGAAGGACCTTTATTAAAAGCACAAGAATTGGCAGCCAAAAGTTTCGGAGGGGATCATAGTTTTTTTCTAATAAATGGGACAACGGCAGGTATTTATGCTATGATATTATCAACTACAAACCCCGGAGATAAGATAATTATTCCCAGGAATGCCCATCGAAGTGCTGTAAGTGCCGCGATTTTGGGTAGGCTGCATCCGATATACATATTGCCGGAGATTGATGAGCAAATGGGTATTGCTATGGGGGTAAAACCGGAAACCGTTGAAGCAACGCTAAGGAACAATCCGGATGCTAAGGCCATTCTCATCACAAGTCCTACTTATTACGGTGCCTGTTCGGATTTGAAAAGTATAGGGGAAATTGTGCACGAATATGGCAAGGTTTTATTAGTAGATGAAGCCCACGGATCCCACTTTATATTCCATAATGATTTGCCAAAAAGCGCATTGGCTTCAGGTGCGGATATGACTGCCCAAAGCACACACAAGACACTTCTTTCAATGACGGGATCATCAATGCTTCACACAAAAGGTGAAAGGGCGGATATAGAAAAGATTAAGTTCTATCTTCAATTAGTACAAACAACCAGTCCTTCCCATATAATGTTGGCATCCTTGGACGTGGCAAGGTACATAATGGACAAATACGGATACATACTATTGGACGAATGCATAAAATATAGCCACATGGTAAGAAAAGAAATAAATCAAAACACTCCATTTTATTGTTTATCTTACGATAAGATAGGTGAAAATGGAATATATGATATAGATCCGTTGCGATTGACGGTTTGTGTCAAAAACGGCGGGCTTACCGGCAATGAAGCAAACAGGATTTTAAGAGATAAGTATAAAATTCAAGTGGAACTCAGTGATATAAATAATATTGCAGCTATTACCACTGTAGCGGATGGAGAGGAAGACTACAACAAATTTCTAAATGCAATATGCAGTCTTTCCCAATACATAAAAGAAAAAAACATACATAGGGGTTATAAAGAATTGCCGAAACATTTACCCGAAATGGCGGTGAAACCATACGAGGCAATACACAAAGAAACGGAAATTGTGGACTTAGGAGAAAGCGTAGGACTTATAAGTGCCGAGATGGCTATACCTTATCCCCCGGGGATACCTGTTATTATGCCGGGGGAGGTTTTGAATCAGGATATTGTGGATTATTTAATACAATGCAAGGAATCAGGAATAAGAATCAGTGGTACAATGGATTCAAATTTGGATAGAATAAAAATAATAAAGTAAAGGAGAGGAGAGAAGTGTCCATGAAGCTTATTTTAGCTGTTGTCCAAGATGACGATGCGGGAGATTTAATCGAAAGACTTGTACAAAATAGATTCAGTACCACAAAACTTGCTTCTACGGGAGGCTTTTTAAAAGAAGGCAACACAACCTTAATGGTAGGGGTCCCTGAAGAACAGGTGGATGAAGTAATTGAATTGATAAAGGATGTATGCCAAAGCAGAAAGCAAATTTTCACAACACCGGTGCCGCCTACAGGATCTGCCAGCGTATTTATACCATATCCTATAGAGGTAATGGTGGGCGGGGCTACTATTTTTGTTTTGGATATAGATCGATTTGAAAAAGCCTAACCAAGGAAGTGACATTTGATGAATTTTAATGATGTATTGGGTCAGCAGGTACTTGTGCAGAGTTTAAAAAACGCAATCAATAAAAACATGGTATCTAACGCTTATATTTTTAACGGTGCCAAAGGCTGCGGCAAGATGACCGCAGCTCGTGTTTTTGCAGCGGGAATAAACTGCACGGATAAAATTAATAAACCCTGCGGGCTTTGTAATTCATGCAAAAAGACGGCCCTTGATGCAAGCCCGGATATTTTATATATAAAACCTATGGGAAGCTCTATAAGAATAGAACAGATAAGAGAGCTTATTTCCGCTATTTCAAAAAGACCTTATGAAAACCTTTATAGAGTAATAATAATAGAAAATGGAGATAAAATGGGACATGAAGCCCAGGATGCTTTTTTAAAAACTCTGGAGGAGCCCCAAGGCAACAATGTATTTATCATCCTTACCGAAAATTTCAACATCCTTCATCAGACAATTGTATCCCGATGTCAACTGTTTAATTTTCAAAGTGTCGGTAAAAATATTATGAGGGATTATTTAACGAAGAAGTATGATTATACAGCGGATGAAGTTGGATTTGCAATAGAAAAGTCAAGTGGTATAATAGGAAGGGC
>CAZQHS010000060.1:0-10329 GCA_964593485.1 uncultured Clostridiaceae bacterium
ATTGACTAAATAGTTGAATTTCAGTAGAATAGGAAATAATAAAAGTAAAAACGATTTAATGAATTGGAAAAGTATTATAAGTCAATGGCAATAGCGAGCCGGTGGAGAGTGTAAGTCCGGTTGTTATACTTATAAGAAAAAGAGCCAAGGAGAACCGTATTTGGCGTAAACCTGCGTTAAAGGCATAAGTGGACAAATCTTGTCAATTAGAGTGGTACCGCGGATACCCCGTCTCTTTACTGAGACGGGTTTTTTGAGTAGGACACAGGGGGACGGTTCTTCTGTGTCATAAAAGAACACAGAAGAACCGTCCCCCTGTGTCCAGTAAAATTTATTAGGAGGAAATATTATGGACTTTAAATTAGAAATGGCAAAAAAAATAAGTGAACAGGTTGATATGGAATTAGAAAAGGTCATGGATTTAATAGAGATACCACCCCAATCCAATATGGGGGATTATGCATTTCCATGCTTTCAATTAGCAAAAACAATGAGGAAGCCCCCACATATGATAGCTAAGGAACTGGCAGATAAGTTTGCTAAGGACAATGTATTGGAAAAAGCGGAAGCTGCAGGCGGGTATTTAAACTTTTTTATAAATAGAGAAGAGTATACAAAACATACAATAAATGAGGTATTGGAAAAAGGTTCTAACTACGGGAAACAAAAAGGCAATGAGGACAAAACCGTCCTTGTGGAATTCTCTTCACCAAATATAGCAAAACCTTTTCATATAGGTCATTTATATACCACGGTAATAGGAAGTGCTATAGAAAAAGTGTTCAGGCATTTGGGTTATAATACCCAGAGGCTTAATCATATAGGGGATTACGGCACCCAATTTGGTAAGCTGATTTCTGCATATAAAAGATGGGGAAATGAAGAAGTGATTGATAAAGATCCCATCAATGAACTTCTGAAGATTTATGTAAAATTTCATGAAGAAGCCCAAAAAGATGAATCTTTGGAGAGGGAAGGTAGAATGTACTTTAGGCAACTGGAGGAAAATGAGCCCGAGGCCACAGCCATATGGCAGAAGTTTAAGGACTTGAGTTTGAGGGAATTCAAGGAGCTTTATAAGGTGCTTAATATAGAATTTGATTCTTATAACGGCGAAAGCTTTTATAGTGATAAAATGCCGGAAATAATTGAAATGCTTTATGCCAAAAAATTATTGGTGGAAAGCGAAGGTGCAAGAATAGTCGATTTAAGTGAATTTAATTTGCCTCCATGTCTCGTAATAAAATCCGATGGGGCTACTATATATGTAACCAGGGATTTGGCTGCTGCATTATATAGGAAGAGGGCTTATGATTTTTATAAGAATGTTTATGTAGTAGGCGGTACCCAGACCCTGCATTTTAAACAGGTTTTTGCCATAATGAAGCTATTGGGTTATGAATGGGCTGATGATTGCGTACATGTTGGCACTGCATTAGTTAAATTTGCGGATAAAAAACTTTCCACAAGGAAAGGCGATGTTATATTTGCGAAAGAAGTAATTGAAGAAGCTGAAGAGAAAACTTTAGAGGTAATAGAAAGTAAGAATCCCAATTTAGCCAATAAAGAATTGGTGGCAAAACAGGTAGGAATAGGTGCCATAATCTATACTTTTCTAAAGAACAGCAGGGAGCGAGATGTGGTGTTCAGTTGGGAGGAAAGCTTGAGCTTTGAAGGGGAGTCAGGTCCTTATGTCCAGTACGGTTATGTTCGCGGAAACAGCATATTGAACAAAGCGGGCAGCTATAATAAAAATCCGGATCTATCCGTGCTTACTTCCGAAGATGAATTCAACCTTGTAAAACTTTTAGGTTCAATGGATGAAGTGCTAAAGGAAGCTGCGGAAAGGTATGAACCTTTTGTAGTTACAAGATATGCAACGGATTTAGCTAAAGCATATAACAAGTTTTATAATAGCCATCATATATTAAATGCGGAGGAAAAGGTTAAAGATGCAAGATTAGCACTTACAAAAGCTGTGTGCATAGTACTCAAGATTTCATTAGGCATATTAGGAATGGAAACACCGGAAGGCATGTAATAAAAACCATTTAAATTGAATATGTAAGACATATATGATATTATTATTTGAAATTCAATTTAGGGGGTCTTAAAATGAATCGAATCTTTGGCACCGACGGTGTTAGGGGAATAGCTAATACTGAGTTGGATTCAGAACTTGCATATAATCTTGGGAGGGCAGGGGCTTATGTTCTTACCGAGGAAGTACATCATAAGCCGAAAATAGCCTTGGGAATGGATACAAGAATGTCTTGCGACATGCTTGAGGCGGCACTTACTGCCGGCATATGTTCCATGGGTGGCGAGGCAATTATTCTTGGTGTACAACCTACTCCTGCAGTTGCGTATCTGACCAGGCATTATAGCTTTGATGCAGGTATTATGATTTCGGCATCTCATAATTCTTTTGAATATAACGGAATTAAGTTTTTTGATAATAGAGGTTTTAAACTGTCTGATGAATTAGAGGATAAAATTCAAGCTGTAATAGATAACGGGTTATTGAACCTTCCAAACCCTATTGGAGAAGGAATAGGCAGAAAGATAGAATTAGAAAATGCTACACTCCATTACATAAACTTTTTAAAGAATATTGTTAAAGTAGATCTGAGCGGGATGAAAATTGCGTTGGATTGTGCAAACGGTGCTTCCTATATGGCCGCACCATCCATCTTTTCGGATTTGGGTGCCAAACTAATTGTTATAAATGATAAACCGGACGGTAAGAACATTAATAAAAATTGCGGGTCTACCCATCCTGAAGTATTGCAGAGGATTGTTTTGGATAATAATGCCCATATAGGGTTGGCTTTCGACGGCGATGCCGATAGGCTTATAGCTATAGATAACGAAGGGAAAATTATAAACGGAGACCATATCATGGCTATATGTGCCAAGTATATGAAGGCAAAGGGCAGTCTTAAACAAGATACTGTTGTGTCAACTGTAATGAGCAATATGGGTTTGGAATTGGCTTTGACAAAAGAACATTGCAAGTTTCTGAGGACAAAAGTTGGAGATAGATATGTGTTGGAGGAAATGATAAAGTATGGCTACAATTTTGGCGGTGAACAGTCAGGGCATATTATTTTTCTTGACCACAATACTACAGGGGACGGAATTCTAACAGCACTAAAACTTTTATCCATTATGAAAGAAACGGGGTTGGAGCTTTCTGAGCTTAGGACGATAGTAAAGGAGCTGCCCCAGGTTCTTATCAACGCAAAAATAAAAAACGGGAATAAAAATAAATACATAACTGATTATGATATAAAAAGTGCTATAGATAATATAGAAAAGGAAATGAAAAACAGAGGGCGGGTTGTGATAAGGGCTTCCGGCACCGAACCTTTAGTCAGAGTTATGATTGAGGGAGAGGATGAGTATCTTATCCGGGGTTATGCGGAAAGCCTTGCAATTTTGATAGAAAAGAAATTATCTTGAAAATCTTTAATAAACATTATGGGAATGGTTAAACCATTCCTATAATGTTTTTATGACATAAAATTATTAATTCAAGCAAAGGTTTTGGCTAAGAAGGTTTTCAAAGGATGATACTCATGCTGTTTATAAAATCGATCTTTCAGGATGACACCGAGTCCGTGTGAACACCAACCATCGCTTTTTTATATATAATAAATTTTAAACTTATAGTTAAAAAATTCTAACTATTATGTTAGACTTATTTGTATAAACTATATTTTATAAGCATCTTAGTATTTTATTCTTATAAAGAAAAGAGGGAGCGGAATTTGCTTAAGAAATTTATTCAATCAATGGTCGAAGCATCGGGACTGTCCGGTTTTGAATTTAAAGTGAGCAAAGTTATTGAAGATTATTTTAAACCATATTCTGATGATATAATAAGAGATAAGCTTGGTAATTTGATTACGCTTAAAAAAGGAAATGTGGGCAATAGGAAAAAGGTTTTATTAGCTGCACATATGGATGAAATTGGATTGATAGTCAAAAAGATTGACGAGAACGGTTTTATAAAATTCGGCACTATAGGTGGAATAGACCAAAGAACATTACTTACTCAGGAAGTAATAGTACATGGCCAAGAGGATTTGTTTGGCGTGATAGGAAACAAGCCGCCTCATATATTGAGTGAGGAAGAAAAAAAGAAATCAGTAAAAACAGAAGATATGCTTATAGATGTGGGACTTACAAAAGAAGAAGCAGAAAAATTGATTTCTGTAGGGGATCCCATTTCTTTTAAAAGAAAAATGATAAGCCTGCAAGGTGACTGTATATCTTCCAAGGCCTTGGATGATAGGGCGGGAGTTGCAGTAATGTATGAGTGTTTGAAAGAGCTTAACAAAATGAATCATGATTGCGATGTATATGCAGTGGCTACGGTACAAGAAGAAGTGGGCTTAAGAGGTGCGATAACTTCTACATACGGTATTTTTCCTGATATAGGAATTGCCATTGATGTAGGGTTTGCTCACACACCGGAGTTGTCAAAAGATGAATATAGCGAATTGGGAAAAGGTCCTGCTATAGCTTTCGGTGCCAATATACATCCTAAGGTAAATGAAGGATTGATAAAAATAGCCAAGGACTATAATTTGCCTTATCAAGAAGAGTTTTATCCCGGAGCAACGGGTACCGACACTTGGGCGATACAGGTGACTCAAAGCGGTGTAGCTGCAGGACTTGTTTCGATACCGCTGCGATATATGCACACGACTGTGGAAATAGTAGATTTGAACGACATTAAGTATGCGGGGAAGATTCTTGCAAACTTTATAGTCAGTTTAAACCATGTGGATTTGGAGGAGTTGCTATGCTATTAGAAAAATTAACAGAGGCCTGCGGAATTTCAGGCAATGAGGCTGAGGTTAGAAATATCATAATAGAAGAGATAAATGGTTTTGTCGACGAAATAAAAACAGATAGATTGGGAAACCTTATAGCCATAAAAAAGGGTAAAGAAGGTTTTCCCAAAATTATGCTTGCAGCTCATATGGATGAGGTAGGTTTAATGGTTAAAGCCATTGATGAAAACGGATTTTTAAAATTCGACACCGTAGGGGGAATAGACGAGAGGATATTGATATCAAAGCAGGTTTTGATAGGCAAGGATAAAGTCCCTGGGGTTATAGGGGCTAAAGCAATACATCTTCAGGAATCCGATGAAAGAACTACCCCTTTAAAAATTAGGCAGCTTTATATAGATATAGGTGCAAAAAACAAAGAGTCTGCCGAAAAGGTTGTAAAGAGAGGCGATTACGTTGCATTTAGCAGCGAGTATGTTGAATTCGGCAATAATTTGGTCAAAGCCAAAGCTTTAGATAATAGGGTAGGTTGTGCAGTATTAATAGATATACTAAAAGAAGAGTATGATGTTAACATATATGGGGTCTTTACAGTGCAAGAAGAAATTGGATTAAGGGGTGCGAAGGTATCCGCTTATGACGTAGAGCCTGATTTTGCAGTGGTATTTGAAGGCACATTATGTTCCGACATTACAGAGGTGCCGGAAGACCTTCATATCACAAAATTGGGTAAAGGGCCTGCAATATCACTGATGGATTCCTATACTATTTTCTCCAAGGTTTTAAACAAGAGAATCTATGAAACCGCGGTGGAAAACAATATAGACATACAATACCGACAGCCTTCCCCCGGCGGGAATGATGCAGGTAATATACATATCACAAAAGAAGGGATACCCTGTGCGGCTTTATCAGTACCGTGCCGTTATATTCATTCGCCTTCGTCGGTAATGTGCCTAAAAGATTTTGAAGGCTGCAAAAAAACCATTAAGCTATTTTTAAAAGGCATTAAGAAAGGGGAGTTTGTTAATGAAAGAGATTAATACTTCTTTGCTGGAAAAACTGTTAGTAACCTTCGGACCTTCAGGTAATGAGGATAAAATCAGGGAAGTGATAAAAAAAGAAATAAAAGGTTTCGCAGATGAGATAAGAGAAGATGCTTTGGGCAACCTAATAGCCATAAAAAAAGGAGCCGGTAAAAAAATTATGGTTGCTTCCCATATGGATGAAATTGGCGTTATGATCAATAGCATTGATGAAAACGGTTTTTTACGTTTCACAAATATTGGCGGGGTAAATCCTTTTACATCCCTATATCAAAGGGTCAAATTCGAAGATGGCACCATAGGTACTATAGGAATGGAAAAGTTGGATGAAATAAAGGATTTGAAAATAAATAAAATGTTTATAGACGTGGGTTTGCCATCAAAAGATGAAGTTGTTAAGAAGATTAATGTGGGGGATGTAGCGGCTTTTAGCTCACCCTTTGTTTATCAAAATGAAAAAGTCATGTCAAAAACCCTTGATGATAGATTAGGTTGTTATGTTGCCATAGAAACTCTTAAACAATTAAATAATTGTCCCAATGAGGTATATTTTGTGTTTACTGTCCAGGAGGAAGTGGGTTTGCGTGGTGCAAAAACAGCTGCATACGGGATTAACCCTGATATGGGTATAGCCATTGATGTAACTTTGACCGGTGATACACCCAAAGCCGCTACTATGGAAGTGGGGTTAGGTAAAGGTGTTGCCATAAAAGTTAAGGATAATAGCGTTATTTCCCACCCGAAGGTAAAGAACCTGATGGTAGAAACAGCCATAGAAAATGATATTCCGTATCAATTGGAAATCTTAGATGGCGGCGGTACGGATTCCGGGGCTATACATCTTACCCGGGCAGGGGTGCCGTCCGGAGTAATATCCATACCTTGCAGATATGTGCATTCACCTTCTGAAATGGCTGCGGTTTCAGATGTGTTGAATGCAATAAAATTATTGGTTAAAGTTTTAGAAAATGATGAAATAGATGTGTAAAGGGTTAAAATTAAATCTAAAGATGTATTTGCAAATACATATAGAAAGGTATATATAGCATGAGTGAGGTCATTTCAAAGGTAATGCCTATAGTTTTACTGATATCTTTAGGCATGTTTATACGATATAAAAATATATTTCTGCAGAAATCCATAGATGAAATAAAGAAATTTTTAGTGAGTTTCGTTCTGCCTGCAGTTTTGTTCATTACTTTTTTTAATATGGATCTAAGGAAAGAGTACTTTCTTATTTCTATTACTATTTTTATTATAGTTAATATAATTTTTGTTATGGGATTTGTTTTAAACAAAATAAAAGCCATAAGCCATCCCTTGCTGCCTTTTACTATAGCAGGATGCTCAATTGCTTTTTTAGGGTTATCCATTTTTCCATCGGTATTCGGCGAAGATAATTTGACAAAAATAGCTATTATTGCAATGGGTCATGAATTTTTCATATGGGTTATATCATACCCATACCTCGGCATAAGGCTTGGAAACAAGAAAATTAGTAAATCTGATTTGCTAAAGGTTTTTAAAACCCCAACGATGGTGGGTATAATTATCGGTATATTATTAAATATTGCCGGGTTGAACAGCATTATCCATTCAAATCAAATACTAAAAGGCATATATAATACGATTGAATACATATCAAAATTGTCCACACCTTTTATACTTATAACTATAGGTTATGGGTTAAAGTTTAATAAAAAGTATATAAAACAGAGCCTGATTTTTATAACAATAAGAATAATAATGACTTTTACTGTGGGATATTTGGCTAAATATTTTGTTATAAACAGGATTATGGAACATGATATAATATTTGATTATGCTTATTTTACTTTCTTAATTTTGCCCCCCACCTTGACATTGCCATTAATGGTTGGGTTGAACAGTACACCCCAATACGAGGAATTAGCTAATAGTACCGTTGTTTTAAATACTATAATAAGCATTGCTGTATATTTGATTTTTGTAGTGATTATTTAGGTTTTCAAAAATAAATACAAAGTCTTAAAGAAAAGTATTACAAGGGAAATAAATGCAATTACGTGAAGAATAAAAGAAAGGGGATAGAATTTTGTTGGAATTATTAAAAAGTAGGCGAAGCATTAGAAAGTTTGCAGACAAAAAAGTTGAAAAGGAAAAAATAGAGGCAATTCTAAAAGGAGTGCTGACAGCACCAACTTCAAGCAATAACCGACCCTGGCAGTTTGTAGTGGTAGAAGATAAAGAAAAGCTGATAAAATTATCCAAATGCAGAGAAATGGGTTCACAATTTATAGACGGGGCACCCTTAGCAATCGCAGTAACGGTGAGCGGGGAAAAGGATACTTGGATAGAAGATGCCACAATAGCAGCAACAATAATACAATTGACTTCTCATTCCTTAGGCCTTGGAACTTGCTGGGTTCATGTCAGGAACAGACAGCAAAGTGGAAACGTGAGCACGGAAGATTATATAATGGATGTTTTGGACATCCCAAAAAGCGTAAAAGTCGAATGTATAATAGCTATAGGGTATCCGGATGAAGAAAAACCGCCTCATGATGTTGAGGAGTTGTTTAAGGAGAGAGTTCACTACGAAACGTTTTAAATAATGATAGTGTTAAATGCCGCTGTATAGATACTTATGCAGCGGCATTAGTATATTACTTTTCTTTCATATGAAATATTATTTCTGAATAGGCTCCCTTGTCCCTTTCTGTTCGATTTAAGACAGGTCTTTTGTATTGGTTAATTATTTTCATTCCAGATTTATCAGCTATTTCTGAATACAGGTTATATTTATCGTTTGCTACTAAGAATACATTGTAATCATCAGATAGGAACTGCTTGCAATTATTTAAAACATCAGCAATTCCTTCAACATATGAATCCCGGGCTTCTTTTCCTTGCCCCTTAAAGAGAGGGCCTATTTCAAGCTCATCATTTCTTTTAAATCCAAATAAATCATAAGCATATGCATGCTGTTCATGATAATTTATTAGCCCCACATAAGGTGGACTGGAAAAAATCCCGTTAATTTTATTTTTATAAGATATATCATGCAAAACCTGGCATTTCTTTTTTAAAACTTCAGTTATATTTATATTCCTTGAATCCCCAGTTAAACAGATCTGATTTGTGTTTGTCCTTATTCTATCAAACTCTTTAAGCCTTTTTATTGTATCCTTACTATAACGTTCAAACCAGCTTAGAATTGAAAATAACGGTTTACATATCTTGAAGTGCTTTGTACAATAGTAGGTTGTCGTAATGGGCTCCTTAAGGGTAGCTAAATCTGAATGTGTTGTAGCCCTACAAGATCGTATAGTCCTGCTTAGTATCAATGCTATAACTTTTTTAACATCCTTATTTTCAATATCTTTTATCAGGTTAAAAGTAAAATCAATTTCTGTTCTTACAGGTTTTAGCAGCCATTTACCAAGAAAATCATTTTGGCTTTCCTGCAATAATTCTATGTTGTATTTTTTAATTAATCCTTCATAAATAGGCAGAAATAATTGCTCTTTTTCTTTGCCATATGCGTAACCGTTTATTTCATTATTTTGTACCCTATATTTATATTCAGGTGATGGAAAGTATAAATTATTAAATTTTGCAAGCTCCTCTAATAATTCATTTTCAAATTTTATTGCATTTGAATGGGCGGTAAATTCTTTCAACTGTTTAATAATATAGTTTGCTTCCTTATTCAACAGATTAAAATTGTGTTTTTCTACTTTTATATTGCTTATTAATGAGTTAAACGCAGATATATCAATGCCTATAGAATGCATATCCAATTCATTAGCCTGTACTAAAGTAGTACCGCTTCCGCAGAAAGGGTCCAATACTATATCACCTTTTTTAAAAAAGCCTTCTTTTTTAAAGTTGTCAGTATGACTATCTAAGAAGTATTCAACCAATTGTGGAATGAATTTGCCTTTGTAAGGGTGTAGCCTATGGACATGTTTAGTTGTTTCACTTTCCTTATATTTTTCAAAAGACAATTCCCAGTTTAAATCCTCCCCTAATTGTTCTTTCCAGTTTAACTCCCTATTCCCATGAAAGGATTTATAATAACCGATAATGTCTTTTTTATCTACAAGAGTTGTTCCGTTCTTATCATGTTTTTTGACCCTGCCATATTGCACTAAATAAGAAATATTTGAAGTAGTTATGTTTTTATTAAGAAAAAGGGATGCCAATTCGCTTGCTTCTTTGATGGTCATTAATTCTAAAGCCATAGTATGTAGACCTCCTATAATGTTACTTATGGTGCTATTATATAACATTTTTGCTTTTTTGAGAAGTCGATAGGATCGGTAGTTTAGATTCATTCCGGATGTGCCTCAGTTGACATAGTAAACGCGATCAAGGAACAGAAGGGTGATTGCATTAAGTTTTACAAAGTAATGGGTCTTGTTTAGTTTTACAAATAGTAATTTCGTAGTATCTTCTTAATATCTTCTCCTCCCATATGGGAGGAGGTTGCGTTT
>CAZQHS010000061.1:0-1668 GCA_964593485.1 uncultured Clostridiaceae bacterium
GGAATTTACCAAGCAGTTAATTGTAGGTGATTTAATATATTTTTTATGGAGGTGTATGAAAGATGTGTACAAGCTTTACATTTCGGGGAGATGATATACTAACAGCAATGAACTTTGACAATAACGGAATGAAATTTAAACTATCATTTTCAAAACCTAATCAATTTTTTGTTATAGTGAATGGGGCACCATCTTTTGGTGTTAATAGTGACGGTGTTTTCATTAATCATTTAATGGTTGATAGCAATGATAAAGGTGCATATAGACGAGGAAAAAATATTGTTCACACAATTCAGTTAATAAAAGATATTTTAAATAGTAAGATACAGTCAAATGAGATCGGTAATTATTTAGTTAATAGAGAGATAGTCAATGTTCCGGATTATAGTGCACACTGTATGATTACAGATGCAAAAGGAAATTCGTGGGCGATTGAGCCTGGTAGGGGCAAAATATATAGTCCTGTCGATAAAGAACATTATTTTATAATGACTAATTTTTCATTATGTGATCTTAATGCTGGTAAAATAGTTATGGGCTGTGGTTACGATAGATATGTAAAAGTACAAACTCTTCTAAATGATACAAAAACATTAAATGTGAATAGTGCATTTAAGATTCTTGAAGCTACAAAACAGGAGGGAAATTGGAGTACTGATTTTTCTATGGTTTATTCAAAAAAAGAAAACACCGTGTATTACGGCTTTAATGGTAATTTTAATGATATTGAAAAATATTCATTTGGTGAATAAACGGAGTTATAAAAAAATGCTTTATAATTGTAAGTATAATCTCCGCAATGACTAAATGCCCCCGCTGTCGAATGGAGCGGTTTTTATAGGGCTGTGATAGAGCGAAATCTTCCGTCGACAATGAAATACTGAACGTTCGGGTTATAGTGTCTAAAGGGGAATTCAGGTTATCCTCCTGCGCACCCAGTGAAGTACATCTTCATTGAATCATGCAGGCATTTCGTAAAGTGCTTCGTTTGTAAAACTCCACAGCGACGCATTGCCTTCACAATATCGAGCCTTCAGGCCTCATCTTCTTCTTTTGTGTCTACCTCGGTATCGAGGTCGCTTTAATCGTACTACATACCAAAGTCGTCATCCGGCGCACTCAATTTGGCCATATATAATTTTGACCATTTCAGTAGCTTTAAGTGTATTTATTCTGGGACGAGAACAACGTGTTTTATGGCTATTCTTCCGCAATTTCCGATATAAACGAAATATTAAGTGTTCTAACCAGTTTTTGGGACAGGCAGTTTAAGCTTCTCCCCAAAAGTGGGTGCCATCCTGGAACAGTCGGCGGTGGTGATAGACAGGCTTATCACTGATGTTAATAGTGATTCTGCGAAGGATGGGATTGAAATAACTCTAAACGGAGACAGTATCAATATGGACAGCCCTGTCGTAGTAAACGGCGAAACCCTTGTACCAATAGATTTTTTAAGGTATTTTACCACAGAATACAATTATAACAAAGAAAAAAGATTGGTTTATGTTCATGTTTTTGCTATTGGTCCTCCAGGCTATTCGGCCGAAGCTTATGCAAAGATAGATAGGAATGAAGCCTATGTCTTTCATGGAAAATCTGTCAATGAAGTGCCTTACGACAATGAAAACGCTTATGCACAATACAAGGAAGCATATTCCACATCACCTA
>CAZQHS010000061.1:1678-10194 GCA_964593485.1 uncultured Clostridiaceae bacterium
CTAAAGTAATTGATTCAAAGGTATACCTGCCCGCAGCATTTGTAGCGGATGTGGCTGGAGCGGAATTCATATTAGATACAAGTAAAAATACTTTACTCTGGACAGATGATAAAGTCTCAAAATATCCAACGCTCCTTGAGGCAATAAAGAAAAGAATGTATCTGAATAAGGATGAATTTGAATATAATATGAAGGCAAGTTTTAATGAAAAGCTATATGGGTACCAGATTAACTATGACTTTCAAACAACAGGTCAATTTGATTTCAGCAATGGATACGATGGTACTGTAAGCAGATATCATTTGATAACGGATAATAAGGCAACAAGCAATTTAAATAATGGCAGTTATGGATGGCTGGAAAAATTGGAAACCGTCAAAGTGGGCAGCGATCTGTATACCAAAAATGAAAAGACCGGACAATACGAACTGACCAGCGAGTACGGAAGCGGTCAAAGGGCTGCGGATTATACTTTTGTTTCCAAGAGTAATTCTGCGCTTTGGGATTACTTCATCCGGTATAAGGTTTTTGAAGTCTATAACAATGTGGATCTGGATGGACAAAAAACCACCAAATATGTTCTGAGGTTATCGGATGTGAAAGAAATCGATTATTTCTTCGGTTTTACCTACACCGGAACCGTAAACGGTGAAACCCTTGAATTTAAAGGATATAAGCCGACTCCATTCCCAGATTATTATGATTCGTTCTTTTTCGGAGAATATAGTTCCAGGTCTGTTAATACCGATTTCGGTCAGCCCCGGTATAAGGATTATTCGGCTAAAATCGATATCTATGTAAACAAGCAAAACGAGATCGTCAAAGAAGTCTTATACAGCAGCGGTAACAGATACCATTACGCGGAAATCGGAATCGATAACAGGCATGAATATAGAGATATTGATTACAGCTTCGTCTATGATATAGAATTTAAGCCCTTTTCAGGTACGATCAATCCTCCAAATTAGGACCATATCGGAAGGTCTCATATCTGTATTTGCATATTGTTCTTGTTAAACCTATTATTCAAGAAGCCATAATACCGAATCTTTTGAAAACCTTTAGGAAGAACATGCATTAATAACCGTCGCATAAACTCTAAATGGGATAAAGTAATATTATTATGTTTATCCGTACGATAATCCTTAGCAGAAAAAGTAACGGTATCATCAATTACCTCTTTAATCCTTGAATTACTGATTGCGATTTTGTGAGTATACCTGCCAAGATAATCAATGGCATTACCATAACCGTTAAAAGTTTCTTTAATATATGGAATCCAATCCTTATCATAAAGCATACTAATAAAGGATTTCCATACTACACCATCATTGAACTCACTGCATCTTTTAGAAAAAACAAGGCGATTATCCTTATACAACTGTCTTAACCGGGCAAGAAACTTGCCCCTGAACATATTTCTAAGAACCTTGACAGGAATAAAAAAACCTTTACGGCTATAGCGTAAATTCTTATCCTTTGTAAGACCAACCCCGGAAACAATACAATGCATATGAGGATGATAAGATAAGTTTTGCCCCCAAGTATGAAGTATTTGGATAACACCCGGAACTGCACCAAGATACTGTTTATCCAAAGAAAGCTGCAATAAAGTTTGAGAAGCACATTTCTGCATAAGCCCATAAAGCAATGCCTGATTAGCATAAATAAGAGGCTTAAGCTCAGAGGGCAATGTGAAAACTACATGGAAATAAGGCACATCGAAGACCTCGGCCTTACGACTATCAACCCAAACCTCCTTAGAAACTGCCTGGCAGGAAGGACAATGACGATTGCGACATGAATTGTAATGCAATTCGCTATGACCACAATCACTACAGACACTGACATTATACCCAAGCCCCCCGGACTTGCAACCTATAATAGCTTTAGCAGCCTTTGACTGCTCAGTTGAAACATTAAGCTCATGATAAAACTTATCATAAGACCTGCAAAAAACCTCCTTTACACCTAACAATTAAATCCCCACCAATGCGTCAAGAGGACTCTTAGCTACCCCTACACCATTAGAAGCAAGCTGGACATAAATAGTAAAGCGTGCCAAGTATCATATGCTTTCGGATGAGTTTAAAACGGTTATTGATTATTATTGTGCTGCCGAAAAGAAGCGGGGTAAGAAGGGTACCACTATATACGGCGAATCGAGCAATGCATCAACATTTCTGTATGCACTTCAGGAAAAAGGCAATCAGTACACTAGTTCTGAACACAGGTCTACGTATGTGCGATATCGCTGGTATGACACTGTCTTCCATTGATTGGGAGAACAGATATGTATTAAATTTTCTAAAAGGAACCTGAGTTGTATCCCAAAACTTATGCAATACATGGATATAGAAAAAACGAATCTGTTGTATTTGGAATCACATGTTAAAATAATCATGGTGGTTTCAATCCTCAATAGTTTTGTGGTTTGTTGATAGATTCACAATACATTATTGAGCGACAAAAAACCACCATTTTCTATTTAAAAGTAAAATTTACGGATTAATTATATATCAAAAGGTAACTTTTTAAATAGATATAGCGGTTAAAGTTGGCTATCGCACAAGCGATTTGGTATAATAAATATAGACTATTATATAGACAGGAGGGAAGTAGATGAAGATATATTTTGATATGAACATATATAATAGGGTATTTGATGATCAAACACAGATGAGAATAAGTTTTGAATCTATGGCAATAGATATATTATTTGAGCTAGTTGAAAAGAAAAAATATGAATTAGTATGGTCTTTCATTTTAGAATATGAAAATAGTAGAAATCTTTTTATAGAGAGAAAACTCAACATCAAATCTATTTCCACCTTGTGTAGCGAGATAATAGAACCTAATGATAATATAAAATTAATAGCCAAAGATATAGTTACGAAATCAAATACTAAAGACAAGGATGCTTTACATTTAGCTTCAGCTGTATATGGAGGGTGTAAATACTTTATAACTTGTGATGATAAATTTTTAAAGACGATAGAAAGAAATAAGGATAGTTTGAAGGATTTAATTAAAGATATTAAACTATATAATCCTATAGATTTTCTTAGAAAGGAGATGGATATTGATGTTATTGAATGAAAAAAGCAAATTCACAGATAGAGAAATAATAGAAAAAGGTTCTAGAGCCTTAATAAAGGAACTAGGATATTCTGGATTTTTAAGATTTATACGCCACTCCGAAGGAATAAATAAAGAAGATTATTTGAAGTTAGAGGATCAAATATTTGGTGATATGTCTGTAGATGAAATATTTGATAATGCAAAAGAGCATTGGGGAAATAGAAAGTAATTAATCTAGCCTAATGCAAAAATATTATGATGATAGGTAAGAGGTAAACTATATTGATCAAAGCCTTCAAGTAAACCGAAAGTAGACTTGAGGGTTTTATTGTTTATAATTTGCTAAGTATTAAAATAAAATAAGGTATAAGTATAATTACGAAAGTATTATTAAGAAATTAGCCACTCCACCAAGAAATTACCATCTATCCAAGACATCATTATTGACCTCTCAAGGCACGCTGAGTGTGTGATTCTGATGCAACGTAGTGGTTTGAAAGACGAAAAGTAGTGGTTGAGCACAATATATTGTGTTTTTATGACAAAACATATATGAAATACATGTTTATAATGAAACAAAAATGACTACATCTCGAAAGAGTCTTATAGTAGAACCTTTGAAGTTAGAAATGAGTGAATTCAAATTGGTCGATGAATTTCCAGGGATTGATATTAGATATAAGATACAATGTGTTATGTAAAGTCATTTATTTACTATTAGAATCATGGGTTGACGGGGGAATAAAATTTTAATAGTGCAATATTTAAAGATCAATAAAGGGCAGGTGATTCCAATAGATACAAACCAAAAAGGTGAAATCCTTATCTACCAAACGGAGAAAGGTGAAACAAAAATTGATGTTTATATGGAAGATGGCACTATATGGCTGAGTCGTGTTAATATTTCACAACTCTATGGAACATCCCCGCAAAATATTACTATGCATATAAAAAATATTTATGAAGAAGGAGAACTTGATGAAAGTTCAACTAGTAAGAATTACTTACTAGTTCAAAATGAAGGTGGGCGTGAGGTTGCAAGAGATACAAAATTCTACAACCTTGATATTATTCTTGCTATAGGTTATCGCGTTCGTTCAAATGTTGGAGTCCAGTTTCGTAACTGGACAAGCAAAATCCTTAAAGAATATATGAAAAAAGGATTTGTAATAAATGATGAGAGATTAAAAAATCCTAAAAAATTTGGGGAAGACTATTTTGATGAACTCTTAGAGCGTATTCGTGATATCAGGGCATCAGAAAAGAGATTCTATCAAAAGATTAAGGATATTTATAGTCTGTCTGTTGATTATAATCCTGCTCTTGAGAGTACAAAAGATTTTTTTGCAACTATTCAGAATAAATTACTCTATGCCGTCACAGGGCAAACGGCAGCAGAGCTTATTACAAAGAGGGTAGATAGTTCTAAGGATAATATGGGCTCGACTTCATTTAAAGGAGCTGTTGTTCGTAAAGGAGATATTAATATTTCAAAAAACTATCTACAAGAAGATGAGATAACTGATCTTAATCGTATTGTAACTATGTTTCTTGACCATGCAGAAGACATGGCAAGAGATAAAACGCCTATGACAATGAATGATTGGGATAACTCACTTAATGAATTTTTAAAATTCAGGCGTAGAGAAATTCTAGAAGGTAAAGGTAATATATCGCGTGAAGAAATGGAACAAAAGGTGTTAAAAGAATATGCCGTTTACAATACTAGAAGATTAAAAACGCCTTCAGACGATGATGAAGTATGTGAATTACCAAAAATTAAGGAATAAGTAATTCAAGACTTATTTTAGCAAAAAATTCTCACTAATTGGAGACCATCTATTTTGACTTCTTATTATCTGCTTAATAATTAATATAAATATATAGTTAGTAATATAAAGGGATTAAAAGAGCACAAGAATTGCTAGATTTAGGTATGAAAAATCTTTAAATCTTGGTTAATATATACAAAAAACTTATATATGTAGTCTTCCGCAAGGGGGTGCTAGGCTCAACGGTCATCAATATTGCAGTAACAAGGCATACGGAATCCATCGCAAAACTTATCAGGTGGGAAAATGATTGATAAGACATTAGGATGAGTCCACCTACAATGGAAGATATGTAAAAATAGGTAGAACTAAAAAGTTAAATAAAAAAACAGAGTATCACCTGGATTGTACAAATTGCATGATAAAAAGAGTAAAAAGTAATCTTTATAAATATTTATGAATTATCACCTGTGTCGTTGAAAGTATATATCCAGGGACGATACGAAGAATAGGAGAGAAATGAGTACAATTATTGATTTGATGTTGGCAATCAGAGAGAAACGTACTATTTTTTATCATAAAGATACGAAACAATTTGATTATTTTCCATATTCTACAATTGAACGGAAAGAAATGGCTTTTGACGAGAAAATCCCTATTAATGACGTGAATAATTTCAGACTTCCGAGCTATGAAGAAATTAATCATGAGGAGATTATGCGTTTTTATGTGAGAGAATGTGTGGAAGATAAAGAAATTAGGAAACAATTATTTGACATATTAAGACGAAATGAATATATGAACACATATCTGGATAAGCTTCACGAATTGAATTTATATGATGATTTTATAGATGCCTGCGGAGATATTTACATTCAAATCTTTGAGGAATGGGCTGATAAGAATGAACTCGATTTCAAATAGCAAACACTATTAGACTCGTTAGAGGGACGGACCCTAAATGGCTTTTAAAAAGGTATAATCATATAAATGTTAATTAGAAACTAAAGGTACGTCTCTGTAATATATGAGAAAAATGACATTTATGCTTGCCAAATATATGATAAAAACGTAAATGTCAAGGATTGGAGACAATTCATTATGAAATCTGATGATAAAGAAAGTAAAGTCAAAAAACTCGAAAAACAAAGAAATAAATCTATTAAAAGCTTGACGGACTATAAGGAAAGTAATCTGCCGGTTTCTGCAGCGGCAGAATATTTGACATTTGTTGCCGGAAGTGGTGAAAGTTCTGTTGAAGTTCGTTACCAAGATGAAAATATATGGTTGACATAAAAAATGATGGCAGAACTGTACGGGGTTGATCGTTCTGTAATTACAAAACATTTAAAAAAGGTATTTTTGGATGACGAATTAGAAAAGGATGCAGTATGTGCAATTTTTGCACATACTGCTAGTGATGAAAAAACATATAAAGTGAAATTCTATGCATTACAGGCGGTCATTGCTGTTGGATTCAAGGGTGATTTTGACCTGTTTTTAGAAAGTTACGATGAGTAATTCCGCTTGGAAAGCACACGCTTTATGGAAGTTTAAGGCGGTTATATTTGGTATAAGGTCGAAAAAGGTTGAAAATATACCCTGCCTCCAAGGTGGTTACCAGGCTCAATGGTCATCAGAATTGCAGCAACAAGGCATGTTGAGACGGTTGTATCGCACCCCTGCAAAAATGCAAACACATATATCAACGTAGATGATGAGCTTGGTGAGGGTAATAGAAAAATTATACACAACACTCCTTATGTGTTACCAAGGTTACACCATTTTTAACATTTTAACGTTATAATATTAAAAATTTAATAAATGTTGGGGGTGCCCTAATGTATATTATAACAGCAATAAGAATGTTATTTTTAGCACTATTTTTATTTTTGGTATTGAATGGAAAGATGATGCTTTGGCTTGCCTTATTTGCAATAAGTCTCGTAGGAGCATTGCTATTTGGCAGAGTATATTGTGGTTATATCTTTGTCAACAAGTATGTCCGAGGGATGCCATTCACTATTCCAAACAAGCATAGACGATTTTTGTGTATTTGATTTCCAATGAGAATTAGTCCCTGCAGTTATTCCGATATGTATTTTATATCGCAAAGAAAAAATAGTATAATAAATATCTATTATATTCATTATACTATTTCTAAAAAAATGTTTTCAAAATTCCTTACTTTAAAGGAGCGAAACACAAACTATTTAACGTTACTGCGAACGAACTTTATTTGCAGTAGATGTTTATTGCATCACGTAAAAACTCAGTACAACCAGGTCCAAGCTTGTCATAGTTTACTCGAAACCTCTCGTCATTTACATACATTTCACCCAACCCCTTGTGATACTCTTTGCTATAATTAGAGTAATAGATGCAAAGCCATTGTTTATGCAAATTGCAGGCTTTTTGTGCTAACTCTCCTGCAGGATCTCCGGTATTAAAAGCAGCTTTTAATGTTTTTTCTAATTCAAGGCGTAACCCTTCACTATTTTTATATTGCTCTTTCGTCAAGCCTTTTAGTTTTGAATAGGCCTCATCCACTAGGGCATCACCGTATTTTTCACGAATCTCATCACCATATTTTTCCTCATTGTTTTCAATAAGTTTTTGTTTAAAACCCTCGAATTTTTCTAAGTCTGACATTGTGATTTCTCCTTTCAATGAGCTTAATGATTTTCTTACATTTAAAATCAATATGTCAAGCCGCTCACGCTTTTCTAAAAGTGCGGATAAATGATTGGCAAATGTTTGTTCTTTGCTAAAGCCCGGTGCAGATAGCAATTTTTTTATATCTTCCAATGGAAAATCAAGTTCCTTGTAAAATAAAATTTGCTGCAACATATCTAATTGTTCCTGTTCGTAAAAACGATATCCTGACACGTTCACCTTTGCCGGTTTTAAAAGTCCAATTTCGTCATAATATCGCAAAGTACGAGTGCTGACTCCTGACATTTTTGATAGCTTATTTATTGTATACTCCACATTTTTTACCTCCTGTTAACAATATAAACTATTACGTAGCGTTAAAGTCAAGGGGATTATAAAAAAATTTATTAAACTTATTTACTTTGACAAAAGCTATATATAGTCATCATAAAAGAAAATCATAGAGGTTCAAATGAAATTCCGTTTGTGTACTATTTCAATACAAAGCATGGAGGAATATTTTTTATCAAGATATGGGACTGATGTCAATAATTCAATCCTCTTATGGAAACAAAAAGAAGTATCTGTCAGGGCAATTATGGTATATGCTATTCCATTTATAACTGTTATCTATACAAAAGGCATTGTTACTCTAAAAGATGTGATTTTTATGAAGAAGAAATTATGATATTATTGATATAAAGAATTCGTTGGTTTACTCCCGGAGGAGAAATTGATTTATGCGGACATGCCACTCTTGCAGCGGCTTATGTCATATTCCACCGATTATTACAGAGAGTGAGTTTCGGTCGGCACGGGAAGAAAAGAAGAAGCGAAGCAATATCGTAACAGATGATGACGGTACGCGTCGCAGCAGTAAGAAATATAGTTCTAAAAAGAAATAACAAATTTTATGGAGGTAACGAACGTGAAGAAAATAATTATCTTTTTGGTATGTGTGGTAATGATTTTTAGCTTGAGTGCATGTGGTGGGAATGTTAAGAATGT
>CAZQHS010000062.1:0-10186 GCA_964593485.1 uncultured Clostridiaceae bacterium
CCAGTATGTCTAAAGATATGCAAATACCAAAGGATAATCCAATCAAAATAATATCCTTTACTAATTTTATGTATATTATTTTGATTGGATTATCCTTTGGTATTTGCATATCTTTAGACATACTGGTAACTCTATTAAGTAGCTTTGACCATCGTGACATTAGGTTCACCTCATCTTAATTATAAATGGTACCATATGTGGTGTCAAGAGTAACACAAGGGGACGGTTCTCCTGTGTCAATTTTTAACACAGGAGAACCGTCCCCTTGTGTTTGGAAATGGAAAATATCCTAAAAATATAAAAATAATGACAAATAGTCACATTACAGAATAATAAATTCTGTTATAATAAACCATATGGTGGAGTTTTCCTATTTTAAAGGGAGTTTGATAGCATGAAGGACAGCCAGCTATCCATACAGAGCCGATGGAGGACGGGATCCTGCGTATGACCTTTGATACCGGAAGCAGTATAACCTTGAATATGAGATCTGCATTTGTAGGTTTTATGTTTGGAGCATTACAAGGTTCCGTTGTTAGGAAGACTGTTGACACTGACGGCATCTTCATTCATTGGTATAAGGATAGATATCTGTAGCGGAGCTTGCTTCAACGAAACCATGAAAATGACACCTGGAGAGTCTTATTGAAACCGGAGGGATGTATAGAATAGTTTGGCAACAATTATTGTGTTAAACCAATTAATAAAGGGGATGAAAAGTTTTATGAGGCGAAAAATTATTTGTTTATTATTATCATTGGTTATGATAATCGGCCTTATACCAGTATTCAACACAACTGTATCCGCAGCAGCAGCGACTGATGCTGACATGGATGCACTAACTGCTTTGGGTATTGATAGCGGTGAAGCTCCTGATGGATATGATCCTTACAGTACGGACAACCCCTATGGAAGAAACACTATCCAAGTCTCGCCTGTCAGTGAATTATATAAGGTTGGCTTGGACCAAAAAGTAGAATATGATACATCTTATCATTATGATGGGGACAAGCTGCAAAGCGGCGGCGAAACAAAAGAACATGTGAGATCACAAAGCATTGCAAAATTGCAGTCAGTGATCTATGGGCATAATAAGTGGGGTAAAGATGAAGAAGCTATTTTAGGAAGCGGTGAGCCAAACACTATAGTCGGAGGAGGCAGCACTGAAGCAACCGGGAACTATACGCTGATAAGCGAAGGTACAATATCTGATACTGCAGCAACTAATATCCCGGGCAACGGTTATTTAAAGTCTGCAAAAAACGCTTATACACAGTTTGGTAGTTTCAAATATGCCATGTCCACGGTATCTTCGGGAAACTTTGACGGTAACAAAGAGGGTTTGAAGGCCCAGACAGCAATGGTATATACTTCTGAATACACCAAAAATGGCGGTCTATATCTTCGCTTCGGCGATGCCACATCGGGGAATTACGGTTCAAATGCAAAGGAACTTCTAACCACAGGAAAAGAAATCGGGAATCCGGGTTTAAAATATGAAGGTGAGCTTGTAGAGAACTTTGCCGAGAACCCATATCAATTGCGTAATTATCTACAAGTAACAACAGGTGACTGGAATAATGACGGTCTCGATGAGGTAGCTGTTTATATTCCGGAGAAAGGTAATTCACGTATTGTTGTTTATGCATTGCAACTGACGGAAAATGATAACAAGCCCGAAGCATTTAAGAATCCTGACAAGTGGAAAGTTGCGTGGACTTATAACCTACGTGAGGGTGATGTAGTATCCAATATGGTCTCTTTCACCAACGGAGATGTGAACCAGGACGGCATAGACGATTTAGCCGGCACCTGGGGTTATTATTACGGGCCCGAGCAGAACAAAGGCTCCAAGGCAGTAGTCATGTTCGGCGGAAAAGGCAGCAAGATGCTGCAAAAGTCTCAGGAATTTGATCTGACTTACGGAACCTCCAATATTGTTCGTGCATCCTTTGCTTTTGGGGATATGGCCGGTGCCAATGGCAAGGCACTTATACTTTGCGGACAGTCCGATGCGGACCTTAGGGCGGGAAATACACAAACCCGTTATGTAGCTCTTTATGATTGGAACGGCAACTCTTTCATTACAAATATAAAGCAAAACTTTGATTTGTTTGAGCATGATAAAGACAAGTATACCTGGCCGGTCATGGGTACACGTACCGAGTTGCAAAAGGATAAATTTTATTCGCTGCCTTTTTGTGTTTCCAATACGGCTGTAATAAGTCAGGGTCTTGGTAATGGCGGTGACTTACTATACTGTGACAGCTTGATCATAGAATATACGGAAGACGGGCTGAATCTCAAAGAAGCCTGGGATAATACCACTGCCATGCAATCAGATGCCGTCAATTGCGTTGACTATGTAGAATATGATGCCACCGCGGGGGATATTACGGGGAATAATGGGGCAGCAACATTTGCCACCATGGCACAGACCCTATCTAACAATAAAGACAATGGAGTCGCTTCATATAAAATAACGGGCACAGCAGAAGTACCTAATTACGTAATCGAGAGCTATTATAAGAATTGGTTCTGCAAGTTATTTGGCATAAAAAGTTATCGCATTGTTCAAAAAGGAACCAAGACCGTTTCAACAGGACAAGATGTGAGTGTTGACTACCCAAAGTTTGTCATGGGAAAAGCTTATATGGTAACGGCAATTCCGGTAATAAAAGGTACCGGGAGTGAAAAGGAAATTGATTTTATGCCTCACCGCAGTGAAGAGGATTATTCTGCAGGCATTTGTCTTGCCAATACGGATAAGGATTCCAGTTATATGAGTTATAGTGGCAAGCATTACTTTACATACACCGATCCAAAGGTGCTGACAGTTTTGGCTTCTCCACCTTATTTTAAAGATCTTTTGGATAGGGATGATCTATCGGGTAATTACGGAGAATCGACTACAAGTTATTCCTCTACAAAAGGCTCCGGCTCGGGAAGTACTTCCTCCGTTACTATAAGCGTAGGTGCTTATGTATCTTATGAACAGGATATAAAGGTATTCGGCGTTACCGTTGCTTCAGTGGAGGCGGAAGCGGTTGTGAAAGCCGGGTTTACATGGGATACGGAGACCACCAGCACACTGGAGCAAACCATAACATATACGGCAGCTTCCGGTGAAGATATGGTAGCATTTTATTCCATACCTATGGAAATCTATGAATATACATCTTATGTTCCTGACGGGGTAGGTGAATATGATAAAGTCCTGACGACGGTCAATATCCCTCATGAGGCAGCGGTAAGACTGTTATCCCTGGATGAATATGAATTTATTGCAAAAGATTACAGCGTGTTGCCTAAAATTTCTGATAATGTTTTGACCCATGAAATAGGTGAACCTTCTTCTTATCCTTCTTCAACCAAAGGATACAATGTTTTGGCAGAATACGGTGATGATCCTTCCGCGGTGGGATTCAGCAGTACGGAGGGCGGTTCCGCTATAGCTCAGGAAATCGCCATGTCCACGGAAAAAAGCAGTGCGTTTACAGTCTCCGGCGGTATAGAGGCAAAAGCGGGGGCAGGTGCCGGCGGTTTTAAAGTGGGAGTGATCGCAGGTGTGGAAGGCGGTGGAGGTAGTGTGGATATCTCTACAAACGGAAGTTCTTTTACCGGAGAACTTCAGAATATGCCTATAGAAGCTCAGCCTTATGGTTATGGAATGAATTGGAGGATATTCTGCTATATTTACAGCAACGCAGGTTCTACTTTTCCTGTGGTAAGTTATTTAGTAAGTGACGTTCATAATCCGTCGCCTTTGCCGGAAGATTTTAATCAGAACACGGCGGAAACGACTTCTGATTGCATAACTCTTGATTGGACTTATGATAGAACTATTGCAGGTTTTAGGATCTTCCGTTATTATGAATTCCCCGAAGGTTCGGGCAGCTATGAGGTCGCCTTTGTACCTTTTAATAAAGGCGTAAAGGATGACAAATCAGGCATATATCATTTTAGTTATGAGGATGAGGGGCTGAATCCCTATTCTGAATATAAGTATCAAATCAAATCCGTCCGTGGCATAGACCCAAAAGAGAGCATTTATTGCGAGCCTTTGGTTTGCAGGACAAAAACAGAAGTCGGTTATCCGGTTATAAATCTTATAGGGATTGATGATGATGGTATATTGCCGATCTATCCCGATGCTGACAGTACCGTGACCCTCGATATAAAGGATAAAGATAGTTATAACGCATTTGACCATCAGTGGCAAAAACTATCAGGAGGCAACTTTGTCAATATTCCGGGGCGTACTTCTGACAGCTTTACTATTAAAAACGCCGGTGCTGCTGATGATGGTATATACCGTTGCCGTGTAAATACTATATATTATGATGAAAACGCAGCACAAGAGTATTACATCTCCGCATACTCTGATTCTTTTGGTACCGCCTATAGAAAACGTACATCTATCGGTAAGTTAACGGCACAAGAAGTGATAAGCGGGACGAACTCAACATTAAAAGCTGATATAGAATTATATTCTGTAAACAAGGGTCATTCTGCTGCTCCTTCAGGCAATGTTACTTTCATGGTAAAAGGGACGGATTATTTATACAGCGAAACAGTTAAACTTGATCAACAGACCGGTACAAAATATTTCGAAGATTTAAAAGAAACAAAGCTATATTCTACGGCCTCTCTTTCATTAAAAGGCTTGCCCAAAGGGGTTTATACCGTTACCGCCTATTATAGCGGTAGTAAAATATTTAAAGACTATGATATTTCCAAAGAAACATTTGTCGTTATAGGCGATGCTGAGGCATATAAGTTGGATTTAACGGCCAAAGTTGATGGCGAAGGTATTACAAAATTTACTTATGAGGATTCAGTGTTTTCTACTTTATCCCGCATAGGTAAGGATGGTGGAAATATTACATCTACACCTGAAGTAGGGGCTATATTTAAGCTAAGGGGTACCGGTGAGGAGGCAGACATTGACTTTGCATCCGGCAGCCCGACACCTGATGTAGGTAGCTATATTATAGATGCCTATACAACAGAAGGAAACCTTGTGGCATCAAGAGCGTTCACTGTATCTAAAAGGCCTATCACGGTTTGGGTGGAGAATAATACAAATGTCAGCGGGGGCACAGTGTCATCCAATCAGCCGGCCATAAAATGCAGTGAAATAAACGGAGATAAATTGGAAGCTTTAGAGCTTACCTATACCGCAGCCAATTCAGCGGGTAATATTATCGATTTGAATGATGATACGGAGCCGGGAAATTATAAGGTAACTGCTTGTGCCAGTGAGGTTACACCTGAGAATCTTTACAATAACTATAATATATCTTATGTATCCGGAAACTACACCATTATCGGTCTTACTTACTGGACGGAGGTTATTGCAGCACCTTATACTTCCGACGGAGCTACGAGACCTGTGGGAACTGCGGGTATTACCAATGAAACAACTACTACAGTGAAATATTCTTCCGGGAGTACAATAGTCATGTACGCAGCACCTAAGGCAGGTTTTGAGGTTGATAAATGGATTGCTGATTTTAAAGATTCACCGGAAAAAACGCAGGTAGGGGGCAGCACATTTACCTTTGATACTCAGGCTTGTGATGTAGAGGTGACTGTTACCTTTAGACCGTCTCAGATCGGGTTGACAACTATTGCAAGCCCTAGTGCCGGCGGTACCGTTACCTGTAGTGACCCCACTTTTTCTTCAGGTGCAATCGTAGGTTATGGTGCGGAATTTGAATTTAAGGCTTCTCCTGCGGAGGGCTACCATTTTAAAAACTGGAGAATCATAAGTGGAGCCAAAACCGAGACAAAACCGGGTATTTTTAGCGATGACGGTTCCAACAAAGTGACAGTAACCGTAGGTGATGCATCAACAATAGTTTATGCGGATTTTGAACGGGACGGGTACAGTTTGAGCCTTGCGGGAGATATAATTGCATACTATTGGTATGATAACGATAATGATCCTTCCACGGAAAATATCAAAAAGTTTGTTACAAGCGGCGGGATTGTTGTAGGAGACACCACAGTGATCATTGAGCCAAAAATCGGTTATAGTGCCGAGGAAGGTGCATTCTTTGTTCTAAATGGTGATGAAACTGGGGAAAGTACACGTTTGGAATTCATAATAACTGAAGACAGTTCAGTAACCTTACAGACGATGAGGAATAAATACAAAGTTACATTGTCGGCCGAAAACGGTTATATCACTACAAAAGTGAATGGAGTTCTAAAGAATGCAAACGAACTGAATTCACTGGATGGTGGAACGGCCATAGTGTTTAACGCCAAAGCAAAACGCAGTTATATATTTCACCACTGGGAAGTAAACAGTGTGGAGTCTGGCACAGATGAAACTCTAACAATAGATGAATTAGGTGAGGATTCAACTGTCGAAGCGGTATTTATAAGTAATACTCCATATACCATTAGAGCCGATGTCAGCAATGAGAGCCGTGGCAGCATGAAATATACTTTATATGATATTTACGGTGAATTGATGGAAGAATCTGTAACCATGCCAAGAGAGCTTACTATCTACGAAGGTGAGTCAATTGTTTTAATCGTTAGTGTCAAAACCGGGAGCATGGTGGAGCAATGGCAGGTGAATGATGATAATATTTTTACGAATGAAAAGACTTATACCGTTGATGAAATAAATGATGATATAGATGTTACGGTTTATTTAAAAGCTGCCAGCAATTATAAGGTGTATTACGCGGCGGAAAAGGGAGATGCAGAAGATACAAATGGAGGCCTAACGGCAAAAATGGAGGGCGTATCTTTTGATAGCGGCGAACTATGCTATGGCGGAAGCAATTTGAAATTTGAAGCAACGCCGGATGCGAATTACATGCTTGATTACTGGACTGTAACCGAAGGTAACCCAAGCGATTCGGAAAATGACACAGCTGTGGATGAAAACGGAATAAATATAGTTGATCCGATATATGAGATTGATTCCCTGTGGAAACATCTGACGGTTAGGGCTTATTTTTCTGAGTTGCAAACAAGCACAGTTACTCTTGCGGTCTATGACTCTGTATATGGCGATATTTGCGATTCCAATGGGATTTCGGAAATAGTCTATATCACTCCCATAACATCGGATGACGACGGTTTACGAGATAGTACCAAAGAAAAAGTCAGAGTTGGCGGGACTGTTAAGATGATGTTCAGACCATCAGATAATTATGATACTGATGCAGAAACACTTACAGAGATATTTGAAAAGCAAATCAATGATGATGCTTTGGTAGAGGTTGAAAGTGAAGAAGACGGTGATGGATATACAGTTATCATTAGGAATTTAGCCCAGGACATAGATCTTAGTGAGGAAAATATTTATTACAGAGTATATAGTATTGATGTTGGAGATAGCGATCATGGAAGTGTTTTTACAGATGTGGCAAAGGCCAGGCGAGGAGAGATTGTCACCATAACAATCACTCCCGATAAGGGTTACAAATTAAAATCCTTAGATATTAATTCAAAAAAGGAAATAACACAGATTGACGACTCTGAATATACTTTTGAAATGCCGGGAAAGGATATAACTATAAGTGCAGAATTTGAAACGATATCTTATAAAATTACATTGGCCGAGAGTTCAAATGGCACCATAAAAGCAGATAATAAAAAGGCAAAAGAAGGAGATGTTGTGACCTTAACAGTCTTACCCGATAATGGTTATGAATTGAAATCTGTGTGGATTGAACCGCAATGTAATCTTAAGAAGTTGGATTTGTCGAAGTATAGTTTTGTTATGATTGACGGGGATGTGACAGTAAATGCAAAATTTGATAGAATTTCGACACCGGCTGAAACCAGTAGGGATTCCGGGAAAGGCGGCAGCGGTGGTACGGCAGCACCGAAGCCTGAACAGATAAAGATAGAAGTTAGCGTGGGTTCTAACAAAATAGAGGTAAATGTGGTTATAACCGGAGATACTGCTAAATTAGATATTGGAGAAAGTGATCTAAATGCAATAGCTAAGCATCCGGGTGATATATCTTTTGATGTTACAGGTTTTGAAGGTATAAATGCCATTGCTATTCCCGGCAGCCTATTTGACATGGTTGCATCAAATGAATCAATAAATACATTTTCAATTAACTTTAATGCTGCACATATGTTATTTGATCGTCAGGCACTTTTAGCAATAGGCAGTGCAGGTTATGATGATATAACTTTTTCGGCTGATATTGTTGATGTAAATACGCTGACAAAGGAACAAAAAAATATTGTTGAGGATAAACCTGTTCTTGATTTAATCCTAACATCGAAAGGAAAAACTATATCTGATTTCGATCTGGGCACAGTACAGGTCACCATGCCGTATGAGTTAAAAGAAGGGGAAAACTCCGAATCTATAGTGATCTGGTATTTGAATGAAAAAAACATACTGGAATGTGTTAATGGTTACTATGATGAAGAATCAAAATCCGTAAACTTTGTAGCAAATCATTTTTCCAAGTATATTATTGGACATATACCTTTTAAAGATGTGGCAAGAGGTGCTTGGTATTTCAATAGTGTATCTTTTGCTTATGCTAATAAATTGTTCGCAGGGGTAAAAGAAGAAGAATTCGCTCCTGATATGCTAATGACAAGGGGGATGTTTGCAACAGTTCTTTGGAACATGGAGGGAAGGCCTGAGGCAAACTATGATGCAGGTTTTTCTGATGTAAAATCCGGTCAGTGGTATGAACAGGCAGTTAACTGGGCTGCTATGCAGGGAATAACTTCAGGTTACGGCAACGGACTCTATGGTGTCAATGACGAAGTTACCAGAGAACAAGCCGCAGTAATACTGATGAACTACAGCAAATATAAATATCATGGTATAACAACGGGAGCCGGATTACAGCAATTTTCAGATGAAGGAAAAATCAGCGACTGGGCAAGACCCGCCATGGAATGGGCGAACAAAACGGGGCTTATATCTGGGGTTGACGACAGTAATTTAGCCCCTAAAGATGGTGCAACTCGGGCACAGGTTTCAATAATACTGCAACGGTTTTTGAACGCCGGGAAACATTAATTCCATTTATTTTGCAAAAATAAAACAGGCCGGGATAAACCGTTCCCGGTCTTTGTTTTTGTATCTGTTATAATTTCGCGACTTCGAATCCCTATGATATCCGGTTCTGTGGTTTGGAAATATTCGAAGTATTTATGCAGGTATTCCCTGATGAGGAACATCTCCGAATTTTGCATAGTTTAATAGTCTGTTTTCCCTAAAAATATTAAAACCTATATAACCCATATCAATCAAATGTTTTTGCTCATCAAGATTTTCTAATTTGGACATAAAAGAATCAATAGGTCTTTCATAGCTTTTGATAGCCATGTCCTTATGAAGTATGAATCTCCACAATCCATCCGGATTATCCGGAGATTTGTATTTTCTTTTTAAGGCTTTTATTTTTAGTCCGTTTTTCATTATATTGTATAAACTGAACATATTTTGCGGGGATACGGTGCAAAGCAGGTGCCTGTAGCCCAATGCTTTTACTTCAGCAGCAGCATGCTGCAAAGTAAGGCTTTGAAGAGCATTACCTCTATAGTCCGGGTGTACCACAGTTGTTTCCAAATGTACAACTTTATCCATCTGGCTTCTCGGTAATTCAATATCATAGGCCAAACTTTTGCTCCTTAATCCAGGGAAGCTGATATAACGGTATGCAATTAAATCATTTGCCTCGTTAAAAACACCTATGATTTTGGCACCTGATTTCATATCATCTAACATCTCTTCGTATGAATCCATAAATAAAATATTTTTGTTCAGTAGATTTTCATATACATGATTCTCTAATTCTACTACCCGATTGAGTTCTTTTAAATCAATTGGCCTCATATAGTAATTTTCAGGGATGGATAAATCATTTGTACGCCTGTTTAAAATTCCATTAGTCATCATAATAGGCAACCTCCTTTTCACATTTTATTGACAACCTAATTGATCATATCAAGTTGTCATGTAAACAATTATACCCTTACAACTTTAATATGTCAATGAAGTTGTCAGAAAAAGTTTTCGCAATTATCGACATAAATAACTGTTTATACGTTATCGAACAGCTTAAGATTGCTATGATAAATGTTACTTTCCAGGCGTGCAAAGAGTCATGAGATCCGGCCAATGCTCAGGATAACACATTTTAAGTACGAACAGTGAAAGCATAATAAATTTTTT
>CAZQHS010000063.1:0-10011 GCA_964593485.1 uncultured Clostridiaceae bacterium
GGACTCCAAAAAATGATTTTTTATTTTCTTGCATATAACCCAAGGTTGGAATTTTTATCTCCAAGACGACTTCTGTAATTTTTGTTCCTTGCCTACTTATGATTTTCCATCTAAGTTTTAACTTATTATACCAAAGCCACCATGTAATTGACAGGGCTAATGCATATACATTATTACAGTGAGCGTTCCTCGTTACCGTTCATATCCAAAATTAATTACCCCTTTATAAACCCCGGAAGTTTCTCCATATCGAAGTTTCCGCCACTCACCACAGCCACCACTTTTTTGCCTTTTCCCCAATCCATTTTTAGGGCTCCTGCAACGGTTACAGCTCCTGATGGCTCGGGAACAGTTTTATAATATTCTATACATTTACTCACCGCCTTTAAAATCTCGTCTTCGCTTACGGTTATCAGCTTATCCACATTTTCTTTCACAATGGGAAAAGTTAAATCCCCGGGTTTTAAAGATAATAGGCCGTCGGCAATGGACTTTGTGCCATCCAGTTGGGTGATAACACCTTTTTCTGTAGACACGTTCATGGAATTGCTTCCTTCCGGTTCGACACCGATTACCTGAACCTTGGGGTTTGTGTGTTTAATATAATAGGATATACCGGAGATAAGACCGCCGCCGCCTATAGGGATTAATACCACATCCACGTCCGGTATTTGTTCTAATATTTCCTTGCCTATTGTTCCTTGACCTGCGATAATATCATAATGGTCATAAGGTGGTACAACAAAGAATCCTTCCTCTTCTGCAATTTGCTGCATACGTGCTAATCTTTCTCCCGAAGTGGTACCGTAAAGTTCTATTTTCGCACCCCAACGAGATACCGTATTGATTTTAGCCTTGGGTGCCGTCTCGGGCATTACAATGGTTGCCGAGAGTCCCAGCCGATAAGCTACATAGGCAACGGCTTGGCCATGGTTTCCCGAAGAAGCAGTGACTACTCCGTTTATTTTTGGCATACTTTTTACCCTATTGATAATACAATTGCTTGAACCCCTGATTTTAAACGAGTTGGTGGTTTGTAAGTTCTCGGCCTTCAGCAAAAGTTTATAACCCAAATCATATTCCAATGCTGCCGATTTTAATAAAGGTGTTACCGTGGCAAATTCTTTGATATTATGGTGTGCATCTTTTATTTTTTGTATATTAAGCAATTTCATCACTAACCTTTCTTAGTTTTTTACAATTTGTAAACCGAGTATTGAACTGAAAAGTTTATTTGTAAATATTCTCTAAAATTATAAATATTCCTTTAATTCATGAAAACTTTATATTACAGTTCATATGGTTCTTGTGTCATATTGAGCAAAGCAAAGTGTCTTACGACTTTTCGGCAAACCTCAAAGTAACATTTATATTATTTCAATGCACTAACATAGAATAATATAATCATTTGTGAAGAAATACAATTTTCTAATTGTAATACTATTCTTTGATTTTAAAAGATTGTATAACTTTATTGAAGGTTATGGTATAAAAATTCCTCCATTGTTTTCCCTGCATATAAAAACTTGCTCTATAAATGTGTCCGCTTTCATCTTGCAAAAAACTGTCATAGGCTCTGTATGTTTTTCCTTGATTATTAGGCTTTTCATACTGAACCAAATAACCTTTGTTATCATTTACCATAATTTCTTTACGGGAGTAAAATTTATAATCAGTTGTGTCAGCTGGGGATTCTTCCGATTCTTCCAAGAATTGTTCCAAGGATTTTTCCGTTTTCCAGATCTGTATAAAACCATGTATTCTCTTATTGGGGGCTAAAAAATTCAGATGGTATAATATCTCGCCGCCGGAGAAACTTTGCTCCCACGTTTCCCAGCTTGAGGGTAATAAAAATTTAAGCCGACCACCTAAAACACTATAGTTTTTATATCCTTGCTTTTCAACCTTGCCCATTTCAATATTGGTTTTAAAAACATCCACAGTACTAAAAATAGTACCTGAGTAATTAATTATAAACATTATTAAAAAAGCAGATAAAGCTATATAGAACACCTTGCTTTTTTTTAAATAAAAATTCATTCGTCACACCTCTTTTCTATTTATCCACATACTAATAAATATGACATTTATATATCGATAATGTATAATATACCTATAAAACTTTGGAGGTGTAGAGATTGAGATATATAGATTTGCGTAGTGATACGGTAACAATGCCCACGGACAAGATGAGACAGGCCATGGCAAGTGCAGAGGTTGGCGATGATGTTTACGGTGATGACCCTACTGTCAATAAGTTAGAGGCCTTGGCGGCAAAGATGTTGGGTAAAGAGGCTTCACTTTTCGTGCCCAGCGGTACTATGGGCAACCAAATTGCCGTTATGACCCATACTCAAAGAGGTAATGAAGTAATATTAGGAGAAAATTCTCATATTGTGGTACATGAAGCAGGGGCAACCGCGGTTCTTTCGGGAGTTCAGCTTAGGACCCTAAAATCTCCCGATGATGTGCTTTATCCGGAGGCAGTGCTAAACGGTATAAGATCAGATGATATACATGAACCAAAAACAGGTCTTATCTGCTTGGAAAACGCCTTAGCCAACGGTACTGTGGTACCTTTAAATATAATGAAAGAAATATATAATATTGCACAAAGTCATGATATACCCGTACACTTAGACGGTGCAAGGCTGTTTAATGCTTCTGCGTACTTGAACGTTGACCCATCTGATATAGCAAAATACGCAGATTCCGTTATGTTTTGTTTATCCAAAGGCCTCTGTGCACCGGTGGGCTCCATGCTTGCTGGTTCAAAAACCTTTGTTGATAAGGCCAGGAAAAATAGAAAAATATTAGGCGGAGGCATGAGACAAGCAGGAATACTTGCAGCAGCAGGTATCATAGCATTGGAGGAAATGACAAAACGACTGAACACAGACCATGAAAATGCAAAATATATGGCAAAAAGGCTTATGGAAATAAAGGGATTAGAATTAGATATGAACAGTATTCAAATTGATATGGTATGGTTCCAGTTGAATTCTTCTGTAATCAGTCCAGATGAACTTGTAGAAAAACTTTTAGAGAAAAACATAAAAATCAACGGCCCAGAGGGTGGCCTTTATAGGTTTGTAAGCAACAATGATGTGAGTAAGGAAGATATTGACTATGTCATAGAATGTATGAAGGAGTCGGTTTAGGGTGTTTATACACCCTTTTGTTTTTGTCTGCGTAATAGCATTATAAAAAAAGGTCCGCCCAACACGGATGTCATAACACCCACGGGAATTTCTTTAGGTTGTATTAATATCCTCCCCACCATATCGGATAGCATTAAAATACCGGAGCCCAAAAGTGCCGAATAAGGTATAAGTTTTTTATGATCCGAACCCCATATAATCCTTACAATATGAGGTACTATAAGTCCCAAAAAACCTATGGTGCCTCCCGTTGATACTGCCGATCCGACGACAACGGAACATAGGGTCAACAGTATAATTTTAAGTTTTTCAATATTTATCCCAAGGTAATGAGCCGATTCTTCCCCTAATAACATGATGTTCAGTTCCCGGGAAAAAAGACTGAGAAAAATTATTCCGGGGATTATGAAAAAGGCGGATACGATGAGCTTATTCCATGTGGCTGAGGCTATACTTCCCATAGTCCAAAATACAATGTGTTCTATTTGATTTCTGTTAAGCATCATTAAAAAAGAAATAATGGATGCCAAAAAGTAGCTTACCGTAACCCCAGAAAGCAATAATGAGTTGATGGAAACCCTGTTTTTTGTTTTGGATAAAGTGTATACAAAAAACAAGGTGACAACTGCTCCAATAAATGCAAATATTCCTGTTGTACTATAACCGAAAATTCTGATGTTGATGCCCGCAATAATTGATAGAACAGCCCCTAACGAGGCTCCGGCAGACATGCCCAAGGTATAGGAATCCACAAGAGGATTTTTAAATATTCCCTGCATTACTGCACCCACAACGGACAGACCTGCACCTATAATAGCAGCAATCAAAACCCGGGGAAATCTTATCCCTATTAGTATAGCCCGATTGTTGGACTCTTCTCCCAAAAAAATAATCCTAATAGATTCCTTTAGGGGAATATTTACTGCACCCATTGACATGGAAGCAAGAAAAGACAACAGTAAAAAAACTATAACCACAATAAAATATATTATATCTTTTGAAAGTTTTTTGTTTTTAAACATATCATTCACCATTTAACATAAGTATTTCAATAAGCTCATTTTGAGTTACTAATCTTACACTTTTTCTTTCTTTTATTTTTTCATAGGTACCCAGTGCCCTTCCACCTGTAAAATCCCGTTTAGCAAAGTTGGTGTCATCTATTATATAAACAGATTTATCTTTCAGACTTACATCTAAGAGTATCTCTAAATTTTTTATATTGGCATTGCTGTAATAAACCGGTGTCAGTGCTATGATATCCGCATCCATAATAAGCTCTTTGTTTTTTTTATAGGCATTATCTGATATTTCTACAAAGGGAGTTTCTTCAGCTACTTTTATCTGTAATTCATTTGAAACTGCCCAGTCTGAATCACCGATATTTAAAACCCCTGTTGAGATTTTAAACCCGTTGGAATATAAAGCTCTTATTAAGTCCTGTCCGCTGCCCCCGCCACATATAATATGAATTTTCTTATCCTTCTTAGGTTTTGTTATACCGGATAAAGTATATATATAGGGTTTACCCGTCATAGGATTACCATTAATATGTACGTTAATGTTAAAAACTTCAGCTATATTTTGTTGATTCAATACGGTTTCAGGTACCCCCTCATAGACAATACTGCCTTCTTTAAGCATAACGATATAATCGCTGTAGGATGATGCCATATTCAGGTCATGCAATACTGCAATTACCGTTAATGATTCTATGATGCTCATTTTTTTTATTAAATCCAAAATTTCAATTTGATGTTGCAAATCCAAGTGGGATACGGGCTCGTCCAAAAGCAAAATTTTTGGTTCTTGTGCCAAAGCTTGTGCCAATATAACTCTTTGTTTTTCTCCTCCGCTTAATTCATTAAACATTCTATGAGAGAGCATGGAGATATTTGTGTATAGCATAGCCCTTTCCACAACTTTTACGTCGTCTAATGTCTCACCTTTTAATTTTTTTATATAAGGATGCCTGCCCATCATTACCATATCTTTTACTTTAAAGTCAAATTCCAATGATGTGTTTTGCGGAACAAAGGAAATCTTTTTGCTTAATTCTCTGCGGGGTTGTTTGGTTATTTCTACAGAGTCTAAGAGTATAATACCTTTTTGTGGTTTTAGGTAGGTTGAAATGTTTTTGAGCAAGGTGCTTTTGCCTGATCCATTAGGTCCAATTATGCTGATAAAGGTACCAGGTTTTATACTCATATTGATGTTCTTTAATACTTCTTTTTTGCCATACCTAAAAGCCAAATTGTTAACTTGTAATTGATATCTCATTTACTTACCTACTTTAATATGTTTTCTATAGCTTCCGCCATCTCCTGAACTCCTTCAACAATCCTCGGTCCCGGCCGTGATATTAGGTTATCATCTTTCATAATATAAATGTGACCCTTCTTTACACAATCCAAGTTTTTCAGAATGGGATCCGCCATGATTTCTTCTTTGCTAATGCCCTCATTCGTTGCATGCCACGCTACTATGAGGATATCGGGGTTTTGTCTGAGCAATTCTTCCGTGCTGTAATGAGTCCACCCTACGATTTCGCCGGCAACATTCGAAGCACCGGAAATCGAAATGATATCATCAACAAATGTGTCTCTGCCCGTAGTAATTAAAGGATCAGCCCATGCCACATAAAAAACTTTCGGTTTGTTAAGGGTTTTGGTTTTGCTCTTTATATTATCTATAGTGTTTTGCATATCCTGTATTATTTTTTCCCCTTTTTTTTCTTCACCCACTAATTTTCCTATCAAAGCTATGGATTCAAAAATTTCATCAAACTCAGAAGCCTCTGTAGTTATTACAGGTATACCCAAATTTTCTATAGCTATTGCTATATCATCTTGCACATATACCCCGGCCATAATTACATCCGGTTGCACCTTTTTTAAAATTTCAATATTGGGGCCTTCAAAATCCCCTATCTTTTCCACATCCTTTGTTTCTTCCGGATAGTCACAAAAACTTGTTATACCGACTAATTTATCCCCGGCACCTAAGGCAAAAACAATTTCAGTATTGCTGGGTGATAAGGAAACTATTCTTTCGGGCAATTTTTCAAGTTTAATAGTTTTTCCGGTCATATCAACGATTTCTATACCATCGACAGTGTTATTTTCATCGGTCAAAGCCGGTCTTTGACAGGCAGTAAACATTAATATAACTATCAATAAAACGATTGATAAATTTCTTTTCATTTAAACTCTCTCCTCTTTATGATCTTAATGCTTAATCGTAGTAAAAATGTGTATCAAAATATTAGGTTTTAAGTCCTACCGTTATATATTGTAGTAGGGGCGGAAGACCTTGTCCGTCCTCTGTTTGTAAAATCATGCAACCTCTTGTTTCCGTGGGTCGACAGAGCCGTCGACCCCTAGGATGAAAGCGGGAAAATCAAAATCATCAGTATTGTTATTTTTTTACACATTTGCCAAAAATCTTTCGTGTTATAAAACAAAAGCGGCTTCGCCGCATTAAATGGCTATCGTTATGTTGTTAAACTATATAGTTGCTAATGAATTTTTAATATGACATAGGTTGAAAAAGCCGCTTTTATTGCCATGTGCCATTTCCGAATTAAATGAGGAAATGTTGGCACGGCATTTAATTAAAAACCCTTCTCATAAGAGAAGGGCAAAATGGCTATCTTAATCCACCTCCCTATCCCTCGTAGGCAGTTTGCGAATTAGTCTCAGGCAGGTTTCCTGGCTAAGGTTCATTGAATTCCTAAACCTTCCCGATTAATCAGTGGTATTTATAGGAATCTCCCCTTCACAGTGGCGGGACCGCATGGGGTTTGCACCCATTTCCCTTTTAACTGTTCTACAGCACCTAAGCTTTTCTAATGCAATTTTAGCATACACTTTTTTTTTATACAATAATAAAAATTATATAATTATCCTGTGAAAATAGATTATTATATTTGCTACGATTACTGAGTTACAAGGCCAATTGTCTGTAAGCTCATTACGGGCGAAATCAAAATCTCCCCGGTAAAATAATCTTTTTTTTCTAATAATAATTCCTATCATCACCGATGATTTCGCTTTTCCTACACTTCGCTAACAGACCTTAAGCCTTTCCACAACGTAATCTTTATCAAATACTAATGATCTTTAATTAGTGAAGTACAAATTTATACAATGTTTAAATTGCAATTGTTATGCCTTTACTGTTCACGCATTATCTAACTGCCTTATATTGTTATGATAAATGTCACTTTCAAGGCTTGCCGAAAAGTCTTAGGATCCTTCGCTGCTTTTAGGATGACACCAAGACCATGTGAACAGTAACGTTATACCACTTCTAATTAACAAAATTTAATTAGAATAACATAAAAACTCATATTTCTGTTATAATGGTAATGAAGAAAAAATAAATAGGGGGTAGAAAAATGCCATTAGTTACTTCAAAGGAAATGTTCAAAAAGGCATATGAAGGTCAATATGCCGTTGGAGCATTTAATGTAAATAATATGGAAATCATTCAAGGAATTGTAGATGCTGCAAAGGAAGAGCAGGCACCCTTGATACTTCAGGTTTCCGCCGGGGCGAGGAAATACGCAAAACATGTGTATTTGGTAAAATTAGTAGAAGCTGCCTTGGAGGATAGCGGTCTGCCTATTTGCCTGCATTTGGACCATGGCGAAGACTTTGAAATATGCAAGTCCTGTGTCGACGGTGGATTTACATCTGTCATGATTGATGGCTCGAAGTATCCTTTTGAAGAAAACATTAGGCTGACAAAACAGGTTGTGGATTATGCCCATGAAAAAGGCGTTGTGGTGGAAGCAGAGTTAGGCAAACTTGCCGGCATAGAAGATGCAGTAAGTGTAGCGGAAAAAGATGCGACTTTTACCGACCCGGATCAGGCAGTTGAATTTGTAGAAAGAACCGGTGTTGATTCTTTGGCTATTGCCATAGGAACAAGTCATGGAGCTTTTAAATTCAAAGGTGACCCTATGCTGGACTTTGAGAGATTGGAAAAGATAACAAACTTACTTCCTAATTATCCTTTGGTTCTGCACGGTGCCTCCACGGTTTTACCTGAGTTTGTTGAATTATGTAATACATATGGGGGAGATGTAGCCGGGGCAAAAGGTGTCCCCGAGGATATGCTCCTTCGTGCGGGCAAATTAGGTGTATGCAAGATCAATATTGATACCGATTTGAGGCTTGCCATGACCGCTTCCATAAGAAAACATTTCTACGAGCATCCGGCGGATTTTGATCCAAGAAAGTATCTGAGCCCAGCAAGAGAAGCTATTAAGAATATGGTAAAGCATAAAATTAAAAATGTATTGAATTGCAGCGGAAAACTATAAAAATTGCGTACTGATATGTACGCAATTTTTATTTATATTATATGTAGTTCTTTAGAAATTCCGGTATCTTATCTTTATCTTTACTTAAGCTGATTATAAAGCTGACTCCGAATTCATTATATAATCTATCCAAGTCTTTTATAAACTCATTTAGACAAGCATCCTCCGCTGCTGAGATAACTCTTTGTCCGTCTATAAAGATTTTCTCCGCATCAAGGTTTTGCGAAATTATTCCACACAAAAAACCATAAAAAGCCTTCAGATTATCAATCCGGAATTCCCCGGCATTTACAAAACGAAGACTTCTATCCAGCTCATAAACATGGTTATTATCCCTGTCAACATAAACAATATGACCTTTTGACTCTTTTAACGCTGCATTTGCCATGTCAATCATTATTTTTGTTTTCCCAGTTCCCTTTTCTCCTACAATAAACTTGACCATTTTAATTACCCCCCTGACTTTTTTTTGGAGATTAATTAGAGAATACTATACTTTTTATTTTTTTTCAATTATTTATTTATTAATAAAAACAAACTTCGTCTTATGTGTTCTCTGTTCTCTGAATACTGTTCTCTGGAACCAAGATCCTTCACTTAGTTCAGGATGACAGTCATTAGAATTCAGATCTCAGATCTCAGAATTCAGAGCTCAGAATTCAGAGCTCAGTAGATTAGAGTCGAGTCTATAGGGCTAACGTAGGATGACACAAAACCCGTGTGAACAGTATCAATAAGGTTATGTTAGATTTAACGCATAAGAGTTCGTTATCCTCAGGATTCCTTTGAGTTATATCAACAAATCCATTTTATAGCATAATCTTAAGGTAATACCTTTTTTATAATTGTTCCTACTATTTACATTATACTATTTTTCTGCGATAATTAGTATATAATATTTCAGCTGCTCTTATAATTATATATAAGATTTTTAGTCTATTGCTATTTTTCATAGCTTCATTCATAGAATATTATTAGAGTAGCAAATAATTAAAATGAAAGGAGTAATGAAAATGTCCAAAAAAGTGAGACAAAAAAGAGAAGCAACTGTATTAGATGCACTAATACCTATAGTCATAACGGTAGCAATTCTTATGTATGCTATTTTGGTTTTGGAAGCCGATGTTCATATTCCCTTAGTATTAGGTTCTATTATCACTGCCTTGGTTGCAATTTATAGATTAGGCTATACTTGGGATGAACTTGAAAAGGGGTTTTTAGAGACCATCGACTCAACTATGCAGGCCATAATTATTCTTGCAATAATAGGTATGATTATCGGTACATGGATTCTTGGAGGTATAGTACCGACACTGATTTTCTATGGTTTGCAGATATTATCTCCGGCATTCTTCCTTATAGCCTCCATGATACTATGCAGTATAGTATCCTTGGCAACAGGGAGCTCATGGACCACTGCCGGTACTGTCGGTATCGCACTTATGGGGGTTGCTGCAGGATTAGGTATCCCGGGCCCCATGGCAGCAGGTGCGATTATATCCGGTGCATATTTCGGTGATA
>CAZQHS010000064.1:0-9922 GCA_964593485.1 uncultured Clostridiaceae bacterium
TATTTTTCACAAACATCAATCATTTCCTGGGGCCATATGGATGCCTGTATTTCTCCTATATGTGCCTTTTTCAAAAAGAACATGCAGATTCTGGACTGCCCTATTCCACCACCTACAGTTAGTGGCAATTTATCCTCCATAATCATCCTATGGTATTCAAGATTCAACCTGTCCTCGCATCCCGACCGACTGAGCTGTCTCAGAAGAACCTCCTTGTCAACCCTGATACCCATGGAAGACAACTCCAACGCCATCCCAAGGACGGGATACCAAAATATAATATCACCGTTTAGCTCCCAGTCATCATAATCAGGGGATCTGCCATCGTGCCTATCACCGGATTTTAGGCTGTTACCTATTCCGATAATAAAGACGGCACCTTTTTCTTTGGCTATAGCATCCTCTCTTTCCTTGGGGGTCTTGTAAGGATACAAGTCCTCAAGCTCCTGGGCAGTAATAAAAAATATTTCATCAGGCAGTATAGTTTCATAACCATCATAATTATAAGCTAAATATAATTCCGTATTTTTAAACACTTTATAAATATCATTAACTATCCTTTTCAGATACTCTATATTTCTTTCCTTCTCGCCTATTACCTTTTCCCAATCCCATTGATCCACATAAATAGAGTGTAAATTGTCCAAATCCTCGTCACGACGGATTGCATTCATATCCGTATACAAACCTTTATCCAATTCGAAACCGTATCTTTGCAAGGCCATCCTTTTCCATTTTGCTAAGGACTGTACTATCTCTACTGTTTTACCTCTAATGGCTCTTGCATCAAAATTTACCGGTCTTTCCACCCCGTTCAAATAATCATTTAGTCCCGAATCCGTTGTAACGAATAAAGGTGCAGAAACCCTTGTAAGTTCCAATTGTTCCGATAGGTTTTTTTCAAAATAATCCTTTATTCTTTTAATTGCTATTTGAGTTTCTAAAATGTTATGCAATGATTTGTATTCTTTTGGCTCAATGAATTCAACTTTTCCCATTTTTTAAACCTCCAATTGTCAAAAAATTATAAATGCCTATCACCCCAAAGGGACGAAAGGCATAATTTCCGCGGTACCACCCAATTTAACAAAAAGTTCGCTTTATGGATACGGAATGAAAAACACTCGATATCCTCCATTTTATAACGGTATGGCTCCGTTTAAGCCTACTTTCTCACGATTTCGGTTAAAAACTCCCGGATGTTCTTCAACAAGGTTTTCGTATCAGACTCTCACCGCCGCTGATTCGCTTTGACTACCTTCCTTGTCTACTCTTCCTATCATTGTTTTTCTCTATGTATTTTTATAATTATAAAATAGGTATAAACTTATGTCAACAGAAATATTTTTCTAAATTTTTATTTAATCTTATCAAATCATTTAATTTATGGTTTATATATAAAAGGTATGCTATAATTTCCTTATTAAATTCTAAAAATTCAGACTATGGAGATGAGGGAATGAAAGTCGGGATTACATACGACCTTCGTAAGGACTATATAGAAATGGGGCTGTCAGAAGAGGAAACCGCAGAATTAGATACTGATGAGACCATTGATGCTATTGAAAATGTGTTAAATAAGCTTGGAAATGAAACAGTGAGAATAGGTAATATTAAAAGTCTTGTAAATAGGCTTGCTTCCGGTGAAAGATGGGACCTTGTTTTTAATATTTCCGAGGGAATAAAAGGAGTAGGCAGGGAATCACAGGTACCGGCACTTTTAGATGCCTATGACATACCTTATACATTTTCTGATCCTTTGGTTTTGGCACTATCCCTGCAAAAAGATATGGCTAAAAGGGTAATTAGGGACCTGGGTATTCCAACACCTAAATTTGCTGTCATCAATGATATTGACGATTTTGAAATGAATGATCTGGAATTTCCATTATTCGTTAAACCAATTGCAGAAGGCACAAGCAAAGGCATTGATAAAACATCAAAGGTATTCTCTATTGATGAATTATTAGCTGTATCAAAAAAATTGCTGGATAAATTCAAGGAGCCTGTTCTAATAGAAGAGTACCTGTCCGGCAGGGAGTTCACTGTAGGCATCGTGGGAACCGGTAAAAAAGCTAAGGTGGTAGGGGTAATGGAGATTGTTATAAAGGGCCCTGATGAAATTGGCGGTTATTCCTATGCCAATAAAAAAAATTATTTAGAAACAGTGTCATATATGCCTGTAACTGATGAGATGACTGAAAAATGCAGCGATATTGCATTAAGGGTTTGGAGAGGTTTGGGGTGCAAGGACGGCGGCAGAGTAGACTTGAAAGCGGATTCAAAGGGAGAGCCAAGTTTTATGGAGATAAACCCCTTGGCGGGTCTTAACCCGGTTTTTTCGGATTTGCCAATCCTTGCTGCAATTTACGGTATGAACTATGAAGAATTAATCGAAAATATTTTTATATCATCTACACAAAACATCAAAAAGGAAAAATAGTGAAATGAATTTAAAAGGCTATGTCCCCATACTTTTTAATGAAATAACAGAAGATGCAAAAAAAGATGAAATTGATGTGCTTGCACAGGTTGATGCCGTTGCATCGGCACTTGGAAAACTTGATTTTCAGACATCAAAAATCCCTTTTTCGGAAAATACAATTGGGGCCGTTATAGATATTAAAAAATCAAAACCCTTTAAGGTTTTCAATTTAGTTGAGTCGGTCTCAGGCAATGAAAGATTGAGCTATTTGGCACCATCTATACTTGAGTCTTTAAATATCAAATATACAGGATGTTCCGCTAAAGGAATATTTCTAACAGCGGATAAAATCATAACAAAGAAAATACTAAAATCTTGCGATATACCGACTCCGTCATGGTTTACAGAGTCAGAAGAAAACTCTTTTGTAAAAGGAGACAAATATATTATCAAAAGAGTTTATGAAGACGGTTCTATGGATTTATATCAGGAATCGGTGCTCAATATAGATAATATTTCCCAAGGCAGAAAAGTGCTTAGGGACAAATATAAAAAATCAAATAATAGTTATTTTGCCGAGAAATTTATAGAGGGAAGAGAAATAAATATTTCAGGAATGACAGTTGACGGAAAACCATTCCTTCTACCGCCCTTGGAAATAAAATTCATTGGATATAAAGAAAACAACAGATATGAAATACAGGATTACAAGTCGAAATGGGAAAGCATAGACCACGATGCAGATAGCATAATAGCAACAAACGAATTCCAAGAAGAAGATAATGCTTTAATAGGTGTTTTAAAGAAAATTTCTATAAGATGCTGGAAAGAGTTTGAACTGAATGGTTACTTTCGTGTGGATTTTAGAATCGATGATCAGGGAAATCCCTGGGTGCTCGAAATTAATGCAAATCCGTGTATTACTCCCGGAGAAAGCAGTTTTGCCAAATCAGCAGAATATGCGGGACTAAACTATGATGAAATGATATTTAAAATATTGTTGGAATAGGCTAATTGCAATGTAGGCTATTAGGTAAATATAAGATATGCAATTGGTATCAATTCAGAGTAAAAGAACTTTTAGGAAGTGAACAATATGAATGCAAACAGTATAACTTTTAGATATGACTTAAGACCCGGCGAGGATGAACAAATCAGAGAAATCACTGAATCAGTGCATTTATTTTATGATTTTGAAGTGGATGTTGCTGAGGAACTAGCGATTTTGAATATAGATAAAGGGCCGAAACAAAGCGGTTATAATTTTATATTATGTGAACTCGATTCAAATATTATTGGTTATACATGCTATGGCAGTATTGCGTGTACAAGAAACAGATTTGACTTGTTCTGGATAGTTGTTGCCGATAAGTTCAGAGGAAGGGATATAGGTAAGCAGCTTATTAGTGAAACAGAAAAAAAGGTCTGCGAAGAAGGCGGGGAAAAGATTTATGTTGAAACTTCATCAAGGGAACCTTATTATGGAACAAGACAATTTTATGAAAAGTGTAATTATAAAATAGATGCCATCCAAAAAGATTATTATGATGATGGGGATGATAAGGTCATTTATGTAAAAGATATTATGCCCACAAAATCTGATAGGTAAAAAGTTAAATCTTCGTCTCCATTTAAATAGAATTTAATTTTTATTGTTAGAGTTATCTCAGAAGTGAATATTGACGGTCTATGGTGATGATTACATCATAATTGGGATGTTTTTCTTTTATTTTTTCCTTAACCTCCTCAGCCAATGCTTTCTCATCCTTTTCCATAAAATCATAGGGAACAACCATATCAAAAATGAGGTTCATATGTTTTTCACCGCCCACTATGCGAAAATCATGAATACTCAGTTCGTGTGGGAAACACTCCAATATCTCCAAGACATGAAGCCGGGCTTTTTTTACCACTTCATCGTCAGTATTGATAGGATCCATATGTATGACGAGGTGGATGCCCAATTCTTCGGAAATTTCCTTTTCAGCCAAATCTATTATTTCATGGGCTTCCATTATATCCATTCTATAAGGGATTTCCGCATGTATAGAAGCCATTATACGACCGGGGCCATAATCGTGTACTATCAAATCATGTATACCTATGATTTCTTTATAGGTAAGGGCTCTGTCCATAATTGCTTTTACCAATTCTGCATCGGGGGCATCCCCTAATAAAGGATTAAGTGTATCTTTTATCAAATTAAAACCGTTGTAAAGTATAAAAAAGGATAAAGCCAAACCAATATAACCGTCTATGGGAAATGCTGTAAAACGGCCTATAATGAGAGACAAAACCACGACGGAGGTGGCTATTACGTCGCTTAAGCTGTCGAAGGAAGTTGCCTCCATAACCTTTGAGCCTATGGATTTTCCCAACATCTTATTAAAGCCACATAGCCATACTTTTATTAAGATTGAGACAACCAAAAGCATAAAGACCAATATATCAAAAATTAAAACCTCAGGGGAGGCGATCCTCCTTATTGAGCTCTTTATGAATTCAAATCCCACAAGCATAACCATAAACGACACAATCATGGCGGCTATGTATTCAAATCTTCCATGGCCGAAAGGATGCTCCTTGTCGGCGGGTTTTCCGCTAATTTTAAAACCTATAATGGTAACCACGGAAGATGCTACGTCGGAAAGATTATTAAAAGCATCCGCCATGACGGCAATGCTGTTTATATAAAGTCCTGTAATAAGTTTAGTAAGAAAAAGAATGATATTTGATATGATTCCTATATAGCCAGACAGATAGCCGTATTTTTGTCTTACTTCTCTACATTTTATATTTTTATAATCCTTTATAAAAGTTTTTACTAAAAATTTTGTAAACAAATGATTATCTCCTTGATAATAGATTTACATTTGCAGTAAGTTGTTTCTTTTGTTTCTATATCTTAGCATTTATTCAACCTTTACTTCAATGAATAGTTTAATTTATTATTCCAATCACGTGTTTTTCTATTAGTAATCCTATTAGAAACCAAGTGGCATTATGCTAATTTCCGTAACATTACAATAACGTTAGCTATTGTTTCCTCTGCAATAGTTTTTGTGATTAATCAATCATAAAGCACTTTCCACAAATAGAATGCTACTTAGGATTTCTATGTAGTTTATCCTATCGTGCCAGGGAACTGAGTAAGTGGGGGGTTGGTACTCCGTATATTCCTGCCTGTTTTCTATGGTATCGACAAAGTAATAAAGCCGCTATTGCGGCTTCATTGCTATTTTATTTCTATTCCGGCTCCGACTTCTTCTAATTTTGCTTTGATTTCGTCGGCTTCTTGTTTGCTTACTGCTTCTTTAACAGGGTTTGGTGCTCCGTCAACAAGGTCTTTTGCTTCCTTAAGTCCAAGTCCGGTAATCTCTCTCACTACCTTGATAACCTTAATCTTTTGTGCACCAACGCTTGCTAATATAACGCTGAACTCAGTTTGTTCTTCTTCAGGGGCTGCCGCTGCAGGTCCTGCTGCAACTGCCACAGGTGCAGCTGCTGTAACACCAAATTCCTCTTCTATTGCTTTTACCAATTCTGATAGTTCCAATACTGTCATGGTTTTGATTTCTTCTATTAAATTTGTGATTTTTTCACTTGCCATTTTATTTTACCTCCTAATTATTTATTGAGCTTCCGCTTCTTTTTTTTCTTTTATTGAGTTAATCATATAAGCTAAGTTTCTCATTGAGCCTTGTAGGGCACCAAGCAACATGGCCAAAAGAACTTCTCTTGACGGTAAATCTCCTAATGTCTTTATTGATACTGCATCCATAAATGCATTCTCAATCATCCCGCCTTTTATTGTTATTGTGGTTTTGGGATAATCTTTAACAAACTTATTTATTGTTCTTGCAGGAGCTACGGCATCATCATAACTGAAAGCAAAGGATGTAGGTCCTTCCAAAAACTCATTCAGGCTCTCCATTCCTAAGTCAGCAGCAGCCCTTTTAAATAAGGTATTTTTATATACTTTGTAATCTACTCCTGATTCTCTGAATCTTCTCCTGAGTTCAGTAACATCTTCTACATTAATACCTTTATAATCAACCAAAACTACTGAATTTGATTTTTCAAGTTTTTCCTTAACTTCACTTACTATACGCTTTTTTTCTTCAAGAAATTTTGACATAATTTCACCTCCTAAGTTAGTACAATTATGGTCTTTTGAATATGCAAAAAACCTCTCCGTAGACATAGAGAGGTTACCTTTTATAATAAAGCCTCGGTAGGATATTAAGCTTTTGGCACCTACTGTCTACGGTATATAGTGTTCAATTTTATTAAATCATCTTATAATCTATTCCGTTGTGCGTGCAGGATTAACCTTAATCCCGGGGCCCATAGTGCTTGCCAAGGTAATGCTTTTAAGATAAGTTCCTTTAGCTGCCGGAGGTTTAGCCTTTACTATAGCATCCATCAATGTTCTAAAGTTTTCATTCAGCTTTTCCACTCCGAAAGATGCCTTGCCTATGGCTACGTGAACAATATTAGACTTATCTACTCTGTATTCAACTTTACCTGCTTTGATCTCATTTATAGCTCTGGCAACATCAAATGTTACCGTACCTGATTTGGGATTAGGCATAAGACCTTTAGGTCCTAATAGCTTACCTAATCTTCCCACAACTCCCATCATGTCCGGAGTTGCTACTACCGCATCATAGTCAAACCAACTTTCACTTTGTATCTTTGCCGCAAGCTCTTCCGCACCGACAAAATCCGCACCGGCTTCTGTTGCTTCCTTTTCCTTTTCTCCTTTTGCAAAAACCAAAACCCTTAAGGTTTTGCCTGTACCGTGGGGTAATACAACCACGCCTCTTACCTGTTGGTCGGCGTGTCTTGAGTCTACACCTAATTTTACGTGTATTTCTATGGATTCATCAAACTTTGCTTTAGCGGTTTTCTCCACCAATTCCAAAGCTTCCTTGGGATCATAAAGCTTACCCGGTTCTATCAGCTTCATGCTTTCTTTATAATTTTTACTTCTAAACATTTAAAATCCTCCTTGTGGTAAACGGAAAAAATCCTCCCACATTTTTTAATCTTCGATTGTTATACCCATACTTCGTGCCGTGCCTTCCACCATGCTCATTGCCATTTCCACACTGGAAGCGTTTAGATCCGGCATTTTAAGCTCGGCAATTTCCCGAATTTTTGCCTTGGATACCTTAGCAACTTTAGTTTTATTCGGTACCCCGGAACCACTTTCAATCCCAACGGCTTTCTTTAACAAAACCGATGCAGGCGGGGTTTTCAGAATAAAAGAAAAAGATCTGTCCTGGTATATTGAAATTACAACAGGTATAATAAGTCCTGCCTGTTTTGCTGTTTTTTCATTAAATTCTTTGCAAAAACCCATGATATTAACCCCATGCTGACCAAGTGCCGGTCCTATGGGTGGCGCGGGTGTCGCTTTCCCTGCAGGTACTTGCAGTTTAACTAACGCGGTTATTTTCTTTGCCATATCGCACCTCCTCTCTAAAGCTAAAAACTATTAATAATATATGAACTATAGTACCTCAATTTGCACAAATTCAAGTTCAACCGGGGTGTCTCTTCCAAACATTGATACCATAACCTTCACTTTTTGTTTTTCATTATTTATTTCCTGTATAGTACCCACAAAGTTTTCAAAGGGTCCCGATATAACTTTAACGCTGTTTCCAACCTTTGCATCCAATTTAATCGGTATCTTTTCAACTCCAAGATTTTTTATTTCCATATCTGTAAGTGGCACGGGTTTTGACCCAGGGCCAACAAAACCGGTAACGCCTCTGGTATTTCTTACAACATACCAAGACTCATCGGTCATTATCATCTTTACAAGTACATATCCAGGGAAAATTTTTTTTTGAGTAATTTTCTTTTTCCCGTTTTTGATTTCTATTTGCTCTTCAACGGGTACTTTTATCTCAAATATTATATCTTGCATATTACGATTTTCAACAATCTTTTCGATATTAGCCATAACCTTATTCTCATATCCAGAATATGTATGAACTACATACCAATTGCCTTTATCTTCCATAAATAAGCAGACCTTATATATATCTGTTCAGGTCTTACCTCCCTTGTTATTTCATTAGGAAAAAGTTCAACACGGTGCCAAATGCCAAATCCACAAGCCATAAACCCAAGCCGATAATTACTATGGCCGCTAAAACTACTTGTGTATGTTTGAGCACTTCTTTCCTGTTAGGCCAGCTTACTTTTCTAAGCTCGGCTCTCGTCTCTTTATAAAGTTGTTTCAAACTAAATCTTTTAGCTGCATCTGCCAATTCTTCACTTCCTTTACAGCCTATTTTGTCTCTTTATGTGAGGTATGCTTTCTACAAAACTTGCAATATTTATTTATTTCTATTCTATCCGGGTCATTTTTTTTGTTTTTCATTGTACTGTAATTTCTCTGTTTACATTCGTTGCAAGCTAATATAACTTTAACTCTCATCGTGGCACCTCCCAATTATCCGGCAATTCACTATGTGCTTAATTTTAAGCTACCTTAAAAATTTATCATAGTTTAATTACTATGTCAATATGAGGTTTTTTTATAAAAATTAAGACTTTTTTAAGCATCTATTGTTACTGTTCATACGCCTATTGGCTCATATTGCTACGTCCAATGACGCTTTCGGCCTTGCCGAAGAGTCTTAAGATCCTTCATTTCATTCAGGATGACACCAAGGCCGTGTGAACTGCAACCTGCTATTTCTTAAAGTATTGCCTTTTTATTACTATTTAATACTTTTTAAAAGGACCAGGAAGTCCCGGTCCTTCTTTAGAATTTTAAATTTAATTGCCCTTACTACTCTATTATGCTTGAAACCGCACCGGCTCCCACTGTCTTGCCGCCTTCTCTTATTGCAAATCTTAATCCCTCTTCTATGGCTATGGGTGTTATAAGTTTTATTATCATTTCTATATGGTCTCCAGGCATACACATTTCAACGCCTTCTTCTAAGTCTATCACTCCGGTTACGTCCGTCGTTCTGAAGTAGAATTGAGGTCTGTATCCGTTGAAAAAGGGTGTGTGTCTCCCGCCTTCTTCTTTGGTTAATACGTATACTCTCGCTTTGAAGTGGGTGTGAGGCTTTATGCTGCCGGGTTTTGCCAATACTTGGCCTCTTTCTATGTCTGTTCTTTGAACGCCTCTTAATAGTGCTCCTATGTTGTCTCCTGCCTGTGCCTGATCCAATAGTTTTCTAAACATTTCTACGCCGGTTACTACTACGGGTCTGGGTTTTTCTGCCAGTCCTACTATTTCTACGTTGTCTTGTACTTTTACTGTTCCTCTTTCTACTCTTCCCGTGGCTACCGTTCCTCTGCCCGTTATGGAGAATACGTCTTCTACCGGCATCAAAAACGGTCTGTCTGTCGCTCTTTCAGGGGTAGGAATGTATGCGTCCACTTCTTCCATAAGTTTAAGTATGGGGCCGCACCATTGACATTCTTTGCTGCCACAGCCGCATTCCAAGGCTTTTAGGGCCG
>CAZQHS010000065.1:0-9915 GCA_964593485.1 uncultured Clostridiaceae bacterium
GTTCGAATCCAGGTTCTTTTTCTCTTATCCATGTTTTTTTGTTATATTTACAAATATTCTATATGGAGGAGAGAGTGGGATTCGAACCCACGGATGTCGTGAAACATCTCTGGTTTTCAAGACCAGCTCCATCAACCGCTCGGACATCTCTCCGACTTGAGAACATAATAAATTATAACAGGTAAAACTACCAGTGTCAATAAAGGCAACTTGGATTTTCGTGTCAGAAAATTACCCGAATTTATGCCTTCTAATTATCGTCCACATGACATTGCAACACTTTGTATTCCTGTATTGCAAGCATAGACGTCACCCAAAGTCCAGCCAAAGGGTCCTAATATCCTTCACTTTGTTCATGATGACTCCAAAACCGTCTCAATAATACGGTTTTCAGGATGATTTTAAGGTACTGTGGATTATTGATTGCTTCTCAACCGGCATAAAAAGTGACTCTTTAGCCAATTCATCTGCCCTTTCATTATAATAAATACCGCTATGAGCTTTAACATGTCTGAACTCTACTTTTATGAGTTTTGACTTCTCGTCGTAAAAATCTCTATATCCCACTGTTAGCTCTTTATTGGCCTTCCATTCTTTTTTAGCCCATTTTTCAATACCTTTATAATCATAGTATACGATAATTTCTTTTTTCTTATTTTCAATAGCCCATAGTATGGCATTTCTGACTCCTTCTATCTCTCCTGCAACATTCCTGGAAACCATAAAATCCATATTATTATAAGATCCTGATAAGCAGACTTCTGACTCTTTTGTTATAAGCACGGCACCGTAGCCGTATCTTTCCTCACCATCAACGTCAGAAGAATAACTCCCATCTACAAAGGCTATGACCTGGTCCGGCTCTAACCTATCAATCTCTTCCTTTATTTCATCGTTAAGCTTTTCTATGTAACTTTTCTTTCTTTCTCCTTCATTATCTTCGCCCAATAAATATTTTTCTGCTTCCAATATGTCTTCAAACGATTTGTATTTGGCACCCGAAAAGCCTTGGACCTGCTTTTTGGCATCATCCCATGTCAGATAAATTCCCGGAACTGTACCTACCCTGACAGCATAATACTTTCTTTTACTCATATCTTGCTCTATCCCTTCACATTTCTAACTGTTTATAATAAATGTTTTTCTTGATTGAAATACTCACCGCCGCAACGAGACATGAATTTAGATAACACTCACTTACGATTGGAGGATAGCCTGACTTTATAGATACATATCAAACCATTTTAAAGTCTCTTCTAACATCCCTGTTGTTTTATAATGGTTCAAATTAGTGGATTCTATTAGTTTTAACCTTTCAGGCCTTTCCTTATATATTTCTTTAATTTCATCATAAAAATATCTTTGTATATCTATAGATACAGAAGTATCGGCATCTCCATGCAACATCAAAATAGGCCTTGGGTATAAGCCATTCTTTTTTCTTAATGGATCATATTCCACTATCAAGCTACGCTGTTTCGGTGAGGCAGGCCCTTTGCCTTCCCTGTCCATTTCTCTAAAAATGCTTTCCGCTTTTTCCCAAGCACAAGCCCCATTCATATTAACAAGACATTTGATCTCCTTATTAGCTGCAAAAACACCTGAAGCTATAAATCCACCCATGGAACTCCCCATAACTGCAACATTTTCTTTATCTGTTCCAAATAAACTTATAGCCTTCAAAATCAAACTCTCGTACTCTTCTACTGTATTAAATATCACATCCCAAAAATACTTTTTCAAGGCATCCACATTATATTTGCCTAAAGCATTCCTATCACCGTGGTAGATGGCATCGGGAATAATTACATCATAGCCGTGTAAGGCTAATACTTCTCCTATAAATAGACCCTTTTCCTTTTTAGAACTCCACCCGTGATAATAGATAACCGTAGAACTTTTACTGTCTTCATAATTAGGTTTTATGTATAAACAAGGGATTTCCCCAAGTTTTATCGATGTTATTTTTATAATATCTGAAACTTTCATAGACCTTTCTCCCTGTCATGCTTTTTATCATAAGGTAATATATATTGTGATAGCTACCCCCGCCGCAAAGCTGACTAAGTTTGCCGTAATGCCATAAAATACACGTCTTTTCCTTGTATGTCCATCCAAATATTTGGCAAAGAACACAGATTCACTTATAAGTATTACCCATTCGAAGGCAGCATAAGCCAAGATTGCCAACATTATCCCCATATAATACATGCTTATGTTGATAATAATTGATAAAAGTAGTTGGGTAATCATGTTTATTATTAAGAAAGGTTTCCAATTCTTTTTAAGGTTAAATCTAAACAGCAAAAGTATTAAACCTTCTATGATTAATGTTGCAAGGCTCGTGGATATAAATTGTTTTATTGCCGGCAGAATATAATGTTTTTCTCTTATTATCTTTGTGTCACTGTCAAAATAAGCAATAGTATTAAAAGCTTTCCTCTCCAGAACATTCTCCGATACGATTATTTCATTATTTTCAGTAACAATTATTATCTTGAATCTGTCCGGTACACCCACATAGCTAAAACTATGCCTCATATATCTGCCTTCTTTTTTGCCTGTAAGTTTCCCGTGTAAAGGAACTTTTGTGCCTGTGATAAGTGCAGGACGCCATCCTTCAATGTTATAATTTTTTAAAGTATCAAAAATCTCCTTAAATTCCAATTCATCTGGTTCAATATATTGATACAGATGATCAGATGTATAGTCCACTAATAAATCCAAGTAATATGAAGACTCCGGTGCATTTTCTACAAGGATTTCTAAAGTGGGTTTTGGCCCAACGTCAGCATGTACACTAATACTGATTAGTATGCAAAAGATTAATATAACCGTTAAATTTATCAAGAATTTTTTCAGTTCTTTCACTCTCCCTGACTAATGTCGCACCTGCCTGTAAATATATTATACCATGGATTCACAAAAACGGTTGATATGTCCACGAATGACAAAGATGCCGAAAACGTTCGTAGTTGCTATTCACACATTATGGAACAACCTTATATTCCCACAATAAATGTCACTCTGAGGTCTACCGAAGAGTCTTAAGATCCTTCACTTCGCTCAGGATGACACCAAGACCGTGTAAACAGTAACTTTTCGTATATCTCAGCATCTTATTCTACTTATCACATATTTATTTGTCTACTTACTTCCCTATCCTGTCAGCTCCGCCCATATAATGCCTGATAGCCTCGGGAATCATTACGCTTCCGTCTTCTTGCTGATAGTTTTCCAAAATAGCTGCAACAGTACGCCCCACTGCTATGCCGGAACCATTCAAAGTATGAACGAATTTGGCCTTATCTTTCGGGCTCTCCTTGAATTTTATATCCGCCCTTCTGGCCTGGAAGTCCTCAAAGTTGCTGCAACTGGATATTTCCACATATCTGTTGTAGCTTGGCATCCATACTTCCAAATCATAGGTTTTGGCCGATGAAAAACCCAAATCCCCTGTGCTTAAACATACTACCCTATAGGGTAAACCCAATAGCTGCAATATTCTTTCCGCATCGTTGGTTAAGGATTCCAAGTCCTCATAAGAGTGGTCCGGATGGGCAAACTTAACCAGCTCTACTTTATTGAATTGGTGCTGTCTTATTAGACCCCGGGTGTCTCTCCCGGCGGAACCGGCTTCAGCTCTGAAACAGGCACTATAAGCACAATACTTAATGGGAAATTCCACACCTTCTAATATTTCTTCCCTATGTATATTAGTAACGGGTACTTCTGCTGTGGGTATTAAAAAGTAATCCGTATTATTAACTTTGAACATATCTACTTCAAATTTGGGCAGTTGCCCGGTTCCTTGCATACTTTTACTGTTGGCCATATAAGGCGGCAGTATTTCCGTATATCCGTTGGCAATATGGGTATCAAGCATAAAATTGATTAAAGACCTTTCAAGTCTGGCACCAAGTCCCCGATAGAATGTAAAACGTGCTCCGGTAACCTTACCCGCTGTGGCAAAATCCAATATGCCCAAACCTTCACCGATATCCCAGTGAGCTTTAGGCTCATAAGGAAAGTTTGTAGGCTCCCCCCATTTTCTTATCTCCTTGTTGTCCGCATCAGTCTTGCCTTCAGGAACATCATCATTGGGAGTGTTTGGAATGTTAAGTAGCAAAGTTGAAATCTGATCGTCTATACTTCTAACAGCTTCATCGCCCTCTTTAATTTTATCAGAAACCTCTTTCATTTCCATAATTAAAGAATCCGCATCGCCTTTTTGCTTCTTTATTCTTGCTATCTCTTCAGAAACTTTATTCCTTTTGCCCTTGAGTTCCTCGACCCCCCCTAAAAGACTTCTTCTTTTTTCATCCAGTTCCAATACTTGTTCAATATTGAAACCGCCGCCCCTTTTATCTAGTTTTCTTATTACCTCTTCAGGGTTTGCTCTTATTCTTTTAATATCAAGCATTCTTTTTCCTCCTCAATAATTTTGTAAAAAATAAACCTTCCGCTCCACAATAAATCTCTATTTAATATGCCTTTGCAAGGACTATCATATGTTTTGCCTTTTTGCCGCACATGGGACATGTATCTCCTAAATCCTCCTGCTCCAAAGGAATACATCTTATAGTAGCACTTGTGTCCGCTTTTAATTTGTTTTCACACTCAACATCACCGCACCACATAGTCTTTACAAAACCCTTGTTTTCTTTCATCAAAGTTTTTATTTCATCATAATCGATAGAAATGAACGTTTTTTCTTCTCTGTTTTTTAGTGCAGTTTCAAACATATTTTTTTGAATATCAACGAGCAACTCATCTATTCTTTCATTCAATCCATTCATGGGAATAGTGAACTTTTCCAAAGTATCTCTTCTTACAGCCATTACCTGATTCTTTTCTATATCTCTTGGACCTACTTCCAATCTGAGGGGTACACCTTTCATTTCCCAATAGTTGAATTTCCAACCGGCACTATATTCATCTCTTGCATCTATTTCCACCCTAAACTTTTTACTCAATTCTTTTTTGATTTCATAAGCCTTATCCAATACCCCTTCTTTATGAAAGGCTATAGGTAATACAACTACCTGTATAGGTGCCACTTTTGGCGGCATTTTGAGCCCTCTATTGTCGCCGTGAGTCATAATTATTCCGCCTATAAGCCTGGTAGTTATAGCCCAAGAAGTGCTCCAGCCGTGCTTCCTCACTCCGTCTCTATCAAGGAACAGCACATCAAACATCTTAGCAAAATTTTGCCCCAGATTATGTGAAGTCCCCGCCTGCAATGCTTTACCATCATGCATCATAGCTTCCATGGTATAGGTTCTGTCAGCACCGGCGAATTTCTCTTTATCGCTTTTTACTCCAAGTATGACAGGCATAGCCAATTCATCTTCTGTCAGCTGCCTATATATTTCAAGAATCTTTAGGGTTTCTTCCTCCGCCTCATCGGCAGTAGCGTGTAAAGTGTGCCCTTCCTGCCAGAGAAACTCTGCGGTTCTAAGGAAAGGCCTCGTGGTCTTTTCCCATCTGACCACATTGCACCATTGATTGATTAAAATAGGCAAATCCCTGTATGATTGCACCCATTTTGAGTACATAGGAAGTATTATAGTCTCCGATGTAGGCCTGATAAAAAGTCTTTCTGTTAATTCCTCATTGCCGCCATGGGTAACCCAAAGAACTTCCGGGGCAAAACCTTCAAAATGATCCTTTTCTTTCGATAAGTAGCTTTCCGGTATCACAAGAGGGAAGTATGCGTTTTTGTGCCCTGTTTCTTTAAGTCTTCTGTCAAGTTCATTAACAATACTTTCCCATACACCGTAACCGTACGGCTTTATCACCATGCAACCCCTTACAGGCGAATAATCCACCATGTCGGTCTTTAAAACTATATCCGTATACCATCGTGCAAAATCCTCTTCCATCGGTGTTACTTCTTTTACAAAATCCTGTTCATTTTTACCCATTGAATCGCTCCTCGTCATTTAAAATAATATGAATCTTTCCCCTTTATCTTTTAAGATATCTTTAGCATTTAAGGATGGTTATACTTATCATTTTTAAATATAAAAACCCTCGTCACACTTAATGGGACGAAGGTTGAAATCGCGGTACCACCCAGATTGATATGCAGTTGCATATCCGCTCGCAGTCTTTATCGGGGACTAATCGTTTGATTTAATCAAATGCTCCAAGGCGGGTTCAAGATCTAAGCCAAGGAAACTTCGCAGCTTCTGTTTCCCTCTCTTATGGCATCAAGTCCTTACTGTTCCTTTTCATAGCCGAAATATTTTCTTAGGCCTATTATATATTATTGTATTAACATCGTCAAATATAATGAATTTTTTACTGTTTTTCTTGAAAGTTTGTTGCTGTTCAGACGTTATCTAATTGTCTCGTATTTCTTTGGCAAATGTCACCTTTTATCCATAATAGTAAATCTATTGTATTTGACGCGATTGCTGAGTTACAAGGCTAATTGCTCAAAATTTGTATTTACATGGCTTTGCAATAGATGTAGAATTACGTTAATAGAAACATCGGCTTAATAAAAAATAACGGATATCATATTTTGCGGTTAAAAGGAGTAAGAATATGATAAAACCAAAGAGGTTAAAAAAAGGCCAAACCATAGGGATTATATCTCCTTCCAGTGGTGTTTGGAAAAGAAGTGAATTATGGAGAAGCATAGAAGAAATAGAAAATTGGGGATATAACGTAAAAGTCGGGGAGAATGCCTATAAAAAAAGATTCTATTTAGCCGGCTCCGATGAAGAAAGGGCCAAGGATCTGTTGGATTTTTTTAAAGATGACGATATAGATGCCATATTTTGCAGTCAAGGCGGATATGGCTCTGCTCGTATTTTGAAGTATTCAGACTTCGATATGTTTATTTGGGGTTGGGGCGGTGATGTAGATCCAAGTACGTTGCTTCGAGTTCTCACTACAAAACAAATAGATAATCTTAATGATTCTTTTTATAGCAATCCCCATTATGATAAGATAGTAGACGAACAGGCCTCCATCATGGATTTTGATGAAAGGCAAAAAACCGTATATGAGGCACAAAAAATATTATATGAAGAATTGCCATATATAATTTTAATGTATGAGAAAGAATTACAACTGATAAGAAAAGACAGGCTTCTGGGGTTAAAACCCACGGTAAACGGAGCAATATTCTATGCATTCTAATAACCTTTCCTGGCCGTAGTGTTAAAACCCACGGTAAACGGAGCAATATTCTATGCTGATACGCCTTTTAATTATCTTAATGTCTCAACGGTGGGGAACCAGGCTGCAGTGGAAAAAGAAGCTCCCGGAGAAAAGAATATCGTTGTAGACAATAAAACGAATTTTGCTGTTTATGCTATAGGTGGAATTGCAATCATCGGAGTGATTGCCGTAGTTTTAAAAAAGAAGAAAAAATCCAAGGATGAGTGGCAGTAAATGAACAGAGCATATTTCTTCAAAAGACTGTTCTTTGCTTTGTTTACGGTTTTTGCAATATTGGTGCTCAACTATTTTCTGTTTCGTGTTATGCCCGGGGATCCCGTGAGCGTTTCAGTGCGAAATCCCAATATGTCCCCGGAAGCCACAGCAAGAGTAAGGCAAATGTTCGGGCTTGACAGACCTTGGTATGAGCAGTTTTTTGTTTATTTAAAAAATCTATCCAAAGGCAATATGGGTAATTCTTTTATCTACAAAAAACCTGTAGCGGGTATAATCAATGAACGGCTCATGGCAAGCCTGCTTCTGACGGTTTTGGCAGAGATAATAGCTATAGTCGCCGGTTTGTTTTTAGGTATTGTGGCATCTATGAAAAGAGGAAAAAGCATCGATATATGGGCCATGGGCTTTTCCTTGATTACCTATGCCATGCCTACCTTTTGGTTAGGTATTCTAATGATAACCTTTTTCAGTGTTCATCTGAAGATGTTTCCTACTTCCGGCATGCTTTCTCCCGGCATGGTCTTTGTACAAGGATTCAACAGATGGTGGGATATAGGCCGTCATATTTTTTTACCGGCATTAACACTATCTTTGGTGCTTATAGGTGAATACATGCTAATTATGAGAAGCACATTAATAGATATACTCACTGAGGATTATATTATCACGGCGGAAGCAAAAGGCATGGATGAAAAAAGCATTCTGAAAAAACATGCCTTGCCCAATGCCATGATTCCCATGGTAACATTAATTTCTATGAATTTAGGATTTACTATAACAGGTGCTTTGCAAGTGGAGACGGTTTTTTCCTGGCCCGGATTAGGTAGACTCATGTATGATGCATTACAGGCCAGGGACTATCCCTTGTTGCAAGGCATTTTTTTAATTACGGGTTTATGTGTTGTGGGTGCAAATTTTATTTCTGATATTTTATACGGATATCTTGACCCAAGAGTTAAAGGTTAGGGGATGGGCTTTTGGCAACGGTTATATCTATGTTTTTAGGCACCTTCATCGGTCTTATTTCCGGTTATTCAGGAGGTAAGATTGATATACTCCTTATGAGACTCACAGATGTTTTTTTGGTTCTTCCCTGGCTTCCTTTAATGCTTATACTGGCTGCACTTTTGGGTTCCGGCCTGTGGAATATAATATTGGTTATAGGGCTGACAGGCTGGGCGGGAACTGCAAGACTGGTAAGAGCCCAAACACTGACAATTAAAGAAAGGCAATATATAGAACGGGCAAAGGCTATCGGTTCTTCCCAAACGCATATAATTATAAAACATATACTGCCCAATGTATTTCCTATAGTTTTTTCAAATACGATTTTGATAACTGCGGCATCCATATTATCCGAAACCACCCTTAGCTTTTTAGGTATGGGAGATAGCACCAAACCAAGCTGGGGAATGATGCTGCATTTTGCATTTGAGTCCGGTGCCGCCGCCAACAAAGCCTATTGGTACTTGATCCCTCCCGGTATCTGCGTACTTCTTTTGGTTCTTTCTTTCACTTTCATGGGCTACGCTTTTGACGAAATACTCAACCCAAAATTAAGGAGTAGATAACATGAGTATCTTAAAAGTAGAGAATTTAAAAACTTATTTTGAAATAGGAAATGAAAAATTCAAGGCTGTGGATGATGTGAGCTTCTCATTAAATGAAGGTGAATCTTTAGGGCTGGTGGGGGAATCCGGATGTGGAAAAACCACCACTGCACTGTCAATAATGAGACTTATTCCTAAAAACGGATGGATTGCAGGAGGTCAAATCCTATATAAAGGGGAAGACCTGACAAAAAAGAGTATAGAAGAGATAAGAAAATTCAGATGGAAGGAAATCTCCATTATATTTCAAGGAGCCATGAATGCGTTAAACCCTGTCCTAACTGTAGGGGAACAGATAAAAGAGGCTATACTTCTTCATGAAAAAATCAGTGAAGGGGAAAGCAAAAAAAGAGTATTAGAACTTTTTGAAATGGTTGAAATAGATAGAAAACGAGTTACCCGTTATCCTCACGAATTCAGCGGGGGTATGAAGCAAAGAGTTATGATAGCCATGGCACTGGCTCTGGAGCCGAAGATTGTCATAGGAGACGAACCGACAACAGCACTTGATGTAATGATACAGGCACAAATTTTTGATCTTATTGAAAGGCTAAAAAAGGAACTTAACATGTCTATGATTTTAATAACCCATGATTTATCCATTATCATGGAAACTTGTCAACACACAGCTGTGATGTACGGAGGAAAAATACTGGAAACAGGGAGTACCCATGAAATCTGCGATAATCCCATGAATCCCTATACAAAGCTTCTTTTAAGTTCTTTCCCAGACTTAAGCAAAGAAAGACATATGCCTTCCTCAATACCCGGGTACCCACCCGATTTGACTAACCCACCCACAGGCTGTAGATTTCATCCAAGATGCCCCATTGCCGACAATAGATGCATCAAAGAGGAACCAAAACCATGTTTTATCTCAGATACACACAGT
>CAZQHS010000066.1:0-9832 GCA_964593485.1 uncultured Clostridiaceae bacterium
CTTAATCCCATTACCAGTTGCTGTTCACACTATAGCTTATCCATAAAGCAGATTATTGTATTTGACATGATTGCTGAGTTGCAAGGCTAAAGGACTGTATGCTTATTACGGGCGAAATCAAAATTTCTTAGTTAAATCATCTTTATAGTAAATGATAATTCCTTAAGTTGGTGTGATTTCGCTTTTGTATTTGACATGATTGCTGAGTTGCAAGGCTAATTGTTCACGGGATGGGATGAAACCCATCCCCTTGTACAACTTGCCGAAGAGTCTTAAGATCCTTCACTGCGTTCAGGATGACACAAAGACCGTGTGAACTGTAACTTTTAAAAAAACGAGCCGCAGCATAGCTGCGGCCATTTTTACGCTTCTTTTTCCACTAATTCTTTTACTTTCATGAGCCTTACCCGGTTTCCTCTTTCGTTTTCATCCAATTTCATAGTAATATATTTTACCGTTTCCTTCAACTGCGGTATCATAACGTGTTCTAACGCGTTAACTCTTCTTCTTGTTTTTTCTATCTCATCTGCCATTAATTGACACGTCTTCTCTATCTGTGCCAGCTCAATCATTCTGCTCAGTACCCTTTGTAAATAGTATATAGCATTGTCCAACTCGCCTGATGTATTTGCAAACCCGTAAGGGTATATTCCTACCTTTTCTTCATTTTCATTTTTATTTGTTATCAGATTAAATATAGGAGATATTACACTCATTATATTTTTCTTTTCACATTCCAAAGAAATTTTTTCAGTAGGATACATTATGGCTTCTTCTATAATATCAGATGACATAATAGCCCTGGCAATCAGAAAGTTTTTGAAGGCATTAATCAGCTCTTCTTCTACGTTTTCTCTTAGCTCTTTGTTTTTCATTATGAAGTCGATAAACTTTTTCATCAATTCATCCTGTTTATCTTTCAATAACTTATGTCCTCTGACGGCTGTTTTTAATCTCTTTTTTAGCCGTGTAAGCTCCATCCTTGTTGGGTTAACTCTTAAAATTGCCATCTTCTAAGCATCCCCTTTAGGCATATATTTTTCTATAAATTCATCCCTTACTCTCTTTAATTCAGTTTTGGGCAGAATAGATAAAAGCTTCCAGCCTAATGTAAGGGTTTCTTCGATACTTCTGTCTTCGTTTTCACCTTGTGAAACGTAATGCTTCTCGAATTCATCTGAGAATTTTGCAAATAATTTATCCGTATCACTCAAAGCACCTTCACCAAGTATAACAGCAAGTTCTTTTGCTTCTTTACCTCTTGCATAAGCGGCAAATAACTGGTTCATGGTATCTGCATGGTCTTCCCTGGTTTTGCCCACTCCTATACCTTTATCTTTTAACCGAGATAGGGAAGGTAAAACATCTATTGGAGGCATAAGCCCCTTTCTATAAAGCTCCCTACTTAAAATAATTTGCCCTTCTGTAATATAACCTGTCAAGTCAGGTATGGGATGTGTCTTATCATCTTCCGGCATTGACAGTATGGGTATCTGTGTGATTGAACCTTTTTTATCTCTGATCCTACCTGCCCTTTCATACATGGAAGCCAAGTCAGTATATAAATATCCCGGATATCCTCTTCTGCCGGGCACTTCCTTTCTTGCCGCTGAAATTTCACGCAGAGCATCACAATAGTTTGTCAGGTCTGTTATGATAACCAACACGTGCATATCTTTTTCATATGCCAAATACTCTGCTGCCGTAAGTGCCATACGAGGTGTCGCTATACGCTCTATAGCCGGGTCATTAGCTAAGTTCATAAATAAAACTGCCCTGTCTATTGCACCGGTTCTTTTAAAGTCGGAAATAAAATAATCCGCCTCTTCAAAAGTAATCCCTACCGCAGAAAATACAACGGCAAAGTTACTTTCAGTTCCTAAAACTTTTGCCTGTCTCGCTATCTGTGCCGCAAGTCTTGCATGTGGCAAACCCGAGCCTGAGAACACAGGTAGTTTTTGCCCTCTAACCAATGTATTTAATCCGTCAATAGCCGATAAACCGGTTTGAATAAATTCGGAAGGATAGTCTCTTGCCGCCGGGTTTATGGGGTTTCCATTTATATCCAACCTTTTATCCGGTATAATTTTTGGCCCGCCGTCTTTAGGTCTTCCTAACCCATCGAAAACTCTGCCCAATATATCCATGGAGACTCCTAATTCAAGTCCATGTCCTAAAAACCTTACCTTGCTCTCCTTGATATTAATACCTTGGGAACCTTCAAATAATTGAACCAACGCTTTGTCTTCGTTTACCTCTAAAACACGTCCTCGCCTGACTTCACCAGATTTCATTTCTATTTCAACTAATTCGTCGTATTTAATACCTTCTACATGTTCAACAAGCATTAAAGGACCGGCTACTTCTTTTATGGTTTTATATTCTTTTAGCATATTATACTCCTCCATTCGAAACAACGGATGACACTTGTTGTTTTATTTCTTTTTCTATATTATCAAATGCATCCAGATTATTTTCAAGGATAAGCTTAGCTCTGGCAATATTTTCTTTAACCGGTAAGTTGGTAAGTTCCCTAAAAGAAGCTCCCGCATCTAACGCTTTGATACCCTGTTCATGGAACATCATTATGGCTTTTAACATTCTATACTGCTTGTTAACAGATGTATAAGTGTCAATATCATGGAATGCATTTTGATGCAAATAGTCTTCTCTTATTGACTTTGCTGATTCCAAGATCCATCTGTCATTTATTGAAAGAGCATCAATACCGACTAACCTTACTATTTCCTGGAGTCCCGATTCTTCCTGAAGCAATTTCATAGCATCTGCCACCAAGTCGTTCCATTCAGTAGAAACTTCGTTAGATAACCATTCTCCCAAGCTGTCCTCATATAGAGAATAACTTTGCAACCAGTTAATAGCCGGGAAATGTCTCCTATAAGCCAAATCTGCATCTAAGCCCCAGAAAACTTTAACTATTCTAAGAGTTCCTTGTGTAACAGGCTCAGATAAGTCGCCTCCGGGAGGTGAAACCGCACCTACAGCAGTAAGTGCCCCTTCTCTTTTATCGCTGCCATAACAAATGACCTTTCCTGCCCTTTCATAAAATTCCGCTAATTTTGAACCAAGATATGCAGGATATCCTTCTTCACCGGGCATTTCTTCTAAACGTCCGGACATTTCACGAAGAGCCTCCGCCCATCTTGAAGTGGAATCAGCCATCAAGGCTACACTATAGCCCATATCCCTAAAATATTCCGCTATGGTTATACCTGTATAAATACTTGCTTCCCTGGCAGCAACAGGCATATCTGATGTGTTTGCGATAAGAACCGTTCTTTTCATAAGAGGTTCTCCGCTTTTGGGGTCCTTTAATTCGGGAAATTCCATCAGAACGTCGGTCATCTCATTTCCGCGTTCCCCGCATCCTATATAAACAACTATTTCTGCATCCGCCCATTTGGCTAACTGATGTTGTACAACCGTCTTTCCGCTGCCGAAGGGTCCGGGTATGCAGGCTGTACCACCTTTTGCCACGGGAAAAAATGTATCGATTATTCTTTGCCCCGTACCCATGGGGCTATCTGGGGCTACCTTTTCCACATAAGGCCTTCCAAGTCTTACAGGCCATTTTTGCAGCATTTGAATATCTTTAATGCCATCATTGCTTTTAACTTTAGCAACGATGTCTACTATAGTAAATTCCCCTTCTTTTATCTCTTCAATTTCTCCCTCAACACCGAAAGGTATCATAATTCTATGCTCAATTATGGAAGTCTCTTTGATGGTACCTATTATGTCTCCAAAAACTACTTTATCGCCTTTTTTAACCGTAGGTTTAAACTTCCATTTCTTTTTTCTGTCTAAGCTATCTACTTCAACGCCCCTTGTAATATTATCTCCTACCTGGCTTCTAATAACATCCAGGGGCCTCTGAATTCCATCAAATATCGATTCGATAAGCCCCGGAGCTAATTCCACACTTAATGGCTCATTTGTGGTATAAACCGGTTCTCCCGGCCCCAACCCTGAGGTTTCTTCGTAAACCTGTATTGACGCCCTATCTTCATGTATTTCGATTATCTCGCCAATTAATCTTTTATCACTAACACGAACAACATCATACATTCTTGCATTTTTTATGCCTTCCGCAATGACTAGAGGTCCGGAAACTTTTACAATTCTTCCTTCTATCAAGCTACCTACCTTCCTTCCCGAATAATATATCAGCGCCTATGGCTTTTTCTACTGATTTTTTAACGCCATCCATACCTATTCCCAATGTTCCTTGGTTATTTGGTATTAGTATGATAGCCGGCATCACAGACTGTTTATATTCATCTATTGTCTCTTTCATGTCTTTGGCTAACTGTTCCGTGATAAATACTATTGCATAGTTTTCCTTGGATAACTGTTTAATAGTTCTTGAGGCTTCTTTTGCATCGGTGGTCGGAAAAACCGATATGCCTAAAACCTTAAATCCAAGTATTGTATCTTTATCACCAATAACTCCAATCTTATACATAGACATCTCGCAGCCTTTCTCTAATCAATTCGTTATCAATTTTGTTAATTTTCCCGACCATTATAATTCTGATTATCTTTGCTTCATTTTCTTTTGCCATTATATAACCTACAATAGATTCTATACCAAAAGGTATAAGCTTGCCTTCTTTAACATAGTCTAATAAAAAATCGTCTGTGAGCTTTTCAAATTTCATTAGGGATTTTGTTTTAACATAACTGTCAATCCCATCAGTTATTACATTTTTGTAATCACTGATTGCTAATCTGTCCTTCAAAGCATCAACGGGCTCGTCTATAGCATCGCTGAAAAAATTAAAATCCAATCTTCCGTCATCAATAAATGATTTTTTTAATAATTCCCTGCCGTAACCCATTGCCTTAACTCGTATAAACATCTTTATATTAATTAAATCTATTTGCAATTCCACAAATTTTTTTAAGAAATCGTTATTACTGTTCAGTGCAATCTGATTCATAACTCTATATAGGCTCTGGTCTAAAATAATGTCAATTATCTGTGGATCGGGATTTATACTGAAGCTGTTAATAATTTCGTCTAATCCTCTTTTTATTTCTGTATCCAAAAAAACAAAGTTCTTTTCTCTAATCATCTCTTTTAGCTTTACAGGTGCAATCGTTCCAATATTAGTCAATAAATAATCATTTTCTTCATTTAGAAAACTACTTTTCATCAACACTTTAAGATTATGAATATCATATTTTAAAAGAAACATGTCTATAAGCTCAGGTTCCGGCGCCATTTTTTTAATCATATCATAGGTGTTTTCGATCTCTTTGGATAGCACCGTTTCATAATCTCCTGTATCTTCCATTTCCGAAATCAAACCTGCATAGCTTGTTTCATAGAGAACCTTTATGACTTCTTCCGGATTTTTTGCTTCTATCATTCTTTCTATTTTAGATTTGTCTAAAAGCTTATTTTCCAGAGCCCTAATCCTGGTTACCGCATAAATATAATTATCTTCGTTCATAAGGGTATCCCTCCTTTCTCCTAAGAAACCGTATTCTTAGAAGAGCAATTCAGCAACTATCGGTTCAATCTCGTCTCTTTTCATTTTTAGTATGGCATTAAAGGAATTGTTAATTTCAATGCCTTTGCCTTTGATAATAAATCCGCCGCCGAAATCAACATCTTCTATAGTCAGTTTAATATCAACAGATCTCCCTGCCTTTTTAAACTCTTCTTTAACTCTTTGGGTAAAGTCAGGGCTAATCCTGCCGGAATCGTTTTTTGACATAACAATTTCTTCATTGCCGGACTCAATGGTTTCTAAAAGCATAGATATCAATATTTTTTCGTATTCATCTTTTGGTATTGTGTTTATCCTGTTCTGTACCTCATCAAACACTTTACAAAGGACTTCTTGTTTAGCCGACAATATATCTTTTCTGATACCAAGCTCAACCATGGAATGAATAATTCTTTTTCTTTCATTTGCTTCGTATTGAGATTTTTGTTCTATTTCTTTAGCTTTATCAAAAGCCTTGTTTTTGGCCTTATCTACTATTACTTCTGCCTTTTTCTCGGCTTCTTTAATAATTTCGGACGCTTTCTTTTCCGCATCAGCCAAAATCCTTCCTTTGATATTTTCTATTCCAGTCATTTATGCCACTCCCTTATAAATTAATGGAATTCAGCATTAGGAAAGAGGTCAATAGCGATAACACTGCATAAGTTTCAACCATTGCCGCATATACCATCGCTTTAGCTGTTTCTTCCGGTCTTTTTGCTACAATGCTGCAACCTGTGGCTGCCGCTTTACCTTGATATATAGCGGAAAAGAATCCTACTATACCTACCGGGATGCCGGCAGCTAAAAACATTAAGCCTTGTTCAAACGTAACATTTACGAATGTTCCGAATAAACCTACCTTTGACCAAATAAGGAATGCTATCAACAATCCATAAATACCTTGTGTTCCCGGTAAAGCCTGTAATACTAAAGTCCTACCAAATTTACTGGGATCTTCAGTAATTACGCCACCTGCTGCCATACCTACAATACCGACTCCCATTGCCGAGCCGGCTCCTGCTAAGCCTGCTGCTATCGCAGAACCCATAAATGCTAAGTATAAGCCGGTATTTGTGCCCATCATTTCTACTAAATTCATTTAAATTGCCTCCTTAAAATACACTGTTATTTTGTTTACTTAATTTTTTTGTTGAATATATTTTGTTTTCACTCTAAAAGGTTTATATGGCATTCCATCGCCATCAAAAAACTTTCCAAAAAACTCTACATACTGTAATCTACTCGCATGGACATAGGCACCCAAAACATTTATTGCAATGTTAAAGGTATGACCAAAAATCAAGAAGATTATCATAAATATATTTCCAATAAATGAACCGCGAAGCATTAAAGACATTCCGTTTATTACTGTCCCTATTACCCCAGTTGCCAAGCCTAAAGCAAACAATCTGGAGTATGAAAGTACATCTCCTAAAAAGCCTGTTACATTATATAAGCTGAGCACTCCGGAGAAAAGCTTCTTAACTATACCTTTTTCCGACCTTCCTTGGGTTAAAATCAACCCAAGGGCACCGGCTATGGCCATGTATTTTCCTAATGCAGGATTAAAAATCATAAGCATTAAACCTATCAGAAAAACATACCAAAACCCCTGGTCAAATATTGCATCAAGTACCCTGCCTTGTTTAATATCTATATAGGCTGCCATTCCCATCCCTATAAACAATTGAATGATGCCAAGAATCAAACAGAATATCAGCATCTTCAAGGGATCATCCGTGGGATTAAACCATAAAGGTCTAAACTCAATTAAACCACCGAACCAGCCTCCAAAAAGAGCCCCCCAGATAAAAGTGGATATGCCTCCTAAGAAAAGCAGCGAGATAAGCTTTTTTGCCCCTCCCTCAGGCTTGATTTTCTTCAAGGCGATATAAGTGAGTGCCGCAAGAATAACCCCATATACGGCATCACTTACCATCATGCCGAAAAACATAATATAAAAGGGTGCCATGATTTTATTGGGGTCAACGCTTCTGGGATTAGGCAAACTGTATTGTTCCGTTATGACCTCTGCAGGTTGTATTAATTTCGGGTTATCCAAGAAAACAGGATAATCTTCATCTTCTTTAGGATCTACGTAGGTTATAATATACGAATCGGTTACTTTTTTAATGGATTCCTCTAAATTTTTGATAAACTTTTCAGGTACCCAGGCAAATATTGTAAAAGATTTCTCTGTCTTTACAAAATTGTCTACTATATCTTTTTTATCTTTTTCTATTGTTAAAACATCAAAAAGAGCTTCTAAATACGATATATTAAATAGCAGCTCTTCTGCTTGCCCTATTAATTCCGTCTTCTTTTTTTCGATGATTTTCAATCTATCTAAAATCTCATTTATATTTTCATTAGGTGTTCCTTTTAAGTCTGAATGACTAACCTTTGTCCACCCAAATTGTTTTAGAATATCCTGTATAGATTCCTCATCTTTTTTGTAGAACAAAAGATAATAGAATCCATTTTCCTTATTTTCTTCAATCAGGCTAAAATAAAATTCTGTTTCAGATTTAGATAAAGCTTCTGCAAATTCCAAAGATGATTTTATAGGAACGTAACCTATAAAACTATTTGTATAATCGGTTTCTCCAATTCCCTCCAAAGGTATATCCAGCTTTGACCACGGTTCTAATTGCACCAAGGTATTATTCAATTTTGTTTCCATGTTTCTGTTTTCTGCAATTTTTTCGTTAATTACTCTACATTGATTATAAATATCTTCTACTTTTTTAAAACTTAGCAAATAATCTGTGTAATCCGATTCCGTTATGGTTGTTTTAGATGCAAACATAGGCTTTTTCCTATTGTCGTACCTGGATAAAAAATCCAACGAATATTTTACTTGAGAAAGCAAACCTTCGAATTTAGCAGCCTCTTCACGGGCACTATCTTTCGGTATATTTTGTAATTCATCATCACCGATATCTTCCACCGTAATTATGTGAAGTCCGCCAAAGGCCTGAAGACTTTTAATCAAACTTTCCTTTTCGTCTTGGAGAGCAATTATGGTAGCTTTCTTCATATTAACTATTGCCATAAATATTCACTATCCTCTCCATAACCAAATTTACCCCGTCGGAAAATTTATTTTCCGAAACATTTTTTAACTTCTCGTTTTCTTTTTTACTTGTTTCCACTCTGTTATCAGCTTCTTTCTGTGCTGATTCAGCAGCCTTTTGAACCAAAGCTTTACCCTCTTTTGTTGACTTATCAATAGCTTCTTTTATTATTCTTTCTGCCTCATTTTCAGATTTCTTTATAATTTCTCTTGCTTTAACCTGGGCATCTTTGATTTTATTCTCTGCTATTTGTTCTGTGCTTTTGATATCTTTAATTACTTCTATGGACAAATATCTCACCACCTCTTTTCAGTAATAATACCTAAACGGAATCTCATTTATGAAGTTTCTTTATTCTAAACATGCAAACTATTACTACAATTCGTCAAAAAAAGTTTAATTCCTGCTAAAAATATAACAAAGAATAAAATCTTCTTGCAATTACTAAAATATTTTCATCATTCCAATTATGTCACTAAGAAACAAAATATCCTCGAGCAATAAAGCAAGAAAATATAATCTGGTTGATTAAAATTTATTATAAGAATCGCAATATTCAGAAATCGTACATATCTCGCATTTCGGATTTCTTGCATTACATACCCTTCTACCGTGCCATATTAAAAGATGATGTGCCATAGTCCACATTTCTTCAGGAATACCTGACATTAATTGTTTTTCAACATCATCAACTCTGTGGCTTTTTGCCAATCCTATTCTATTTGACACCCTAAAAACATGGGTATCAACAGCTATGGCAGGGATGCCAAAAGCATTGCTAAGTACTACATTAGCAGTCTTTCTTCCAACTCCGGGTAATGTTAACAAATCATTGAGGTTGCCAGGAACCACACCGTTATAATCTTTTATTATTTTTTCACAAGTAAGCAAAATATTCTTTGCTTTATTGCGGTATATACCTATCTTCTTTATTTCTTTTTCCAATTCTTCCTGTTTGAGAGTCAAAAAATCAGCCGGTGATTTGTATTTTTTAAATAAACTCCCGGTGACTTTATTAACTGTTTTGTCTGTAGATTGTGCACTCAGCATTGTTGCAATAAGAAGTTCGAAGGGATTTGAGTGTATCAACTTGCATTTTACATCCGGATATTGTACTTTTAGCTTATCTATAACTTTGATTCCTGTATAATTTTTCTCATACATTTTAAGTCCCCTATCGTCTCTTGACTATATTTAAACTCATATACAACTTATGCTTATATTTTATCAAAT
>CAZQHS010000067.1:0-9540 GCA_964593485.1 uncultured Clostridiaceae bacterium
AGAAAGCAGAAAGCAGAAAGGAGAAATAAAATGTTAAGAATATTAGTAACGGATGGAATAGAAAAATCAGCATTACAAAGACTCTTAGATATGAAATTTCATGTTGTTGAAAAACATTTTGACAAAATAGAATTGATGAAAGAAATAAGGAACTTTGATGTGCTAATAGTACGCTCCGCCACAACCGTGGATAAAGATATCATCGATGCCGCTTATGAAACAAAACGGCTAAAGCTTATAATCAGAGGCGGGGTGGGTGTGGATAATATTGATGTGGACTGTGCGAAACAAAAGGGCATTATAGTGAGAAACACACCAAACGCTGGCAGTGCTTCCGTTGCCGAACTGGTTATCGGCCATATTTTTACTATGGCCAGGTTTATACACTGTGCAAATGTTTCCATGAGAAAAGGCGAATGGAATAAAAACCAATACAAAGGGATAGAGGTTAGCGGCAAAACATTGGGTATTATAGGCTTTGGTAGAATTGGCAGAGAAACGGCTAAGAAAGCAAAGGCCCTGGGCATGAAAGTCAAATTTTACGATATTACAGGTCCTATTATGGGAAATAAGTTGTATAAGTACTGTAGTTTAGAGGAAATTCTGACTACTTCGGATTTTATTTCATTACATGTTCCTTTTAATTGCGGAGAAAAAGCTGTAATCGGTAAAGAGGAAATAAACAAGATGAAGGATGGTGCCTATTTGATAAACTGTGCCAGAGGTGGGGTTATAGACGAAGAAGCCTTAGTAGAAGCATTGGACACGGGAAAACTTGCAGGAGCGGCTATAGATGTTTTTGAAAAAGAACCGGTCATAAATCCGGTGCTTTTGAGCCATGAAAAAGTATCCTTAACACCGCACTTAGGGGCATCCACTAAAGAGGCGCAAGAAAGAATAGGAGAGGAAATAGTGGATATAGTTTACGATTTTATAAAAGGGAGAGAGTTCGATGGCATTGCTAAAAGCATTTAAGGCACTTAGGCCTCTGCCCCATTTGGCTTCAAAAGTCGCAGCGTTACCCTATGATGTAATAAGCATTGAAGAAGCAAGGAGAAAGGTGCAAAACAACCCCTACTCCTTTCTTTATGTAGATAAAGCTGAAATTGATTTGCCCCAAGGTACGGATATCTATGATGAAATAGTATATAAAAAGGCAAAAGAAAACTTGGAATCAATGGTAAGAAACGGCGTTTTTATAAAAGAAAAAAAAGAATGCCTATACATATATAGGCAAACCATGGGTACCCATATTCAGACGGGTTTGGTAGGCTGTGTTTCCATAGATGATTATCTGGACAATACAATAAAAAAACATGAGAACACAAGAAAGGATAAAGAAGAAGATAGAATAAATCATGTAAACTATTGCAATGCAAATACAGGGCCTATATTTATGACCTATAAAGCAGAAAAAGAGATAGATGATACAATAAACCATTGGACAGAGGGGCATGAACCTATTTGTGAATTCATGGCCGATGACAATATTGGGCATGCAATATGGCTTATTGATAACGATGAAATAATAATAAAGCTGATTGATGAATTTGCAAAAGTGAACAGTCTATATATCGCTGATGGACATCACCGGTCTGCTGCCGCTGTGGAAGTAGGGAAGATAAGGAGAAAAGAAAACCCCAAATATAACGGCAAGGAAGAGTTTAACTTTTTCCTTGGTGTATTATTTCCTCATAACAAGCTGAAGATATTGGACTACAACAGAGTGATAAAAGATTTAAACGGGTATTCTGTAATAGACTTCTTAAAAAAGGTAGAGGAAAACTTTTTAATTGAGGAATGTAAAGAAGATAATGGATCTAAACCCGGCAACAAGCATCATTTCGGTATGTATCTGGACCATAGGTGGTATAAACTGACAGCAAAGGTGGGGAGTTTTAATCCCAATGACCCTATAGACAGCCTTAATGTGTCCATACTCCAAAACAACCTTTTGGCACCTATTTTGGGGATAAAGGATCCACGAAGTGACGAGAGAATAGATTTTGTGGGAGGCATAAGGGGTTTAGAAGAATTGAAAAGGCGGGTGGATGAAGATAGAGATGCCCTAGCTTTTTCTATGTACCCTACCGGAATTGAAGAAATAATAGCAATATCTGACGTAAATTTGATAATGCCGCCAAAATCCACCTGGTTTGAGCCAAAACTAAGATCAGGATTGTTTATACATGAATTGGATTAACTGATATAATATACATAAGCTTGATGATGTAGTCAGGCTTATTTTTATTTTGGAATTTCTACAACATGATACACTGTACAAATAGGTTATAAAGCAGGAAATGTGCTGCATAAAAAACTAATGAAATCTTATTCTTGCGATTAGTCGCACCAAGCAAAAATAGGACATGCAGGGAGGGAAGGGTTTATGATAAAAAGAAAAATACGTACCATTATGGCAATAGTGTTCATGGTTTTCATATTATTCCCGAATATAGAAGCTAATGCCGACAAGGATAACTATGCCGGCTATAGGAAAAACAGGCCTTATAAAGAAGGAGAAATCCTAATTAAATTAAAAGAGGAAGTACATACTTTTGGACTTACCACCTTTTCCCTTAACAAAGGGTTAAGTTTAAAAGAAAATATTGATGATGAAATCAGCCTGTATGAAATTGGCAAAGGCACAGATGTTAAGGCTGTAATTCATGATTTGATGGAAAACGATTTGGTAGAATATGCCCAACCCAATTATATTTATCAGTTAACATCAGAGCCCTACTTTTATTTACTTTGGGGACTTCATAATGAAGGTCAGAAAATACTTGGTCAGACAGGTCTACAGGACATGGATATAAACGCACAGGATGCATGGAACATTACCTATGGAAGCACTGATACAGTGGTAGCCATTATTGACGATGGTATGTATATAGAACATCCAGACTTGAAAGAAAACATATGGGTTAATAAAAATGAAGTATTGGGTAATGGTGTAGATGACGATGCAAATGGATATGTAGATGACATAAACGGCTGGGATTTTTACAATAATGACAATACAGTTTATGATGGCAACAGTAAGGAAGGACACGGAACTCATATTGCTGGAACTATAGCCGGAACAATCAACGATATAGGCATAGCAGGGGTGGCACCCAATATAAGAATCATGCCCCTTAAATGTTTTGAAGCCGGTCTTGGAAGCACCAGTAATATAGTTTCTGCAATCTTGTATGCGGAGGCCAACGGTGCCCGCATAGTTAATTGTTCTTGGGGAAGTGAAGATGCCGATGATAAAGCACTGAAAAGAACCATTTTAGATTCAAACATGTTGTTTGTAGTGGCTGCCGGTAATAGCGGTGCTGATATTGATAACAAGCCCTTTTATCCCGCTTCTTATGATTTTGACAATATAATTACAGTTGCTGCAACTGATAATAAAGGTGACTTAGCCGACTTTTCAAATTATGGAAAAGCCTCTGTAGACCTGGGTGCTCCCGGATGGGAGATTTTCAGCACCTTGCCTTACGGCTCGGAAGGTGCTACGGTTACGGATTCAGTATACGGCACCTATGGATATATGAAGGGTACATCAATGGCAGCACCTCATATAGCAGGCATAGGGGCATTGCTTCTTGGAAAGAATCCTGGCTTGGAAGTAACTGAAATAAAAGCCGTTATTTTAGATGCAGTTAAACCCTTGGAAAGTTTGTCAACTAAAACTTCAACGGGAGGTTTGGCTGATGCTTTTGACGCTCTAAAAAAGGTTGTCCCCGGAAAGCCAATGAATCTAAACGCAACAAAAACAGAGAACCACATTAATATTAGCTGGAAAAGCAATAAAGCCGGTGATTTTAAAGATTATATTATCGAAAGAAAAATCGACAATGGGAAGTTTGAGGAACTTGCAAGGGTAGGAGAGAGTACCTATGTGGATGAAGGTATTGATATATATAAGGATTATAGCTATAGAATTAAAAGCCAGGACAACTGGGGGAATATTTCAAAGACCTCTGATGTAAAGACGGTGAATGGAGTTTCATCCGGCAACACGAATAATGGGGGCAGTTCGGGTAGCAGCAATTCAACTGGTAATAAGAGTGGTGGAGGCGGCGGTGGTGGTGGCGGCGGTGGCGGAAGTTCCACAGATAAAAACACCCTAGCTACCATACCCGGGGATAGTGCTGATTATGATATAAAGAAACAATTAGTGACCAACATAGATACAATAAGTTTAAAAATGACTTCAAATGCTGGGTACGAGTCTATATCTTTCTCAATAGAAAACCTATCAAAGATGATTGAATTAAAGAGAAACCTCTACATATCAGGCAATGACATGGTTTTTGAAATACCTGTAGAGGTTTTTGAAACGAAAGAAATAAAAGAATTATATAGGGAAAAGGATGCAACATTAAACATAAAAGTGACAAAAATTAAGGAGAAGACTGAATCAAACCTTAATGGCAAAGATTCAACTCTCTCTATTATTGGTGACAAAATCTATGAGATTAATGTTTCAGCAAAGGCTGGTAATGATATAAAAAGCATCAAAAAGCTTGGAAGTAGAGTTCGCATTGACATTAAATTAGATAAGACTGAAGCGGATGAGCAGAACAAAAATAAATTAGGCATATATAGATACGATGAGGATAAATGGGATTATGTTGGGGGCATGTATAATCCGGCCGGCGAATCCATATCCTTTGTAGCGGATAGTTTTGGGAAATATGCTGTAATGATGTACAACAAGAATTTTAGTGATTTGAAGGGAAATTGGGCAGAAGACGATATAGGACTTCTGACATCAAAACATATAGCAGAGGGCAGAGGGGATAAATTCCAACCGAACGAACATATGACTAGGGTTGAATTGGTGAGAATGCTTATTAAGGCACTGATGACGGATTTTGATAGGAATATTCAGATGGCTGACAAGATTTCCAAACCTTTTAAAGATGTTTCTTCTTCCAGTGTAGATAAATACTATATTGAAACTGCAGTGAGAGAAGGGATCATAACGGGATTTCCTGATGGCACTTTTAAACCTGAGGAGGCGGTAAGCAGGGAAGAAATGTCCGCCATGATTGCAAGACTTATGAAGTCAGAATCAGAACTACAAGTATCAGAGACCACTTTTGATGATAAGGATTCAATATCGCTGTGGGTAGCTCAGGATGCGGCGGTAATGTTTGAAAAGGGAATAATAACGGGGGATGATGAAGGCAATTTCAGCGGCAAAAAGTTAATGACCAGGGCAGAAGCCGTTGTGATAGTGAGAAGAATGATGGAGAATATGGGTCTAATTGAGATGCCTATTGTAGTAAAGGGTAAACTCACCATTAGCCTTATAGAAGGCACCCATTATGAACTCCAAAGTGCAGAGGGGTACTATGTTTTGATAATGGGTAAAAACGATAAAACCTTGGAAAAAGCAATAATCAATATGGTTGATAAGGAAGTTGAAATAAAAGGGTATATACAAACCGGAATGAATATATATCAAAGGGGTAAAATGATTATAGTGCTTTCTGCTAAAGAATTGAATTAGCCATCAACCTTTGCCTCGTAATATATGGTATACTTATGTAAATATCGGATGTGAGGGGATACTTATGGATAAAGATAAAAGGATTGCTGTCCTAATTGATGCGGACAATGTATCTGACAAATATTTGAAATTCATATTTGACGAGATATCAAATCACGGGACACCTACATATAAAAGGATTTATGGGGATTGGACAAAACCACAATTGTCCTCTTGGAAGAACCTACTACTTAATTATTCAATAACTCCTATTCAGCAATATGGCTATACAACGGGCAAGAATTCCACGGATGCCGCACTTATCATAGATGCTATGGATATACTTTATTCACAAAATGTTGATGGGTTCTGCATAGTTTCCAGCGATAGCGATTTTACAAGATTGGCTTCCCGTTTGAGAGAAGCGGGAATGTATGTTTTAGGGATGGGTGAAAAGAAAACTCCCTCTCCTTTTATTGCCGCTTGTGAAAAGTTCAAATACTTAGAGGTGTTGGCATCTACGGCTATCAACCCAGAAAACAATAATAAAGGTTATATAGAGAAAAATAGTAAGCTTAATCCAAGCATGACCAGTCTGACAGAAATAATCAATACAATAAAAACAATAATTACAGAAACATCTGATGAAGACGGTTGGGCTTTTTTAGGCGATGTAGGCAATATGCTTAACAGAAGATATCCGGATTTTGATGCAAGGAATTACGGCTTTTCAAAACTGACTCCTTTTGTCTCTTCATTAAAACAATTCGAAATACAATCCCGCAGAACCAGCAAAACCAACGTATCCTTAAAATATATTAAGAATAAATCAGGGAAATAAAAAGTAAGAAAAGTGATCATTTTCGCGACGTCACGAATATGATCTACTATAGGTGTAAGTAAAGATAAAGCAGTCATAAAGAAAATAACGAGGTGTAAAGATATCTCCCGCTTCTATAAGCGGCGAGTTCATTTTTGTAAAACAGTTGGTGAGTACATCTCCCACCTCGCCCCCAACGCTCGGGTAGAGTTTTGCTAAAAAACAAAACTCTTTACTGTAATCTTGTTATAAGCTACATTTATCATAGAAATATAAGGCATTTAGCATATGGACGGGAACAGGATGAACAGCAAACAGGATGAACGTGAATATATTATACCCTATATTATTATAATTGTAATTATAATAATATAGGGTATAATAATCATAGAGGTGATTTTTGTGCGGTTTATTAATAGGGAAAACGAGTTGGATTTTCTAAGGAAAGAGTATAACAGAAAAGAGGCTTCCCTTGTAATATTATATGGCAGGCGGAGAATTGGGAAAACAGCATTAGCGACAGAATTTATAAAGGATAAAGAGGCTCTGTATTATTTGACAACAGAAGAATCAGAGGACATTAATCGAAGTCTTTTTAAAGATATAGTTGCGGGTTATATAGGAAATGAAATTTTAAAAAGAGCAACCATCGACAAATGGGATTTAATTTTTCAAGCTCTATCAGAGTATAAATCTGATGAAAAAAAGGTTATAGTCTTGGATGAGTTTCAGTATTTAGGCAAATCCAATCCTGCCTTTCCATCAATTTTTCAACGAATTTGGGATACAGTACTAAAGGATAAAAACTTTATGGTGATTCTATGTGGCTCGCTTATTAATATGATGGAATCACAGACCTTAAATTACAGTAGTCCGCTTTACGGCAGGCGAACCGGTCAGATTAAGTTACAGCAGATCCCTTTTGCTTATTATAAAGATTTTTTTCCGCAATATTCTAAAAAGGATTTGATTGAATATTATAGCGTCACGGGCGGTGTGCCTAAGTATATAGAGTTGTTTTATGGCAGCAACGATTTATGGAGCGGTATTAAGGATAATGTTTTAAATAAATCAAGTTTCTTATATGAAGAACCAAAATACCTATTGATGAATGAAGTAAGTGAAATAGGTAATTATTTTTCTATTATAAAAACAATAGCTGCGGGCAACCATAAGCTATCCAAAATTGCTGGCAGCATCGGATTAAAACAAACAAGTATTACAAAGTATTTAAGAACATTGATTGATTTGGATATTTTAGAACGGGAAGTACCGATCACGGAAGAAGCTCCGGAAAAAAGTAAAAAGGGTCTATATAGGATTAAGGATAATTTTATTAAATTTTGGTTTAAATTCATTTATCCTAACTTAAGCTTTATAGAGCAGGGAAATGAGACGTTAGTTGAAACTAAAATAAAGAATAACCTTATTGAAAATCATGTTTCTTATGTATATGAGGATATTTGCAAGGAAGAAATGTGGGAGTTGAATAAGGCAGATACATGGGATTTTCATTTCAATAAGGTAGGTAGATGGTGGGATAAAAATGCGGAAATAGATATTGTTGCATTGGATACTGAAAACAGTAATATCATATTTGGTGAGTGTAAGTATACTGAAAAGAAAATGGATGTCAGCGTATTTAATTCCCTTGTGATGAAGGCAAAAGAAGTTAGTTGGAGGCGGAATAACAGAAAAGAATGGTTTGTTCTTTTTAGCATAAACGGATATACTGACGAATTGCAAAGTTTGGCACAAAACAGGGAAGATTTATTGCTAAGGTAGCAGGCATTGGGGAATTTACAGCAAATGGCACGCGGCAAAGTGTCCGGGAGATACTTCTTGCAGTGCCGGCTCTTCCTTACGGCAGATATCTTTTGCAAAAGGGCATCTCATATGAAAAACGCAACCACTGGGCAAATCAATGGGACTTGGTATCTCTCCTTTTATCAGTAGCTTTCTTTGCTTTTTCTTAATTCCCATTTTCGGCATAATATCTATTAAGGCTTTGCTATAGGGATTGGCGGGATTTCTAATAATTTCATCCCCACTTCCTATTTCCAATATCTTTCCAAGATACATTATGGCTATTCTGTCTGACAGTACCCAAGCTAAAGATAAGTCATGTGTAATAAAAATATATGAAACGCCGTTTTTGTCTCGGAGTTCCATCATAAGCTTGAGTATATCTGCTCTGATAGACACATCAAGCATTGATACAGGTTCATCCGCTATTATGAAGGAAGGATTCAGTATTATTGTTCCAGCTATAGCCACCCTTTGCCTTTGACCCCCGGATAGCTCGTGGGGATATCTGTCTAAAAAGTAATCGGTAGGTGGCAAACCTGATTGTTCCAATGCAAGCCTCACCTTATCTTTCACTTCTTTGCCGTCTTTGGCCAAATTATTAACCATAAGAGGCTCTGACACGATGTCATAAATGGTATTTTTCGGGTTTAAAGACTGATAAGGATCTTGAAAAATCATTTGGGCTTTTTGCCTGTATTCTTTTATTTCTTTTTTGTTCATTTTTAAAATATTCTTATGGCTAAATAGTATTTCGCCATATACAAGTTCTTTTTCAATAAGTCTTAAAATTGCTTTACCGGTGGTGGTTTTGCCAGATCCGCTTTCACCTACCAAAGATATTATTTCACCTTTTTTCATAATAAAACTAATATCGTTTACTGCGTGAACATATTTATTATTCTTACCCGTCATTAAATTAAAAAAGCTGTCTTTTATGGGATAATTCACCTTAAGGTGATGAACTCTAAGCAAATCTTCCATTAAAAGACACCTCCCTTATGGCATGAATAACTGTGTGTATCTGAGATAAAACATGGTTTTGGCTCTTCTTTAGTGCATATATCGTCGGCAATGGGGCATCTTGGGTGAAATCTGCAGCCTGTGGGTGGGTTGATCAAATCGGGAGGGTATCCGGGGATTGAGGAAGGCATATGCCTTTCCTTACTCAAATCCGGGAAAGAGCTTAAAAGAAGCTTTGTATAAGGATTCATGGGACTATCGCAAATTTCATGGGTATTCCCTGTTTCCAATATTTTTCCGCCGTACATCACAGCGGTGTGTTGGCAAGTTTCCATGATAATGGATAAATCATGGGTTATCAAAATCATGGACATATTAAGTTCTTTTTTTAGTCTTTCGATAAGGTCAAAAATTTGTGCTTGTAATTCGTAGCTATAAGACATAGCCATGAGACAAG
>CAZQHS010000068.1:0-9294 GCA_964593485.1 uncultured Clostridiaceae bacterium
GGAAATCCCTCTGGGCGCACCATTAGAAAATAAACGCCAAACCAAAAAGGTTTGGCATTTTATTTTCTACTTGTATGTTGTAGGGATTTGAACGGGCGGAGGAAGTGGATGCGACCTTGGGGAGCATTCACCCGCCCCGGCCTGAGAGAGAGCGTTAGCTCTCGTCGGAAATCCCTCTGGGCGCACCATTAGAAAATAAACGCCAAACCAAAAAGGTTTGGTATTTTATTTTCTACTTGTATGTTGTAGGGATTTGAACGGGCGGTTCCATTTTTCATTATGGTAGATTTTTTCTTTCTTTTTTGATAAAATAACTTTAGTAAAAGCAAAGGAGATTTTACCATGGATAATATAGAATCTATTGCCCTTGAGGTTATAAATAGATACCCTATTAAACGGGCAGCGTTTTTTGGTTCGGTAGCTCGTGGTGAGATGACGGCAGGCAGTGATATAGACATGCTAGTTGAATTCTTACCTAATACACGTGGAATTATATTCTTTAGCTTGCAAGTTGATTTAGAAGAAGCTTTTAATAGAACAGTGGACTTAATAACTTTTGATGCCCTACAGCACGAAGCTAAGGGACAATTCAAAAAAAATATTCTGCAAGATGTGAGGATAATATATGAACGAGAGAATTAAGTCTATATTAGAACATATTTTAGAAGATGCAAAAGACATAATTGCTTTTTCACAATCAGCGGGTACTTTGGAAGAGCTACGTGAAAACTCTTTGATAAAGAAAGGTATCGTTATGTCCTTGCTTAATATTGGTGAATTGGCGAATAAATTGCCTAACGAATTTACTGATGAACACTCTGAAATTCCTTGGCGTTCAATGATTGGAATGCGAAACTTTGCGGCACATGGATATCACATTATGAATCTGGAAATTGTTTGGGATACTGCTCAAACCTCCATTCCAGAATTGGTGGCTTTCATAGAGGGAATAATTGAAAAAGAAACTTTATTATAACTATTATTAAAGATGAACCTGCAAGATGATGTTGGTTATTTGTAATATCAAAACATGTTTTCAGTGGGAAAATAGGAATTAGTATGGGTAAAAATTAATAACTTTTATGATATCCTTCTTTTTTCTTAAGGTTGTAAGGTTTTGCCATTCAGGTTATAATAATGATACAACGAAACTGTTAGGTGATGATATGAAAAATAAAATTTATACGGCAGAGGAAATTAAAGAAAGACTATACCCGGTTTTTATAAATTATCCGGTTTATAAAGCTGTATTATTTGGCTCTTATGCGAAAGGTATAGCAACCGAAAAAAGCGACGTTGATATTGTAATAGATAGCAAAGGAGAACTATTAAATATTGCTTTTTATGGGGTATTGGAAGATATAACAACAGCACTTGATAAAAAGATCGATTTGCTTGAAATATCAGAATTAAAGAGGAATAATGGGATTTTGGACTTTATAAATGAAGAGGGTTATGTTCTATATGAACAATAGAGATAGGATTATTTTACAAAAAATATGTAATTATATAGATGACATAACTTTTTGTATAAGGGATTCCTCTTTTCCTGAATTTATGGAGGATAAAAAGACTATCTTTGCTTGTGCTTTTGCAGTTTCTCAGATTGGAGAATTATCAAAAGAAGTAAGTGAAAAAATTCAGAAAAGACACATTAGAATAAAGTCTTCATGTTTTGATACTTCTATTTCAATTCTATCGAGTTTATCCGAATTTTGTTTGTAACCATCAAAAAGGGCTTCAATCTTAGTTTCTATGTCAAGCTCAAGTTTTAATTCGACATTAGTAATTCTATTGTAAACTTCACCAATTCTTTTATTAACGCCATCGAACCCTTCTTTCATTTCTCCATACATCTTAGTCATAAACTCAAACAATTCTTCATTTTCCATATATAACATCCCTTCAAAGATAGTTTGGCCTCTTTTAATTCTAACACATATTTTTTACATTCTAATAGTTTTGTTAAAGAAAAATAATATTATAATTGTCTCAAATTGCTATGATAAATGCTACTGTCGAGGCTTGCCGAAGAGTCTCAATGTCCTTTATCTTGTCAGAATGACATCAAGACTCTGTGAACTGTAACAAAAAACATGGTACTTTTAATTGAAAATATTAATTCAGAAGTTCCCGCCTTAAATCCTATAACTATCTACAATTTCTCCAAAATAAAGTATATGATGGTCATTATTCGGATAACATTCGTTTTTAACGGTACCATCAAGTCTGTCTAAGTCCATTGGCTGGCTAAATAAGATTTTGCATTCATAATGATAATCACACTCTTTTATAACGGGAGAGGAAATCTTGTTGCTATCTATGAAGTTTAATTTGCATTCTTTGGCTTTATCCATATCCCTACCGGAATAAGTACCGCAAAAATCCAGCTCTTTGCTTAAATCTTTTTCAATAGGGATGCTCACGGCAAAGTCTTTGGCTTTGGAAATCAGGTTGTGTGTATGCCTACTCTCTCTGACAGCCACCATTAGAACAGGCTTCTTCCAAATGAAACCAAAGGTAGCCCAGCCTATGGTCATTATATTTGTCTTATCATCATCTTTAACAATTAAAAAAGCACCTTTTGGTAATTGATCAAGCACCTTATCCAAATTCTCATTGAACTCAAACTCTTTTCTCATAATAGCCTCCTTAAAAATTATGGTATTTAATAAGTATTATGGATTTATAATACCAAAATCATTAACTCTCTGCAATTCAGTTGCGATATTTAAAACGGTAAAAGAGCAATGAAAGTATTCGCCCTGCCTGACCTGGGAAAGTTCTTATGGCTCTTGTCGGGAATCCCACTAAATTCAATCTGGGGCATATAAGTTTAGGCTTATGTTTAAATATCTACACTTTTAACATGATTAATATGATAAAATTAAGTAAGGAAGTTACCTTATAACTTTTCATAAAAGAAAAATTTAATTCTTATCGTTGTGATAGTATGGGAAAGATATTCACTATATTATTGAAAGGTAGGTATAGGGATTGGATATAAAAGAAAGCGAGCCGACCAAATCCTTTAAACAAAGGTACCCTTTCGCTTTTGCTGATGAATCATTAAAAAATAATAAATTGTTAATGAAACGCTATGAAACCGCATGGGAAATTGCAAAAAAGATATCGGTGATTTTAAAAGATGATTTTGGTGCGGATAAAGTAGTGGTTTTTGGTTCCCTAACTGAACGAGATTTATTTACACATTGGTCTGACATTGATATAGCTGCATGGGGCATACCTGATAAAAGGTTTTATGAAGCGGTTGGTGTAGTGACCGGTCTTACAAAGGAATTTAATATTGATTTGATTGATGCTACAGATTGTCGTTTTTCGCTACATAAGACTATTGAAAATGAGGGGATAGATATATGAATAAAAGATCTTTAGTTTTATCCGGAAGAATACGAGAAGAATTATCGAATTTGCATGAGGACCTACAAAATGAATTGGAGTGCTTTATTAGTTTTTTGGAGGAATATAACAAATTACCATGATAAGGATATGAATAATAAAGAATAGAAAATTGAAGAAATAAAAGAAAAATTAGATCTACAGATATAATGTTTAGGGGGTGCTTTATATGAAAAATGTATTGATTTCTGTATTAGTATTAATAGCGATTGTTGCTATCGTGTCTATGTCACTTTTTTCCGTATATAATGGTTTGGTATCTTCTGATGAGGCAGTAACAAGTGCATGGAGCCAAGTAGAAAACCAACTGCAGCGAAGGATGGACCTGATTCCGAATTTGGTGAGCACGGTGAAGGGTTACGCCGCTCATGAAGAAAAGATATTTACCGAGGTCACAAAATCCAGAGAAAAACTCATGGGAGCCGGAACTATAGAAGACAAAGCGGAGGCAAATCAAGAGCTAACCGGTTCGCTTTCCAGACTTCTTGCAATAGCTGAAAACTACCCGGAACTTAAAGCTGATGCGAATTTTAGGCAGCTATCCGATGAACTTGCAGGGACAGAAAATCGCATTGCGGTTTCCCGTATGGATTACAACAATTCCGTTCAGTTATATAATACAAAAATAAGAAAATTCCCGACATCCATAATAGCCGGTATGTTTAATTTTGGATCAAGAGACTATTTTGAAGCGGCTGCCGGGGCAAAAGAAGTACCAAAAGTAGAGTTTTAATAGCATCTATAGAATAAGATATGGTTTTATGAAAGTGGTGATACCTTTTGACTAAATATAAGTTTCGCAAGACAAAACTGTTGTTACTTTTTATAGCCCTAACGGCTTTTATAACTATATTTGGTTCTTTAGCCATAGCACAGTCTATTCCTTCAAAACCCGGAACAAATACCATTGTTTTCGACTATGCGGGCATGGTTTCAAAAGAAGATGCCCTGGAGATGCAAAGAATGGGCAGAATAATCGAGGATAAGACTAAGGCTCAGATTGTAGCAGTAACGGTAAAAGATTTATCGGGGATGGAGATAGAGGACTATGCGGTGAAGCTTTTTAGAGAATGGGGCATAGGAGATAGTAAAAACAACAACGGTATACTAATTTTGGTTAATGAAGAAAGCATTTTGAAAAATCAGCGAGGACGAATCCGTATAGAAGTGGGATATGGTCTCGAAGGGGCTATAAATGATGGTAAAGCAGGGGCTATATTGGACGATTATGCAATGACGGCATTTGAAACTAAAGAATTTTCAAAAGGCATTAAAGATACATTTATGGCGGTGGCGTCGGAAGTTGCCAAAGAATACAATTTGGATATGGACAGCAAAGACCTATCCGGTCTGCAAAACTATTCCGTAAGAGATGAAAATGAAATTCCTATGTGGCTTTTAATTGTTATAGTTATTCTAATTCTCATATTTCTTAGCAGAATACGAAGAGGCGGAAGCAGAAGCAGGAGATACTACGGCGGTGGCTATTATGGAGGAGGATTCGGGAGCGGAGGGTCAGGCGGGTTCGGTGGCTTCGGTGGCGGAGGCGGCTTCGGGGGAGGCCGCAGTGGTGGCGGCGGAGCCAGCAGATAATAGATATGCGATAAAGCATGAGAGCATTGACAGTAAGCCAATAAATAAGACAAAAATATGATTGGATGGAAAAACCCTCGGAGAAGTATAAGAGATATGTAGGTTTAGTAACGAACAAAACTTCGATTAACAAGGATGTGATTATCATAGATATAAAAATAAAACCGGAAGCAATAGAATATATAAATCAAAATAGTTCAGACAATTCTATAATAGTATATATAGCTATTTCAAGATCTGGCTGATGTATTACTAAGCAGCCCTCTGTTAAGATGGGCAAACCAGAGCAGCCTGAAAGCTTTTTACAATATGAGACTGATGGTGTGCAAATATACTTGGCTAAAGATATACGACCCCATGAATCAGGCATAACCATATATATGAAAAAATTCCTTTGGATTAAGGAATTGGCTGTAGATGGAATATATGCAGTGTGATTATTGTTTTATTCACGGTACTATTTTATCATTTGAAAGAATTGTATTTTGTTATATAATATGGTTAATAAGAATACTTTAGAGGTGATTGTATGCCAGCATTGTTTAAAGAAATAAGTGAAATTAAAGATGCTATCATACCTATTTTTGATCTGCATAAGGTTAAACGTGCTGCGGTATTTGGCTCTTTTGCAAGAGGAGAAGCTAATACTATGAGCGATATTGATATGCTTGTTTCTTTTTGCGATAAATATGATTTGATTGACATTATTGCCCTTAAGCAAGACCTTGCAGAAAAGTTAGGAAGAGAAATTGATTTGTTGACATATAACTCCCTTAAAGATGATGAATTTTCAAAAAACGTGCAAAGAGAGGCTAAAATAATATATGAAAAAGATTAAAATGATTTTTATGCACATTAAAGAAGACTGCCTTGATATAAAGCAATTTATAGAAGGCGTGGATTATAATGAATTTATTGAAAATAAATTAATAAAAAAAGCTGTATGCATGTCTCTTCTTAATATAGGTGAACTCGTTAAAACACTGCCTAATGATTTTTGTGAAGCACATCCTCAATTGCCATGGAAAAGGATAGCAGGAATGAGGGATATTGTTGCACACAAGTACAAACAGTTAGATATGGATGCTGTTTGGATAGTCGCTAATGAAAGAATTCCGGAAATTTTGGAGTTTATTGAACAATTTATGAATCGTTAACTGCATAACCCTGAACAAATCCTTTAAAAAGTATACGGATCCTATTTTTGAAATGCCAATTCCACAAAAATTTTCTAATTGAATACTTTAAAACTGTAAGCCAACTCTAAAAAACACTTACCATCTTGGTTTGGGAATGATTTCTATGAATCCATTTTTCATGTAAATCCACAAGATGGTAATACACTTATCAAAGAAAATAATTGATTTTGAATATATGCAGTGTGATTATTGTTTTATTCACGGTTAGGCATAAGACCTAATATGTATATGAATTATGCCATCAAAAGTATAAACGGGCATACATGTTTAGACATGGTTTTACAAAATATGCTAAAATGAACTATAGGTATTGCAAAAAAAGTCATATTTCAATATAATTGGTTTGAATAAACAAAACCCAACGGTAAAACCGGGGAAATATACAGGTTACTGCTTCATATGATAAGTGGGATTATGCTATGGTGTTGCCTTTCCCCGGCACATACTTGGTGTTACTGTTTCATATGATAAGTGGGATTAATCCGATTGCAATTGTTTTGCGCTTGGAATAACGGGATTAAGCCTAATAAATTATACCGGAGATTTGTTATGAATAATCAATTATATACATCTATTAAAAAAGTTTTGGTGCTTACTATTATAATATGCATTTTTAGTGGTATTGTTTTGCAGGTAAAAGCGGATAAAATCTCTTTTACTCAAGAAGAAGCGGATTATTTAGCTAAGGGAAAAGTCTTAAAAGCCGTTTCTATTGACGGTGGTGCACCCCATCATTATTTGGATTCCAAAGGGGAAATCAAAGGAATAGCTGTAAACGTACTCCATGAAATAGCGGATATGACAGGGATTGTTTTTGAGTATCATCTATATAAGTCTATCAATGAAGGCCTAAATAGTGAACCTGATATAGTCTTTGGTTTGACAAAGGAATATGCACCATCGGGTTTGGTTTTATCAAAACCTTATTTAGAATCGGAGACAGTATTATTTTATAATAAATTGTTAGGCCCCAATGAGTTGGAGGGTAAGCGATATGCCTCAATAGCAGGCGGTACCTTGCCAGAAGGTGTAAAAGAGGAAAACACCATATATTTTGATGACAGGAAAGCTACTATCAATGCCGTAAATTCAGGGAAGGCAGACTACGGCTTTGGTAATGCTTATTCCGTGGCCTTTTATATACTGGAAAACGAACACAAAAATATCATCAACATACCCATAGGTAAAGAAGAAAGATCCTATTGCCTGGGCGTGCCGGAGAAGGATCAAGTTTTATTATCTATTGTAAACAAGTCTATTGAAGCAATTAGTAAAAACAGAATGGATGCTTTGATTTTGGATGTTGCATCCCAAGTGGAAAGAAACATTACCTTTTCTATGATATTTGATTCTTATGGAAAAGAAATATTCGCCTTGGTATTTTTTATAATGGCTGTGCTTATATATAGTACATTTCTAAATAAACGTGCAAAGAACCGCTTTGAAATGGAGAATAAAAGATATACGATACTATCCCAATTATCAAATGAGTGTCTGTTTGAATATCATATAGAATCAGAAAATTTAGAGGTACTAAAAAGAAATGATGATAAAATGGATATCTGTGAAAAGCATGATAAGATAATCGAACTGTTGAAAAGAAGTATCAAGGAATATGATTATAATGGTAAAGAAGAAAACATTTATACATTGAATTTGCCTCTTTCAGATGGGGATAATGCGGTGTTTCGGGTATTGTTTTCATACCTGAAAGATAAAAGCGGAAAAACTCATTCAATTATCGGTAAATTAATCGATATCAGTGAAGAAGAAAGGGAAAAAGAACAATTAATTACAAAGTCGCAGTTAGATGGATTAACCGGGCTCCTTAACGCTATAACTACAAAAGAGGCTATTATTAAGAATATGAAAAATAAAGATAAGCACAAGATAGATGCATTAATAATAGTTGATTGTGATAAGTTTAAAGATATTAATGATAATCATGGTCACTTAAAAGGAGATATGGTTTTAAAAAATATAAGCAAGGGTTTTAAACTTACCTTTCGGCAGACGGATATTATAGGTCGTATTGGGGGAGATGAATTCTGCGTATATATGCAAGATATCCCTTCAGCGGATTTTGTTCGTTCTAAATGTCGGCAGCTAATACAATATGTCAAGGAATTCAATGAAGAATTTCAGATAGATCTCAGTATCGGAATAGCAATTTGGAAAGAAAAAAGCACTTATGAAGAATTGTTTCAAATGGCGGACGATGCTCTATATAAAGCAAAAGAAAATGAGGGATCACAAATCGCAATATTCAAATAATCCACCTTGCCAAGGTACAGCAGGGTGGTTTTTGTATTTCTAAAAAAACTTCAACTGTGCAGCATTTACGGGCTCTATTATAAAATCAATATTTCTCTCGGCAGCTAAAAGAACATTTAGTGCATTTGTATTTGTGCCACTGTCCAACCATTGGCCTTCTTCGTTTCTATCAAGAATGAAAGGCATCCTATTGTGGATAGGTTTCATTTGATCCTTGGAAGCCATTGTGATGATAGAAAAATATCCATTATTATAAACTGCCCCCATGGAAAAGATGGGCTCCCCATTTTTTCTAATGATAAATTTTGTTTTATTCCCTTTATCGCCTTTCCATTCAAAAAAAGCATTAGCAGGTATTATGCACCTTCTATACAATAAAGAAGCTCTAAACATAGGTTTTACACTTGCTGTCTCTACCCTTGCATTGATTATGAGCTTTGTGCTCTTTGCCATGGGAAAGCCCCATTTCATAGGGGAAAGCATGATTTTGTTATCGTTTTTCAGTACAGTAAGAGGATTTTCCGATGGAAAAACTTCACCGGACTTAAAATCCTCAATCTCATAATCCGAATTGTATCTGGCGACTAAATCTTCTACTTCGCTTTCCAATAAAAATCTGCCGCACATAAACTTTCCTCTTTTCATTAAACATTAATTTACAATAAGCATAACATAAGGTCTATAGAACGGAAATAAAAAGCAAAAATAAAAATTCGAGCTATTGGTTTACACTTATCTTTCCCCACGGATATAATATAATGAGAACAAAAATAAAACGAAAAATCGGGGTGACCCGGTTTTTCTATTT
>CAZQHS010000069.1:0-9238 GCA_964593485.1 uncultured Clostridiaceae bacterium
AGGCCAAATAGGACCCAGGTTGCTGAAGTTTGCGAAAAATCTGGTGGGGCATATGTACGGCGGATTTGCCCTTGCCACAATCGTAACCTGTGTTATTATTGGGGCTATTTCTGGCGCATCTGTTGCGGGAATTTTAATTATAGGTGCCCTTGTGCATCAGGAAATGATTGCAAACGGATACGATAAAGATTTTAGTGCCGGTTTAATCACATCAACGAGCGCCGTGGGAATGTTGATACCCCCAAGTATTTGTTTTGTAATTTTCGCAATGAATACAAATACTTCTGTCACGAAGCTGTTTCTTTCAGGAGTAGGTTCCGGTTTAACATGGGGTGTGATATTTGCAATATACAGTTATATTCACGCAAGAGTTAAAAAGATTCCAAGAACCCCTAGACCGAGCATTAAGGATATCCTTAGAAGCACAAAAGAAGCCGGATGGTCACTGGGACTTCCGCTTATTATTATAGGTGGTATGTATTCCGGTAAGTTCAGCCCTACCGAAGCTGCCGCTGTATCCGCAGGATACGCATTGTTGGTTGAAATGTTTGTGTACAAGGATTTGGGCATAAAGGATTTTATGGATATGTTAGCGGATTGCTCAAAAACAACTGCTACAGTTTATATTTTGCTTGCTGCGGGACAAGTGCTTGCCTATACAATGACTCTTGCAAAAATACCACAACTTATGTCGGGGCTTTTAGGTACAACTTCACCCATAGCTGTTTTGCTGGTTATTAATCTGTTTTTCCTAATTGCGGGTATGTTTATGGGTGCAGGTTCAGCTATCGTTATAATCATTCCTATGGTGTTTTCTCTGGCAATGAATGCCGGTATTGACCCTATACATTTAGGGAATGTTGTAACAACAAACTTAGCAATCGGTATGTCTACGCCCCCCTTTGGACAGAACTTGTTTGTTACTTGCAAGGCTTTAAAAATGGATTTTGCTGAGGTTGTAAAGGCAACAATGCCTTTTATATTACTTAGCTTACTTGTATTGGCATTGGTAACATTTATACCTGCCATATCAACGTACTTGCCGAATTTATTAAAGTAAATAAAAACTTTTTGATCATGATCAGTGCATTAGCCGCATTTTTGAATATGTAGTTGTTTTTAATGATGAAATTTTTTAAAAAACCTAATAAGAATAAAAATTATATTAAGAAAGAGAGGCGTTTTTAAATGGATTTTTCAAAATCAGCTTTGGTAGTAGTGGATATTAACAGGATACATTTCGATGTAGATATGAAAATACTGCCTGTTTCCAAGGAAGATGCCGAGAGAGTAATAAAGAATGTTTCGGAGGTTGTAATACCCGCATTTCGCAAATATAATCTTCCTGTAATTTTTATTACAACGGCCCATAAACACAATCCGGTAACCGGTTTTCCAATGTGTCTTAACAATCCTTTATGGAAATATCAGTATGAAAGCAAAGAGGTTACCGGTGTAGGGCATAAACGTAAATTAGTTGGGGTACCGGGTTCAAAGGCTGTAGAAATTATGCCGCAGATGGATGTACAACCGACTGATTATATTATTTATAAGCAAAGATACAGCCCCTTTATAGCAACTGACCTTGAATTTGCAGTACGTTGTATGGGAATTGATACCTTTTTTATTGTAGGAGGAAACACTAACAATTGTGTTCTCAGCACGACTTTCGAAGCTTATAATCGTGATATAAGAGTTGTTCTTTTGGAAGACTGTTGTGCAAGCATGAACGGGCAGAAATATCATGACTTTGCAATTGAGCAGATCAGGGCTTCCTTGGGTTGGATCAGTACTTCCGATAAGGTTGAAGGTTTATTGAACGGTACCGAATCGCTTTATTAAAGATTTATATGGTACTTTTTTAGACTTAAAGTCTTTTATTCCAATGTACTTTGGCGAGGGGTGATGTTGTGGCAATTAAAGTAGATATGAAAAAATGTATGGGATGCCGCATATGCGAAATGACGTGTTCTCTTGTTAATTATAATGAATCAAATACGGAAAAGTCGGCAATCAGAATAAACGAAAGCCATAAAAAGATAGGAACCTTTGATGTAGTTTATTGTAATCAATGTGGTTTATGTGCAAAAAAATGTCCGGTTAACGCAATCCTTAGAGAAGGGCAAGATTGGCGGATTGACGAGTGCTTATGCACAAATTGCGGCATATGCATAGCAGTGTGTCCGCGTAAGACAATTTTTGAATACAAAGGTTTATCCGTGCCAATAAAATGCTGCGGATGTAATGAGTGTGCAAAAGTCTGTCCCGTACAAGCTATAACAGTAGTGGATATTTCGTAAAAGGAGAAATTATAATGGTTATTGATGTTCACGGTCATTATATGCCTAAGGTGAAAAACCCGGACTATAAAGAATTGTTTGAAATAGTAGAGGCTAATGACGGTTCTAAATATATGAAGATAAATGGTAAAACATTAGGCAAACTCGACGCAGGTCTTATAAGCATAGAGACACAAGTAGCCGATATGGATAAAGGGGGAATTGATTGTAGAGTACTTTGTACTCCTCCCTTTGCATTCAATTATGAACTTGAGGAAGCAAATTGTATAGAATGGGCAAGGTTATTGAATGATCAAATATTTGAGGACATTAAGAATTATAAAAACAAATTTTTGGGACTTGCTGCTTTGCCTATGAGTTCCGTTGATGAAGCATGCAGGGAACTTAAAAGAACGATGGATGATTATGGTTTTATCGGAGCTCAAATAGCAACCAATATTAACGGTACAGAATTAGATGATGAGTCACTTTACCCGTTTTGGGAGAAGGCGGAAAGTTTAGGCGCATTTATACTGTTGCATCCACATTATACAATGGGACAGGGAAGATTTACTGATCTCCACCTAAGGAATATAATAGGGAATCCACTGGATACGGCAATAGCAGGAATTAGGCTCATTACGGGAGAAATATTTAATCGTTTTCCGAACTTAAAGATCTGTTTATCTCATTCCGGAGGTTATTTGTCATTGGCCGCAAGCAGACTTGATCACGCTTACACGGTAAGGCCGGAATACTCACATCTGTCTGCTGCACCGTCAACCTTTTTAGATAAGTTCTATTATGATTCCATAATTCATGATATGGTCGCACTTAAGTATATTATTAGCAGAGTCGGTATTGACAGGATTTTACTTGGAACGGATTATCCTTTTGATATGGGGGACTTAAATCCCATTGATTCTATTAGGAAACTGGATGCCAGCAAGGCTGATAAAAGAAGAATTACAAGCTACAATGCCCAACAGTTGCTTAAAGAAACCGGAGGTAAGGTAAGTGAAAGATTACGGTAGGTTGTGGGAATATGATTTGTCATCAAAAACTTTGATAAAAAGACAAATACCGGATAATGTAATAAGGAAATATCTTGGCGGTAGGGCTATAGCATCATACCTTATGTTGTCGGAATCAAAAAAAGGTGTAGATCCCTTATCTCCTGAGAATATTATTATGTTTATATCAGGCCCCCTTACAGGTACACCTGCACCGGGTGCAGGAAAATACCTGGTAGTTACAAAATCTCCCGCAACCGGCGGCTGGTCGGAAAGTTACTCAAGCGGGGCATTATCCACGGAAATGAGATATGTGGGTTGTGACATTCTTATTATACGCGGTAAGGCTGAATACCCATCAATTATCAGTTTAACTGATGAAAGCGTCGAGTTGATTGATGCGACGGATTTATGGGGCGTAGACACTTATGAAACAGAGCACATATTAAAGAAAAGATATGGCAACCAAAGATTAGGCATAGCTTGTATTGGCCCGGCGGGAGAAAACCTTATTATTTCTGCCCTTATAAACAGTGATATTTTTCGTCAAGCAGGAAGAGGCGGTGTAGGAGCCGTTATGGGTTCCAAAAATCTCAAAGCTTTGATAGCAGGCGGTACCAAAGGCATTTCTTGTATGAATAAAGATAAACTTCTGTCTCACTTAGCACAAAATGTCAAGGATGCACAAAGTGATGTGAGAGTGGAAAACCGAAGGAAGTACGGGACATCCTCCACTATGCTTAATACAAACAGATTAGGGATGTTACCAACTTTGAATTATCAAAAAGGTACATGTCCGGAGGCTATGGGTCGCATTGATGCCAATGGGGTTAAGAACCATGTGTATCACACAAAAGGGTGTATCTCATGTATCACACCATGCGGTATCATGACTCATTCCAAAGGTCCCTTGGGTGAACAATATGTGGAAGGGCCTGAATATGAAACATTGAGCATGCTGGGATCAAATGTAGGAATATATGACTTGGGAATAATTTCAGCCTCAAATATAGTATGTGACAAAGAAGGTCTTGATACTATTTCCACAGGAAATACCATTGCCTTTGCCATGGAATGTTTTGAAAAAGGGTTGATAGATGAGAGCTTTACCGGTGGGTTAAAACTTACCTTTGGGAATGAAGAGCTGTTCCCAGGGTTAATCAGTGATATAGCTCATAAAAGAGGTTTTGGGGCAAAACTTGCTCTTGGTGTCAGAGCTTTATCCAAAGAAATAGGGCAGGGTTCCGAACATTTTGCAATGCATACCAAGGGGCTTGAATATGCAGGATACGATCCTCGCGCAGCCTATGGCGGAGCGGTGGCTTATGCAGTGGCACCAAGAGGTGGATGCCATAGACGAAGCTCACCTATGCATGTGGCATTTGCCACAGATGATCCGTTGCAAATAAAAGGTCATAGTAATGCACTGAGAAAACTTTTTGTTGAACGTTCTTTGATGCATACACTTTTAGTATGTGATTTTGTTGGCCGTAGCTTGCATGTAGCTATTGAAGATTATATTGAGTATATAAAGGCCGTATTGGGTTTAACTTTTACAGAAGAAGAATTTGTAGACATTGCCGATAGAACAGAAACGACCATAAGGCTATACAATAATCGAGAAGGGCTAACAAAAAAAGATGATACGGTAGCACCCCGTATTGTTGAAGATGCTTTACCAGATGGACCCGGGGCGGGAAAAACAATAGGGTGGTCTAATTTTTATAAAATGTTGGAAGAATATTATTTTCTATACGGTTGGGATGAAGACGGCATACCTACGAAAGAAACTATAGAGCGTCTTGGGATATAGGGCATCACTGTTCCAAAGAAAAATAAATAAGGTCATTGTTTTATACAAAAGGAGAACGCTATGAAAAATGCATTATTATCGTATTTTGAGATAAACAAAGATAAGATTGTTGAAACATTTAACTATCTGCATTCCATCCCAGAAATCGGTTTTCAAGAATATAGAACTTCGGACTACCTTTCAAAAAGACTTATTTCAATGGGATATTCGGTAAAAACTAAAATAGGTGGGACAGGCGTTATAGGGACACTTGATTCCGGAAAACCGGGTCCTTGCATAGGGTTAAGGTCGGACATGGATGCATTGCCCCATGAAATAAATGGTGAATTGACATATATTCATTCTTGTGGCCACGATGCTAATATGACCATTGTACTTTCAGTGGCGGAAGCTTTGGCTGAACTAAAGTTTCCTGATAAAGGGCAGATAAAAATAATTTTTCAACCTGCCGAAGAGACATTAAAAGGTGCAACAGCATTATTAGAATCCAAGGAGATGGAAGGTCTTGACTATTTAATAGGTACCCACTTACGACCAAAAGAAGAGTTGCCCTACGGAAAGATTTCACCTTCTGTAAGACACGGGGCTTCCGGAATAATGGAAGTTGAGGTTACAGGATCTGATGCTCACGGAGCAAGACCGCACCAAGGTGTGAATGCTATAGATGCTTGTTTTTTAATTATAGCGGCAGCTAATAGTATAAGGCTTGACCCCCAAGTCCCTCATTCCCTTAAAGTCACTATGATAAGAGGCGGGGGTAGTGCACTTAATGTGATTCCCGGCAAGGCAGAGATGGCATTCGATATGAGGGCCCAAACAAATAGTGTGATGGAATTGCTAAAGGAATCCTTTATACTTGCAGCAAAAAAGGCTGGAGAATCATGTGGGGCTGAGGTAGTATGCAACCTTAAAGGTGAAGTGCCTGCCGCACAAGATAGCGATGAAGTAGTAGAAATTGCAAAAGACTGCATAGAATATGTGCTTGGGGAAAAGGGATTATCAGATTATGTTGTTACTTCCGGCGGTGAAGATTTTCATAATTATTCATATAAAATGAAAAATCTCAAAACCACCATTTTAGGAATAGGTGCCGATCTTGTACCTGGACTTCATAAGCCGAATATGACATTTAAACTTCAAGCACTTATTGGCGGTTCAAAAGTAATGGCTTTAATGGTAAATGAAATTTTAAAATAATTGCAAGGAGGCTTTGACATTGGCTGAATACCTTAAATTAATGGAAAAAGAAGAAGATTTTCTCGTAGAAAATGTAAGTGGAAAAAATTTAATGGAATATACAACGGAAATTGCTAAATGGATAAGGGTTTCGGGGACAAAGGAAGAAGTAGAAAGTCTTGAATATTGTAAAAAGATTTTAGAGGGTTTTGGTTACGAAACTGACCTCTCCTTTCATTCGGCATTTATAAGTGTGCCTCTTAAGGCATTTGTTGAATTGGAATATCCAAAAAGAATTAGTTTTGAGGCATTGGGGCATTCTTTTACACCATCAACTCCCCCCATGGGCCTTAAGGCGGAAATCGTTCTTTCAACATCCCCCATGGTTGCAGGGAAAATAGTCCTTTGTAACGGACTTCCTTCTGTTGATGAGGTTGCAAGATTAAGTGAACTTGGTGCAATAGGAGCTATATTTGCACAAGATGATTACTTGCATAATATCGGGTTGTCACCTATATGGGGCGGACCTCACGATAAAACAGAAAATCTTATGCCTGCAATACCCGTGGTATCAATAACACGAGGTAGTGGAAATGCTATTAAAGAAGAAATAGAAAATAATCGTACCTTTATAAGGATAGAATCAACTGTTGACACAGGTTGGAGAGATGTACCTCTTTTAGAGGCGAATTTCAGTACGGATAAAAGTGATAAATTCTTGCTTTTTTCAAGTCATATAGATTCTTGGGATTATGGTGCAATGGATAATGGTTCTGCAAACGCTACATTGATTGAATGTGCGAGATTGCTTGCAGAAAAGCAAAAGCATTGGCAAAGAGGATTGAGGCTTGTATTTTGGGCTGGGCATTCTCAAGGGAAGTTTTTCAGTTCCGCGTGGTATTCCGACAATCATTTTGAGGAATTGGAAGAAAATTGTATAGGTCATGTATATGTTGATTCAACGGGTGGGAAGGATGCGGAAATAATAATTGAAGCCCCTGTAATGCCGCAAACGAAGGATCTTGCTACTGACGTAATAAAAAAACAAACAGGACAGGACTTTATAGGTAAAAGAATAGGGCATTACGCGGATCAATCATTCTATGGTGTAGGCCTCACATCTATATTCGGAACATTCTCGGAACAAGACGCACGTAAGGACAAAGATGTAGTTTCTTTTAAAATGGGCAACACTAAATATGCGGGAGGCCTCGGCTGGTGGTGGCACACTAAACACGATACCGTTGATAAAGTAGACGAAGAGTTTTTAGTACGTGATACAAAGATATATTTGGCAGTAATATGGAGACTATTGACTTCCCCAATTTTACCTTATGACTTTAATGCCGCAGCAAGAGAGATGGAGCGAACTGTATCAAGGCTGCAGGATGATTTAAAAGAACGTTTTGATTTATCTTTATTACAAGGTCGTATCAGTCAGCTTATTGATGCTACGGAAGAACTTAATAATCAGATATTAACTATTGATGAACCCAGTGAGGAAGCGGATAAAATTAATGATATGTTGCTTAAACTATCTCATATGATTGTTCGAATTACATTCCATAACAACGACTGTTTTGACTTTGATTTATCTGGTCCCATGTATCCGTTACCGTCTTTGGAAGACGGTAAAATCTTAGCGGATTGTGCTTATGATTCCTATAAATATCATTCAACCCGACTTAAATTTCAACGTGGATATAATAGGGTAATGCATTATGTAAAAAGGGCTTTGGAGTTGTTGAAATAGTGAAGATAGTGTTTAACTCGTACATGTTGAGTTCAACGAATGAAGATTCCATTGATTTGGATTTTTCCGGCACCTTTAAGGAATTGCTCAAATTGCTTTGTGACATATATGGTCCTGAATTTGAGTCCCTAATACTAACTGACGGAAAGCTTTCTACTAAAGCTATAGTTTTAGTTAACAATTCTTTCCTTGATAAGGAAGACGGTCTTTATAGGATTCTTTCCAATGATGATGTTATTTCATTTATACCTGTAGTAGCAGGAGGTTAAATTTTTAATTTATCAACCATTATAGTTAGGAAGGTGAAATAAATGGGAGACACTTATGAAACTTTGAGGGTTGCTGCAGTACAAGCCTCTCCGGTTTTTCTCAATAGGGAGGCTACAACAAAGAAGGCTTGTGATTTAATAAAAGAAGCCGGAAGAAACGGGGCAAAACTGATTGTATTTCCTGAGGGATTTATTCCATCACATCCCGTTTGGTATATTTTTCATGCAGCTACGAGTAATGTAGCCAATCAGATGAGTATTGAACTTTTTAAGAATTCAGTTGAAATCCCAAGCTTTGAAGTGGAAGAACTGTGCAAAGCAGCAAGAGCAGCAAAGGCTTATGTGATTATGGGAGTATGTGAAAAACTTCCTAAAACAACTGGAACAATGTATAATACACAAATATATATAAGTCCGGATGGCAAATATTTAGGGAAACATCAAAAATTTATGCCCACAGCTGCAGAAAGAATAGTTCACAAAGCAGGTAATGGTGATACTTTTGGCACTATTGATACGGAATACGGCCATATTAGTGCTTTGACATGTAGTGAGAATTCAAATCCATTAGCATTGTTTGCACTTACAGCAGAGGGAACTCGCATTCACGGGATGTCCTGGCCAAATTTTTGGAGGATTACAGGTAGACCTATGAGAGAATATGTACAAATAGCATCACAGAATTTTGCACAGGTATCTAAAGCCTTTGTAATCAGTTCCTGTTCCACTGTAGATGATGATATGATTGAAAAAATGCAATTACCTGATAAGGTTGTAGAGCTGTTAAAAGCCCCGGGAATTTGCGGTGGTTCAATGATTGTAGGGCCGGAAACCGAGTTGATTGCAGGACCTATGGGAAGTGAGGAAGGGATTTTATACGGCGATATAGATTTGGAACAGTGTGTAAAGCATAAATTGCGCCATGATTTTTCAGG
>CAZQHS010000070.1:0-9001 GCA_964593485.1 uncultured Clostridiaceae bacterium
CTTATTAAGGTCTTAACCGGCATCCGCCGTAGCGGAAAGTCCGTTATGCTGGATTTGATTAAGCGAGAGCTGGTTGCCTCCGGTGTAAATGAGGACCAGTTTATTTCTATAAACTTTGAAAATATGAGCAACGCACACCTTTGTTTTGCCGAAGCACTGCATAAGGAGGTCACTAGGCGGGTAAATGGCATTCACGGCAAGGCATATTTTTTCTTTGACGAGATTCAGGAAGTCATAGGCTGGGAAAAGTGCATCAATTCTTTTCGGGTTGAATTTAATTGTGATATCTATATCACCGGCTCAAACGCCAAACTACTTTCGGGAGAGCTGGCCACTTACCTTGCAGGGAGATATGTGGAATTTGTGATTTATCCTTTTTCCTTTGGAGAATTCTCGGAACTATATCATACCGTTTTTCCTGACCCGGATTCGAGAGCGATGTTTACTCGATACCTTACCGTCGGCGGGATGCCGTATCTGAGCAACCTTCGCTATGCAGAGCAGCCGAGCCGTCAGTATTTGCGAGACCTCTATAACTCCGTTGTCCTCAAAGATATCGTAAAACGTACCAGTATTCGTGATGTTGATCTGCTGGAGCGTGTCATCGCATATATTACGGCAAATGTCGGAACGACTTTCTCTGCTACGGCGATTTCAAAATATCTTAAAAATGAGGGACGCACTGTTGCACCGGAAACAGTTTTAAACTACATCAAGTCTTGTGAGGATGCTTTTCTATTCTACCGTGTTCCTAGGCAGGACTTGCAAGGCAAGAAAATTCTTACTGTCAATGAGAAATACTACATTGCTGATCATGGAATCAGGGAAGCGGTTTTCGGCGGAAATATGAAGGATATCAACCTTATTTTCGAGAACATCGTTTATATGGAACTCCTGCGGCGAGGGTACAAGGTCACCGTTGGAAAAGCAGGAAAAAAAGAGATTGATTTTATAGCTGAAAAGCAAACACAAAAGCTCTACGTTCAGGTAGCTTATCTTCTGGCATCCGAAGAAACGATCCAGCGTGAATTTGGGGCATATGATACAATCAGGGACAACTTTCCCAAGTATGTTGTGTCCTATGATGAATTCGATATGAGTAGGGACGGGCTAAAGCATATGAATATACGCGAGTTCCTATTGTCAGAGCAATGGAATTGATGCAATTGATTTCTGCTTTTTGATCCAACTTTATCACCTTTCTTGTCCCCCTTTAAAAGTTATCTTTTAAAGGGTATTATATTATTAGGTGGTACAATTTTCAATTAATAGAGGGAGAACCACTTTTAGGATAATATAAGCAGGGAGAATAAATTGTGCTACTGTCTTGGATTCCGATGATGAATGTCATCGGTGATAGAAAATAATGAGGCAAACAAAGAGCGACCGAGAATTCGGTAAAAATTAAAATGGTGGTGAGTTACAATGCAAATTGCGTTAACTAAAAAACTCGCGGCAGCTATGAGTCTAAAACCTACTCCAGCAGAAGAAACCGTTATGCCGCTTTTTTCATGGACAGCAAATTGGACAAACACATTTGACCGTCGCAAAGAGGACATGGTTGTTATGGTAAATAACGCTACCCGATTTACTGTGACAATATTCGGAGTGAAGCGTAATCAATTCAAGGATATAGCAGCAAAAATGACTACCGCTATACGCAGCACGCTGATTGCGATGAACTTAAACCCTGAAATCGTGGAGGAATACTTGCGGCAGGGGGGAGAGATAGATTTTGTCTCAAACCACGACCGCAAAATGACTGCATGGGTAAATCATCAAGGCTTGGATGCATCTTTTGTTATTGGTCGCATTGTTAACGAATCAATGGGATCATTAAAATTCGATGATACTCTGGGATATAAAGCCAGCAGATATCTTGTTAACTATAGCAGCAGTCACGGTGACGGATTTATTCCAACAGAGGCGATGGTAAAAGCGTTAGTTGAACTTACGGGCAAACCGGCTTATAAATATCGTGCTTTTGAATTGCTCGCAACCCTTGATTTAGATATTTATAAAGCGACAAGGCGTATGATTGTTCCAGCCGACATGGAGTTCACTGAACTACACAAACTAATGCAAAATGTCTTTGATTGGAAAAATTGCCACCTTCATGATTTTATTGTGCTTGATAGTAAAGATGGGAAGCCTGTAGCACGACTTGTTATGGACGAAGAAGACTTGGCTTACGATGAAGAGGCTATTTTGGAATCGGGTCGTAAACTGTCTGAGTATTTCCCGAAACACAAGCATATGCTATACACCTATGATATGGGTGACAATTGGGAACATTCAATAGAATTTATTAGAGAGATTGAAGAACATTACGAAGAGTCTCCATTTTTGCTTGAAGCCGAAGGGCAGACCCCTCCCGAAGATGTCGGAGGTATTCCCGGTTTCATTGAGTTTCGAGAAATTATGCTCGACCAAAATCATCCAGAATACACTTCAACAAAAGAATGGGTTGGCTACTGGTCGCCAGAATTGGGAAAGTGGTATACAAAACCTAAGGTAATACAGTATTAGCTGATACAACTTTGAATCATTTGAAGGGGAACTGTCAATTCTTATTTATCGAAAACTGTCAAGTATAGTTTACCATCCACACACCTTTACTTTGATTATCATTGCTAAACCTTGCTACAGGAAGGCACATTATTAATGGCATGCCTCTTGCCTTCGGTGAGGGTGATACTAAGGATAGGATAAAAAATGTATTGAATTGTATACAAAAGAACATCCTTATGCTGTAATGGTAAATTTCAAAACCGATACTGAGATACGAAATTTTTACACGGCGGCGGACAATCAATATCCTTTTCAATTAAATGCACTTATAATGCTCTCGCTGATTGAAAACGCAGAATATATTACCTATAATTTGGAAGATGGGGTTTATGACCCTTACTCCCTCCATGCTTATAAATTAGACGATGGCAAAACTGTTTTGCAGGCAGGTACCGATGGTTTCTACTCTGGGCTTTCAAGGGAACTTTATACCCGGCTGGCCGAATCCTTTGAATAGTATGACGGTAACTTAAACTGCCCTTAACGATTTGTTGGGGGCGCTACTTGGCATAGAAGAAGATTAGTGTTTGAATTGAAGTTGCCTATGGGTTAAATTGATTGTATAATATTTACAATGGTAGCTGTTATTTGGCTTGTGGGCATTCTTGACATTCCGGTAGATTTGATTGAAGCATCACAGATAATTGATGGAAGTCGTGTATAACATGAAATAAATGGAACGGAGATATTGATCTATGAAAGAACATGAAAAGATTATGCTGAAGGATGGTTCTGAATGATAAAGGAAATAAAGCCTACAAGCTTTGATATGTTGAAAGAAACAGTTGAGGAATCGGATATTGCGAGAAATTATTTCATACTTCTTGGACTGAATAGTAAGAAGAAGGTATATGACAAGGTTTACGGCGAATATGAAGGCAAGGTTCTAAAGGCGGCACTATTTATCAGGAAAAGCGGATTACTTCAGCTATTTATGCCGGGTGATTTTGACTTAGAAGGTTTCACTGATCTTATTAATTCATTAGATTGCAGCAAGCTGATTGGCCCCGGCCTATATTGTCATAGTTTTTTTGAAAACGGTACCTTTGCAACTGCAATTCCGGGGGCCTATATAGCCAAACTGGACAAATGTATTATGCCTGAACAGATAGATAACCGGATACTCTTAAGGAGCATAGATATACAGGATTTAGATGAAATAGTAAAGTTATATGACAGGGTTTTTGATAGTTATAGCTCAAAAGAGGTTATGGAAACAAAGCTGTCTACCGGCAGGGGCAGGGGAATATGCATAGAAATGGGCGACAGGATTGTAAGCATAGCCCAGAGCGATTTTGAAACTAAAACCGGTGCTTTGATAGTCGGTGTAGCAACAGACCAGGGGCATAGGAATAAAGGATTGGCAACTTTGTGTACAGAGTATCTAAGCGGTACGCTACAAAAAGAAGGTAAGGATATATATCTACAGTATGATAATCCAAATGCCGGCAAAATTTATGATAGATTAGGCTTTAAGGTTATAGACAGGGTAATCCATTATAGCAAATAGGGGCACCTTGTCCCCATTTATAATGACCGGCGGCAGAGGTACAAGAAATTTTTTTGGCATTTTATAAGAGATAAATGCCGCCAAGAGTGTGGCAATGCTTCCAAATACGATGTCAATTATGCCGCCCCCTCCATATATGTTGGAAACGTTGATAACCGCATATATCGCGGCTATAAGAGATGCTTGCACTATAAAAATTCAGTCTTTTTCATTTTTGCCTCCGTAGTTTTGTTTTAAGTCAGGATGGATGTGGCCTATATTAGTTATGGTTTTGCTTCATCAATCACTATATAGGATACGCCATCTATCATTTTACTTATCCCGTCAATATTTTTATTCTCTATTTCATATTCATCGTTTACAATATCTTTTGCAATACCTATATATGTAGTCAGTATTTCTCCAAAGCCAATGCTGTTCATCATATTGCTGCTCAGCGTTTTTGATAAATCGGGTATTTTATTGATGTTCCCGATGGTACCATGTTGTTTAATAAAAGCATTTAAAAAAGCCAACTGGTTCTTTTTCCTATCTACATCAAATCTGATTCCTTCTTCATTGTAGCCCTGCCGAAATCTCACAAAATCTTCAGCATTAGCCCCGTCAAGATGCTGCAACCCTTTTTGCAGATGTATGGATAGATCTTGGGAAGGGTCATCATAGTCCATATTGTAGGGAACATATATGCTCACACCGCCAAATAAATTTACAATTTTTCTAAACCCTGCAAGGTTTATTTTTATGTAATCATCTATATCTATGGCAAATTTCTCTTTTATGACTTCAGCTAAAAAACTGATGGAATTCACTTTGAATTTACCATCGTATTCCATTAATGCTCCTATATAATGGGCTGCATTCAGCTTGTATATGCCTGAAGCTTTTGTTTTTCCGGCGGCGGCAAGGGCATCATTTACAGTTTGGCTGTAATCTATATACAAATCCCTTGGAAGCATCATTATGAGCAGCTTTTTATTTTTCTTATCAATACTGATTATGCCGATTGTATCATATAGACTGTTTTCTTTGTCCTCACCTAAAAATAAAATATTTATAGAACCTTTTTCGACTAAGTCCTTTGTGTATTCTTCGCTGAGTTTGGCCTCTCTGCTCAATACTGACTTATCCACCAAAACAAATTCAGTGATGTCATAATCTTTTGTGTAGGAAATATTTTCATCCGCGTAGGCTTTTAACACCTCTTTATCATAATTATCAGCCCTTTTTTTATGTACAAGGTGGGATATAAAAGAAAAGATTAATATTAGCGAAATAATACCTGCGGCAATACGAAATGTGTTGTTTTTATTTAGTTTCATAAAAAGCCAATCTCCTTAATGTTGTAATGATAAATCAGGATGGATATATTATCTCATTTATCCATTCATAAATCAAAGGTTCACCAGGTAAAATAACCAATTTTGTGACGTTTTGTGACAGCCATAATATGGGGTATGTCATAATGGATACGAGGGATAATCGGTTGACGCCCCGCTGGATACAAAATCAAAAGACACAGAGCCGAAGAAAACGGCTTCATAGGTATTACTGCTTGTGATGCCGATATAAACACTCTAATTTCATATTTGCCGAATTCAGAAGGAGCTTTGAATAGGCGGAGTTAACTGATAGAATAGTCATGGGATAAGTAATAGCTAAAGAGGTGAAATAATGAGAGTATTGGTTATAAATGGCTCCCCCAAAAGTGCTAACAGCAATACAATGCACCTTGCCCGTGCATTTTTAGATGGTGCCGGGTGGTCAGATGCGGAAATTATTGATGTGGCAAAAGTGAAGATTAAAAGTTGCTTGGGGTGCTTTGCTTGTTGGAATAAAACACCGGGAAAGTGTGTAATAAATGATGAAATGGAAGACATTTTATCTAAAATCATTAATGCTGATGTGATTGTCTGGTCTTTTCCACTATATTATTTTGGTGTTCCCGGAGGCCTTAAAAACCTCATTGACCGACAGCTTCCTCTTAGTTTGCCATTTATGTCAGAGGATACTGAACACGGTGGGCATCCGTCCCGCTATAATTTAACACATCAGAAGCACCTTGTCATTTCAACTTGTGGCTTTTGGACTTCAAAAGGAAATTACGATGCAGTTATACCCATGTTTGATCATTTCTGTGGAAAGGGTAACTACACGACAATCCTTTGCGGACAAGGAGAACTGTTCAATGTGCCGGAACTTAAAAGTAGGACAGATGCATATTTGGAAATCGTTCGTCGTGGGGGGGCGGAGTATGCTGCCGGTGGGATTGGGGCTAAGACAAAAGCAGAGCTTGCAGAACCCTTATATCCTCGCGAAGTATTTGAAAAAATGGCGGATGCCTCTTGGGGCATTGGCAAAGGCGAAGGCTTGGATACATCGGTAGATGAAAGCCTTAGTTTTACAAGGCAAATGGCGGCTTTATACAAGCCGGATGGTGTAGAGCGTGTATTGGAGTTTCATTATACCGATATTAACAAGACATACCAAGTTTTGTTGACAAAACAAGGATCAGAAGTAATAACAGAGGGTTTCAAACCATATACCACAAGGATTGATACTCCATATTCACTTTGGCGTTCTATCGCCCGCAATGAAACTTCCGGAGAAGATGCAATGTATCGCCGCCTTTACAAAGTCCACGGTGATTTTGACCTCATGCTAAAATGGGATGAGCTATTTGGTGCACCATCTTCTTCCAAACAGATAGACACAACTCCAATGCGCAAAACCAACATGGTGTTGCTGCTTATGCCTTGGATTGCCATGTGGATAGCAATCCCCATTAATGGGATTACCGGCAGTATGGCAAGTATTGCGGCAGCGGCCCTTGTTCCCTTGCTATGGCTTGTGTTTCGCCCTGTTGTCTATGAGCAGGTCAGCGTCCCCATTGTGATTATGCTATGCATTGGAGTTTTGCTCGGAATAGATATAAAGCTTATCGTTCCCACCAGCTACTTTATCTTTGGACTAATGTGGGTCATCGGGGCATTTACAAAAATTCCGCTGACTGCCCATTATAGTGCGTCGGGCTACGGCGGAGAAACCGCCCTTAAAAATCCCCTATTTATAAAAACAAACCGTATATTGACGGCTGTTTGGGGGGTGCTGTATCTCCTTACGCCAATTTGGACATATATTTTGATGGGGACCGGTTTTTCACCCTACATAGGCCTAATTAATTCTGTTATGCCTGCACTAATGGGTATTTTTACTGTATGGTTTCAAAAATGGTATCCGGCGTGGTATGCAAGGGGATAAAAATATATGGACAAAAATGAACTGGAAACCCATGGATTTCCCTTATAGAAGCGGGAGATATCTTCACACCTTGTTATAAAGAAGGTCATGTTAGATTTTATCTTCAATAACAAAAAGAAAGTTATCAGGGGGTTGTTGTTTATGGAATTTTTAATGGCTTTATTAGCGAATCGTGCTATATGCGGAACATGCGGATATAATCTTTCTGAGCCTCTAACTCACATTCGGCAATGAGCTTATAAAAAGGCTCATCAGTAGGATCCTTTTCCCGTTGTGAGGCGATGAGAGACGAAATATAATCTATTCGCAAAATGGGCGGTATTGATATAATACAATAGCCTTTATTTATAAGAATCAAATTCATCAAAAGCCGTGCTGTTCTCCCATTCCCATCTATAAAAGGATGAATATCAACCAAATGACGATGAGCATAGGCGGCAAATAATAACGGATGCAGCTTATCTATTTTTTTATTTAGTTCCAATACAAAACTTTGCATAAGTGATGGTACTTCTTCAGGAACAGGAGGCAGGTAATCTGTACCGGTAATGAACACCTGGCGGTCACGATAGTGACCGGCTAGATCACCGTCTATACCGTTATAGAAAAGAAAATGCAGCCTGCATATCATATCCTCCGTGAAACTTAGTTTATCAGAGCGTGCAACAGCCAGCATGAAGTCATAGGCCTTAGCGTGACCTATCGCTTCATAGCAATCTTTGAGCGGCTTGCCGCCTACAGTAATTCCGTCTTCCAAAAGCACCTTTGTTTCAGTTAGCGTAAGGGAATTTCCCTCCAACGCATTGCTGGTATATGTGACTGCGATTTTATAATATTGATCAAGCTCCCGAACTTCCTCCGAAGTAAGCGGGCGGTGCTCATTTATTCTCTTTTGATTTGTATCTATACGGTCCAGTAGTTGATTTAGCTCCATTTACTCACCTCTTTTACCTTATCAACTATTTTATCATATTTTTTGCCTTAGATACATCTTTATAAAAAGATTACAGTAAAGAGTTTTGCTAAAAACAAAACTCTACTCGAGCGTAGGGAGCAATGTGGGAGATATGCTCACCACCTATTTTATAAAAATGAATTGGAAATCCATGGATTTACCTTATAGGAGCGGGAGATATCTTTATACCTCCCTAAAAAGTAATTTAAGCATATCCGTCAAATCTCCATAAGACATATCAATACTTTATTGTCAGCCAAAAAAGTAAAGACTGTTGTTATTCTGTGATAATGTCATATTGAAAAAAACTTTAATGTAACTTTATGCGGCAGGGTATAGCGGTAAACTTGTTGATAATAGAAATATAATATATAATTTTTAAAGAGGGGTGAGTGTTGTTTATGGAGTTATTAATGGCATTATTTGTTTTTCCACTATTATCATTATTATTTGGGATAGTTGGCCAGATTTTAATAAAGAAAATATATATAGTTGTTGGGATAACCTTTCTAGGATGGCTTATTGCTACCTTTACAATATTTAATGAAAGTTTCCTAATATGGGTATTTGTCTATTCAATTCTAGCTTTAATTGGATCAGCAATAGTTCGTTCAATTCAGAAACCTAAAAATAACTAAGGTGCATATGTAGTTTGATGTTCAACAAATAATTGTATCGCACTACCGATATATATTGTGCGGCAGCAG